>NZ_JBIVAX010000038.1:0-85468 GCF_044745805.1 Kitasatospora sp. NPDC086801
CTCTCCCCGATGGAGTTCGAACAACAGCAACGCACGACGGCTAAACTCTCACTCGCGGCGTAAACCCCTGTGTCCACAATCCGGGGGTCACCTCACACAGCCTGAGCATCATCGCGATCCAGTCCGGAGTCGCTCGCCATATCATCGCCACCCAGCCCGAAGAGGCGGCTGTGTGCCTGGCAGCGGTGCAGGACACGAGTCGTACGGCTCTGCGCGAGCTTCGCCTGCTACTCGGCGTCCTGCGGGACGGCGAGGAGGCGGAGTTCACAGCGGGGGGCCTGGCTGACCTCCCGAGGCTGGTTGAGGAGGCTCAACTCGCCGGGGTCAAGGTCCAGGTGACCACCGAAGGGGATCCTTGCCAGTTGACGCGCGGGATTGACCTTGCAGCCTTTCGCATCGCACAGGAGGGACTGACCAACGTCATCAAGCATGCCAACACCGATTGGGCAGGTGTGACCGTCACCTATCGTGAGAACGAAGTCGTGGTTGAGATCCTTGATCGAGGTGCAGGGGCCGGCTGCGGTCAGCTCACCAAGGGACACGGGCTGGTGGGGGTCCAGGAACGGGTCGCGTTGTACGGCGGGTGCATGACCGCCGGAACGGTGTTGCCGGCCGGTTTCCGTCTGACAGCGAGCCTGCCTATCAAGGCCATGGCCGAGCTGGACGCGGATGGGGGCCAGTAACGGTGGCGTACACGCGGATCCGGTCTCGCCGCACGCACAGTGTCCGGAGAGCTGCATGACACGGGTACTGATCGCAGACGATGAGGAACTGGTCAGGGCAGGCTTCCGTCTGATGGTCAACTCTGCTCCGGACCTGAAGGTGGTCGGGGAGGCACGGACGGGTGAGGAAGCGGTCGCCCTGGTGCGGACCGAACAGCCTGACGTCGTGTTGATGGATGTACAGATGCCGGTACTCAACGGCATCGACGCCACCCGCAGGTTGTTCGCCGGCCTCTCGCCGGCTCGTGTGCGGGTACTCATCGTGACCACCTTCGACCTCGATGAGTATGCCTTCGAGGGGCTGAAGGCCGGGGCCAGCGGCTTTCTGCTGAAGGACACGCCGCCACAGGAGTTGATCAACGCGATCCGTGTACTGGCGGCCGGGGAGTCACTGCTGACTCCCCGCGTCACGCGGCGGCTGATCGAGGAGTACACGGCCCGGCCGGCTGCAGGTCCGCCCCGGCGTCAGCCGACGGGAGTCACGGCACGAGAGTTGGAGATTCTTCTCCTCGTTGCTCGGGGCCTGTCCAACGCGGAGATCGCCGATCAGCTCTTCCTGAGCGTCGGCACAGTCAAGATCCACGTCAGTCGGTTGCTCACCAAACTGGGGGCCCGGGACCGGACCCAGCTGGTGATCGCGGTCTACGAGGCTGGGTTGGACCCACTGGGCTGAAACCTGATCGCACCGGACCGAGCCGTTCCAGTGCTTCTCACATGGCACCAGCGACTCCCATGGGTGGTGCGGCCGCGGGGCGGCACCACCCATGGGGTCGTTCGGAATTACGCTACGACACTTCTATCCGCGCTAGTGGAAGCCGCGAATCAGTCGTTGTCGTCGACAGGGCCGGTGTAGTTGCCGAGCGCACGCTGGTAGGCGTCCTGCAGACCGCTGTCATTGCTGTCCTGGTCGTCGTACTTGCCGTGGCTGCGGTCGTGAGCCGAAGCTCCAGCGCCGGCGGATTACACGACCGTGATGTCCTCGGGATTGAGCGACGTTGCCATGATTCTCCCAACTCCTGATTTAGGTTCGGGGCGCCAATCGGCCGCCCGGAATCAAGCTAAGGGCCAGAATGCCAGGCATGTCAATCAGCAATTCACCTTCGACCTCTCAGGGAATTTCCGGTTTACGCGCCTTGAGTGAGCTTGGCGCCGATCCATTCACATCAATTCGTCGTCAAACGTGATGGGCCTCACATGTCGCAGGCCGGAGCTTGCCGGCGGGTGCCGCCCGAAGGTCATTGAGACGTATGCGCACGAGCCTTGTGCTGCAAGCTGAGTAGCCCCAAAGGGTGGCTCAATGTTCCAGAGGTGGACACGGTGCGTCAACCCTGTGACGCACGGCCGCCTGGATGTAGCGCCTTTCGAGGCTTCTGAGTCACTTCGGGAATATCTCCAGGTGGCCATCGAGTGGCCGACAGTGGTAGTCGCGAAAGGGGAAAGAAATGAATGATTCCTTGCGCTCCATCGGCGCGAAGGAAGAGGAAAACCTGTACTTCTGGCTTGCGCGACTTCTTTACCCGATGAACTTCTCGCAGTTCCAGCAAGAGAACTGGGAGCGAAAGCCTCTGCTCGTGCAACGAGAGGATCGTGAGTACTTCTCGGAACTGGTGACGCTCGCCGACTACGATCATTCTCTCAATTTGTCGGGGAGCAACCTGGAGCATTTGCGCGTCGTACAGGACGGTAAGGAGACGCCCGTCTCGGAGCTGGGATCGGGTAGCTCTTACACTGCCCTGGAGGCTGTCTACTCGCGATACCGTGCGGGCGCGACGGTCGTCATGAACTCGATCCAGGACC
This sequence comes from Kitasatospora sp. NPDC086801, assembly GCF_044745805.1. NCBI lineage: Bacteria > Bacillati > Actinomycetota > Actinomycetes > Kitasatosporales > Streptomycetaceae > Kitasatospora > Kitasatospora sp. NPDC086801. Next base: position 2,520 of record NZ_JBIVAX010000038.1, read on the forward strand.
GGTTTCCGGCGATAAACCGCCTGACACGGTCGCTTGGGTCCGAGATCGGTGCCCGAATCCAGGTCAACTCCTACCTGACGCCGGCCAGTGCCAGGGGGTTCGCATCACACTACGACATGCACGACGTCTTCATCGTTCAGGTGCACGGGACCAATCGCTGGCAGCTCTTCGACTCCCCGCTGCCGTTGCCGCTTCGCAGCCAGCCGTACGACCGTGATCAGCCGACCCCTGCCCTGGTATCGGAGTTCGAGCTGAAGGCTGGGGATCTGCTGTACCTGCCGCGAGGCACGGTGCACGCCGGAACCTCCACTGATGAGGCATCGCTGCACTTGACCATCGGGGTGCACCCGATCCTTTGGGCGAACGTGCTGTACGAGGCCGTTCAGAAGGTGGTTGAGTCGGACGTCAGGTACCGGGGTGGCTTGCCGATGGGCTTCACGGGCAGCGAAGAGGTGCAACAACAGGTCCGCGGCACCCTGGCAGAACTGGTTGCCGACTTGTCGTCGAAGATCGACGTCGACAGCGCAGTGGCGGCGGTCGTTACCCAGGGGGTCTCACTGAACGCGCCTGCACTCCGAGGGCACCTGCTGGACCTGGAGCGGCTGGACGAGATCACGCCTGAGACCAAGGTGCAGAGGCGCTTGCCCATCCAGTGGAACGTAACCGTGGACGCGCAGACGGTGAATCTGGACTTCCACGGCAAGACCGTCAGTTTCCCTGCTCACGTCGCTGATGAGGTGCGGTTCACCGCCCAGAGGAGCAGCGGCGTCTTCACGGCGGCCACCATTCCGGGCGAGCTGGACGAGGCCGGGCGCCAGGGAAGCTTGCGGATCATGTCGGTGCGGTAGTCCAGGACGGGTTCCCAGCCGAGCGCGCGTACGGGCTGGTGGAAGGTCTCTGCGCGGGCGTGGGTGTAGGCGCGGTCCCCGGAGAGGTCGGGGTCGGCCGTTAGGGGTCGGTTATCGTGGTCGGGCCCAGACGCTGATGAGGGAAACGATCTGGTCTATCTCAACGGGGTGCCATCGCGGTGCGCGAGTTCGATCTGAAACGGTGGGTACGGCAGGCAGATATGGATCAACGCATCGGTACCTCCGGCCCCGCAAGATCGACACCTTGGACCGTGGTTGCGGCTTGTGTCGCAGTGGCGTCACTGGCGGTGTTCGCCGTCGTACGTCACTTCCACGGGGCGACGATGGTCGACATGATCGTCTACCGAGCCGAGGGCGCCGCGGTCGTCCATGGCGAGGACCTGTACGCGATGCGAGTGCCCGGGTGGGACCTGCCGGCCACCTACCCGCCTTTCGCCGCGATGCTCTTCGTGCCGAGCACCTGGTTCGACGTGAGCACGCTGCGGGTTCTGGTGATGCTCCTCAACCTCGCCCTGCTCGCCGTGGCCGTGCACCTTTCCCTCCGCCTGATCGGGTGGCCCCGCGCACGTCACCGTTCGGCCGCCGTCCTTCTCGCGACGGGCCTCAGCGTCTGGCTGGAGCCGGTGTACACCACCTTCCAGTACGGCCAGGTCAACCTCGGCATCCTCTGCCTGGTTCTCTGGGACCTGACCCGGCCGGACCGGAGCCGGTTCAAGGGCGTGGGCATCGGCCTGGCCACCGCCATCAAGATCACTCCAGGCCTGTTCGCCGTATACCTGCTCCTCACCGGACGCATCAGAGCCGCACTGGTCTCAGGAGGCACGTTCCTGGCGGCCGGTCTGATCGGCTGGCTCGTGCTGCCCGACGCCTCCTTCGGCTTCTGGACCAATTACCTCTGGGACCCGAGCCGGGTAGGCGTCACGGTCCTCATGGACAACCAGTCGCTCCGGGGCGCCGTCTGTCGACTCCTCGACGTCAACGACCCGGGTCTGGTCGGGCTCGCCGCCTCCGCTCTCGTCGGGACGCTCGGACTCGCGGTGGCCGTCCTGGCCGGGCGCTCCGCACGGGTGCTGCGCCGGGCCGACGCCTGGGGCGCTGTCTGCACCGCGTTCACCGCGCTGCTGATCTCGCCGATCAGCTGGACCCACCACTGGGTCTGGTGCATCCCTCTCATCGCGCTGCTGGCCGTGGAGGCCAGGAGCACGGCGCGGCGGGTGCTGCTCGGCATCACGCTGGCGGTCTTCCTCTCCCACGCCATGTGGATACCGCCCCACCGATGGGGACGCGATGTCGCCTGGTACTGGCAACTACCCGGCTCGATCTACCCGCCTCTGGGCATCGCCGTTCTCGTCGTCGTGGGGCTGCGCCTGTACCGTGCGTGGCGTCCGGTCGGCAACGGCTCCGGAGAAGACCGAGGCCTCCCGGCCAGCAGGACCGATCATGATGCCGCGCTGACGAATCAGGTCTGACGTGACCACTCAGACGGAATCCGCGCTGCCGCCGCTTGCCGCTGCGCAGGGTGACCGGAAGCCCTCCTGGATCGTCGGTCTCACGCCAGCCCGGCGCACCGCGATGCTCAGCGTCCTCTGCTTCACCGTCATGTGCGCTATCGGCATGCAGGGCTGGACGTCCGCGTCGCTCGGCGGCTTCGATCTCGGCATCTTCGACCAGGGCGTGCGCGGATACGCCCACTTCGGGCTGCCCGTCTCGTCGTTGAAGAGCTACCACCACGAGTTCCCGCCGGGCTTCTCTCTGTTGGGTGACCATTTTTCCCCGATCCTGGCTCTGCTCGCACCGCTGTACTGGATCTGGGACGATCCCCGCTCGCTGATCATCGGCCAGGCTCTGCTCTTCGCGGCCGGAGTGCCACTGATCCGACGGATCACCGTCCACTGCTTCGCCGCCGCAGAGCCCAGGACCGCCCGTCGTGCCGCCGACCTGGCTGGCCTCGTCTACGCGCTGGGGTGGCCGCTCCTGGTCGCCTCACGGGTCGGGTTCCACGAGGTCGCCTTCGCGGTCCCCCTGACCTTGCTGATGCTGGAGCGAGGCCTGGCTCGGAAGTACGGCACGGTGGCACTCGCAGCCGTCCTTCTGTGCTGCACCAAGGAAGACCTCGGCCTCATGGTGGCGGCCTACGGCCTGGTGCTGCTGCTGCGTGCACGCGGTTCAGAGGATCGCGCCGGTCGATTCACGGGCGTCGGCCTGCTGGTGGGCGGACCGCTCGCATCAGAGGTGGCGATCAAGTGGCTGATCCCGGGGATGGGCGGCGAACCGGGGTACTACTGGAACTACGGCTTGCTCGGCCCCGATGCCGGCAGTGCTCTCCGCAACGTGCTGAGTGACCCGCTGCTGCTGGTCCAGGCGGCCTTCGACCAACCCCTCAAGCCGCTGCTGCTGCTCTGGCTCTTCGGCACGATGTTCCTGCTGCCGCTGCGGTCGGCGACCGTGCTGTGCGCGCTTCCGCTACTGGCCGAGCGGATCCTCTCCAACAACCCCAACCACTGGTCGATCGCCCGCCACTACGACTCCATGCTCTGGCCCATCATGCTCACGGCCACTGTCGAAGTGCTGGGCAGACTGATCACCGACGAGCGGACGTTTCGACGAACCCGCGGGCTGGGCCTGGCCACCGCTTGCTGCGCGTTGGTCGCTGCAGTGCCGATGGGACTGGCGCATCTCGCGGTGCCGTCATACTGGCAGCCCAAACCGAGCGAGGCTGCGCTGGTGCGGGCAGCGGCGCTCATTCCCGATGGCGCATCGGTCGAGGCGGACAACCAGATCGCACCGCGGCTGACTGCCAGAACGAATGTGGTGCTGGTGGACGAGACGCCACGAGGACGTGAGTACGTCCTCACCAGGTCCAACAAGCGGTCCTTCCCGTTTGCCACAGACAAGCAGCAGGCCGACCGAATTCAGCTCCTACTGGATCACGGGTACCGACAGGTCTGGGCCGAGGACGGAGTAGCCCTCTTGCACCGGGAGGGCAGCACCCCCATTCCCGGGGAACACGTGCCGGGCCCGGACAGCAAGCCGATCCAGGACGTAGTCCCGTCCGATGTGGGGCACGATCTGTTCGGTGGCTGACGTACCTGCCGGCCTCGTAGAGGAGGCCCTCGCGGTCGCGCTGATTCGACCGTTCTGCTTCTCCTCAGGGCAGAGAAGGGATGAGCGGTGTAGCAGGCGGAGTCGCTGGGGATTTGGTGGTTCGAAGCCCTCAGTATTTGCGGAAGTAAATTAGCTGGCCGGCTTCCCCGCCAGCCGCACCCTCTGAGGGGATAAAAAGGCTGACAAGAAGGGCATCCGCTCCCGCAGGGGTCTTGATCCTGGTGATGCTCGGATTGGCGAAAGCGACACTCCCGGCATGTGTATGGATGCTGGTCCTGTCGGCGTTCCCAGTCGTGTAATCGTAGATGAATGTTCTCCAGGATTCGAACTTTCCCTTCTCGTACTGCCCCTCGATCAGCCCGAATGGAAATCCCTTGAAACTTAAGGAATCCCGGTCGCCGATATTTCCTCGGACATTCCAGTACAGGAGAGCGTTGTCAAAGTTCGGCTGGGTCGATGCCGACCAGGAGGAGAAGTTGGTGAGCGTTGCGCGCATCTGGCGGTCCACGTCGCAGTTCGCGTAGTAGTGGCCTCCGATGTCGATGGTCGAGTGATCAATATCCGGACCAAGGGTGACCGAGTAGATATTGGGTGTTCCTTCGGCGCAGCGCGACAGGGTCCGTGGGGCATCGAACTGGCGTGAGGCCGAAGCTGCGAGGAGATTTACCCGATTGGCGTAGTAGCGTACTGCGACATGATTGTTCGGATCTTGCTCCCAGGCGACAACGTAGCCGCCGTTTCCGACCCGACTGATTGTCGGTTGCGAACTTCCGGCGCCGAAATCCTGAGCGAAAGTCCAGGTGAGAAGGTCGGAAGAGAATGCGATCGCCGCGTGATAGCGCCCATCGGCTCGCATGGTGTGGTAGACGGCCAGGTAGTCGCCGGTCTCATCCTGGATGATCTTCGCAGCATCCATCGACCGCCCCGCACTGTCAGTCGCCTGATAGCGGTAGCCGTCGGCCAGGACGACGTTCTCAACGAGGCTGCGCAGGTCGGCCCGCGGCACATCCGATGGCGGCGCGGTCTGCGCGATCGGCATGGAGGCGAAAATGAGGGGCAAGGCCAGAGTGGCGGTGAATTTCATGGGGCAGGAACCCGTCTCATCTGTATCGTTTGAGGCCGCGCCGCCGGATGGCAGCGCGGCCTCAATGTGGATTACGATCCTCAGGCGACGAATCCGGTCTGAGTGATGATGTTGCCTGCTGTGTTGATGAGCTGGACCCGGCAGCCCTTGCCGGAGCCCACGTTGAAGAAGTAGGAGTAGCCCGAGCCGGCTGCGGCGTTGAAGTATCCCTGGTCCCACCGGAACGTGTTGTCGCGGCACTCCAGCTTGAATCGGACAGTGGATGAGGTCGAGGCGGCGTAGTAAGCGTCGTAACCGTTGTTGATGCTGGTCACTGAGAGGCCGCCGCCGTTTGTGCTGGTTTCCGCACTTGCGCTGGTGGCCATGGCAGTCATGCCGCCGGCGAGCGTCGCCGTCGCCAGCGCGACAGCCGAAATCCGCTGGGTGAGCTTCATGTCGTTATTCCCCTCGAAAAGCCCCGACCCCTGCGGTCGCGCTTCGATGGGAATCTATCTCGCCTGTATCGGTACGGGGGCGACGTTTTTTTGTAAACATTTACATTTGGCCGTTACTTTACGTCTTCCTGTCTGGATGTGTCGCTGCAATCCGTAAGGCGAGTGGTGGCGCTTATCCTCATTTGAGGCACATGTCTGGTGGCCGGCCAAGCGATGGCGCGGGGGATTTTCAGTGCTGGATTGGCCGAATGGGAACCACGGTGGCCTGAGCAGGCGGAAGAGTAGTCGAGTGGGCGCAGGCGGAACCGCCCGTCGGTCTTGCCGTGGACGGTGGCACCTGGCCTGGATGTACCGGGGAAGGCTCCTGCCGCCGCCACGGCGAACCGATGCTCAGTAGAGCTTCTCGCGGAACACCGGTGGGCCTCGGCGTGGTCACGGCGGGCACGGCGATTCGGGAAGTGATCTTCGCAGTTGTGGGAAGGGTACGGGCACCCTGCCGCGTCGTAGCAGGTCAGCCCCACTCGTGAACGGCCCACCCAACAAGGGCCCCTAGAAACCGCCGTCAGGCCGGGCGGGGCTGCTGCGTCGTCCGGGGGCGATCCGGCGCGGGGGCTCGGGAGTTGGCCGTGTGACGGCCGTCGCGGCGGGGGTGGGCCGGTGAGCTGACGGTCAGTCGCGGACGATCACCACGGGGCAGCGGGCGTGGTGGAGGCAGTACTGGGCGACGGTGCCGAGCGGGGCGTCGGGCGGGGTGGAGCGGCCGCGGTTGCCGAGGACGAGCAGGGCCGCGCCGGCCGCGGCGGCGACCAGGGCGGGGCCGGGCGGTCCCGTCGTGAGGCGGCGGCGCACGGGCGGCGGGCGCGCCGGCGGGGTGCGGTCGGGCCGGGGGCAGGAGGCCAGGGCCTCGTCGAGGATCTGGGCCGCGCGGCGTTCGGGCCCGAATCCGTCCAGGGCGGGCGGGACGAGGCCGTGCTCGCCGTAGAGGCAGGGGAAGTCCCAGACGGCCACCGCCTCCAGCGGGCCGCCGGTGAGGCCGGCCTGGCGGGCCGCCCAGCGGACGGCGGCGCGGGAGGGCGGGGAGCCGTCCACGCCGACCACGATCCTGCCGCCGGGCTGCCGGGCCATGGTTCGAGCGTAGGCCCGTTCGGGCGCGGACGGGGACGGGAACGACCGAGGGCCGGCCGGAGGAGTCCGGCCGGCCCTCGGGGTGGGGCGGGGTGGGGCGGGGTGGGTCAGGGGCGTTGGGAGCCGGCGTAGGGGCCGGGCTGGGGGGCGCCGGACTGCGGCGGGACGGCGCCGTAGCGGGGCGGGCGGTGGCCGCGCGGGTGCCGGGTCAGGTTGTAGCCCAGGACGCCCGCCAGGGCGGCCAGGGCGCCGCCGCCGATGGTCCAGTACCAGCGGCTGTTCCAGCCGGAGAACCAGCCGGTGTACCAGTGCTCCTCGGCCGCCACCGGGGCGGCCGCCTTGGCGGTGCTGGCGCCGCCGCCGGCCGGTGGGACCAGCGGGGCCTTGAGCTCGCCGCCCTCCGGCTGGGCGTTGTCGGCGTTGCCCTTGGCGGCGACGTGCAACTGAACGGAGGTGGCCAGGCCGAGGTCGGGCTGCGGGACGTCGCTGACCGAGAGCCGCACGTAGTAGGTGCCGGGCAGCGGGTCGCCGGACCACGGCTCGGCCCAGGAGCGGATCTCGCGCAGGGTGCAGCTCAGCGCGAGCGTGGTGGCGGCCTGGTCGCCGGTGGTGTTCTGGGTGCCGGCGGTGCAGGCCTGGCGGCGGCGGAGCCCGTCGAAGACCTCGACGGACCAGGTCTGCGGGCCGTGGCGGTCGGTCGCGGGGGCCAGGTTGACGGTCAGGCCGATCGTCGGGGTCTGGCCCTCGGAGGCGCCGAACGCCCAGTACAGGTAGTCGCCGGTGGAGGCGGCGACGTTGGCGTCCTGGCCGGGGGAGAGGTTGGTCGCGGTCAGGAAGGAGGTGCCGGCCTTGGTGGCCGGGGCCGGGGTGCCGCTCGCGCTCGCCGAGGGCGAGGGCGAGGCAGCGGAGGCGGCCGGGGCGGCCAGCGCGAGGGCGGGCAGCAGGGCGAGGGCGGCGAGGGCGCCGCGAAGGGTCGTACGCATGGTCAGTTCTCCCGCCAGACAGAGATGCGCCAGCGGGCGATCCAGCCGAACACCAGGCCGAACAGCAGTCCGGCGAGGGTGAGGGTGAGCAGCAGGATCCAGCCGCGGCCCAGCCCCATCGCCGCGCCCTCGGGGGCGGACGAGGCGGTGGCCAGGTCGACGGTCAGCTCCAGCGGCAGGCCGGGGTCGGCCTGGACACCGGCCTGCGGGGCCAGCGAGTTGCTGACGACCAGGCAGACGGTGGTCTCCGGCTTGGCGCTCGGCGAGGCGGTCGGGCCGGCCGTGAGGTAGCCCTTGGAGTCGCTGGTGGACCAGCGCAGGCCGGTGGAGATCACGTCGGTGCGGCTGCTGCCGGCGTCGGTGCCGCGGACCAGCTCCTGGCCGGTCGCGCTGGTGGCCTGCAGCAGGACGCCGTAGTCCCGGGCCACCGCGCGGTCCAGGCCCACGCTGACCGAGGCGCGCAGCTCCTGGCCGGACTTGACCGGGACCTTGTAGACGCGGTGCTCGGAGAACTTCTCGCGGTCGCTGTACACGCCCGGGGCGAGCACCGGGGCGCTCTCGCACTTGTCGGCGCCGGAGGTCTTCACCGGGGTCACCGCGTAGGTGTCGTTGGAGCGGTCGACCAACTGCTTCACCTTGTCGGTGAGCTGCTCCTGGGTGCGGACGTCGGTGTAGGTGCCGCCGGTCGCGTTGGCGATGCAGAGCAACTGCTGGCGGGTCTTGTCGTCGTGGGCCAGGCCGAGGGTGTCGACGACCAGGTGGATGCCCTGGGAGGCGAGTTCGCGGGCGACGTCGCAGGGGTCGGGCGGGGTGCAGGTGTCCTCGCCGTCGGTGATCAGCACCACCCGGCGGGTGGTCTCGCCCTTGCCGAGGTCCTGGGCCGCGCCGCGCAGGGCCAGGCCGATCGGGGTCCAGCCGGTGGGCCGCAGGGTGGCGACGGCCGTCTTGGCCTCGACCTTGTTGGTCTTGCCGACCGGGTACAGCTGCTTGGTGTCCAGGCAGCCCTGGGTCTTGTCGTTGCCGGGGTAGTTCGCGCCCAGGGTGCGGATGCCGAACTCGGTCTCCGCGGGCAGCGCGTCGATCACGTCGTTCAGCGACTGCTGGGCCACCGAGATCCGGCTCTTGCCCTGGATGTCCCGCTCGTTCATGGAGCCGCTGACGTCCAGGACGAGGTCGACCCTGGGGGCCTCCTTGGGCGTGGCGGCGCCGGCTGATGGTTCGTCGGCGTGGGCGGGCAGGCCGAGGAGCAGCGAGGCGCCCGTTATCGCCAGGGCGGCCAGCAGGCTGCCGAGCCTGGTCTTTGGTCGTCGTCCGGTAGTCACCTGGTGATCCTAGGGATCATCAGTTCGCCATGGCGAAACGAGTCCGGATCGTGCGCCACCCCGCCCCGGCGTGAACTCCGGTGCGGGGAAGGGCTGTCGGGGCTGCGCCGACTTACGCTCGCCCTACCGGGGCCGGATAGCCTTTCGTGCGGGTTTCGTGCGAGTCCGGGCGGGAGCGGGGGCAGGGTGGAACTGGCGGCGGTCGGCAAACGGTACGGTCGGCGCGGCCGGTGGGTCCTGCGCGGGGTCGATCTCGCCGTCGGGCCGGGGGAGTTGGTGCGGATCGCCGGGGCGAACGGGAGCGGCAAGTCGACGCTGCTGCGGCTGGCTGCCGGGATCGAGCGGCCGACCGCCGGGCGGGTGGCCCGCCCGGGCGCCGCCGCGTACGTGCCCGAACGCTTCCCGCCCGCGCTGCCGTTCGACGCCGCCTCGTACCTGCTGCGGGTGGGCCGGGTGCACGGGCTGTCGGCGGAGCTGGCGCGGCGGCGGGCCGGGGACTGGCTGGACCGCTTCGGCATCGCGGACCGGGCGGGCACGCCGCTGAGCCGGCTGTCGAAGGGCACCTGCCAGAAGGTCGCGGTCGTGCAGGCACTGCTCGCCGAGGCCCCGGTCCTGCTGCTGGACGAGGCCTGGACCGGGCTCGACCCCGACGCCAGGGCGGTGCTGGACGAGGCCGCCGCCGAGCGGGCGGCGGACGGCGGCGCGGTGCTGTTCGTCGACCACGACCCGGCCCGGCTGGCCGGGCTGACCAGCGCCGCCTACCGGGTCGGCGAGGACGGCGGGCTGCGGCCCGCCGAGGAGACGGGGCCCGCGCCGGACGGCGGCGGCCCGGCGGTGGAGGTCGAGGTGGACGTCCCGGAGGGCACACCGCTGCCGCCCCGGCTGCCCGGGGCGCCGCGGCTCACCCCGCTGGCCGGCACGGCCGTGCGGCTGACCGTGCCGGCCGCGCACTCGGACGCGCTGCTGCGCCGGCTGCTGCTCGGCCGCCCGGCCGTCCGGGTGCTGGCGGTGCGGCAGCGGGAGGAGCAGCGGTGAGGCAGATCGGGGCGCTGGCCCGGTACCACCTGGAACTGCTGGTGCGCTCGCACGCCTGGCTGCCGCCGTTCCTGGCGTACGCGCTGCTGCTGGTGGTGGGCGTGACGGCGGGCAACCCGCTGCTGGGCGACCTCGGCTACGGTGCGGCCGTGCTGCTGCCGGTGAGCGCCTGGTACGTGCGCAGCGTGCTCGGCGCGGAGCCGCCGGCCTCGCGGGCCTGCCTGGTCGCGGCGGCGGGGCCGCCGCGGGTGCACCTGGGTGCGCTGCTGGCGGCGCTGACGGCCGGGTTGGTGCTGGCGGCGGCCGAGGTGGCGGCCCTGTGGTGGCTGAGCGGGACGGTGGCCAACCCGGGGGCCGAGCGGCAGCCGCCGGCCGGACCGGCGCTGGCGGCCGGGGCGTCGGCCGCGGTGGTGTGCGTGCTGCTGGGGGTGGCGGCCGGGGCGCTGGCCAACCGGCCGGTGCCGGTGCGGCCGCAGTACGGCATCGCGGTGGCGCTGGTGCTCGTCTCGCTGGCGCTGGTGGCGCCCCTCTCGCCGGCCAACGCGGCGGTCCGCGGTCTGGTCTCCGCGGCCCGGACCGGTCGGGTCGCCGTGCCGTGGGCGGAACTGCCGCTCGCCGCCGCCCTGCTGGCCGCAGTGGCGGCCGGGACGGCGGCGCTGGCCGGGCGGCGGCCCGAGTGAGCGGGGGATTCCCGCCGATAGCGGACACACCGCAGCGAAGAGCCAATACACATGGATAGTTCTCGTTAGGGTGACGAACCTGGGTGAACCGGCCTCGTACCGCCGGTCCGCCCCGATCGTCATCCCCCGGAACAGTGCTCCCGGCTCCCCGCGACCCCCAGGACGGTCCGTGGCGACACCCCCCGCCGTGACGAGAACCGCCGCCCGGCCGAGCCGGCCGGTGCCGACCAGGCGCACCACCGAGCTGCTGCTGGTCCTGGCCGCCGTGCTGATCGCCGTGTTCGGCTACGTCGAGGTCGGCGTCAACCTGGACGGCGAGGTGCCGGCCGACGCGGCCCAGTACGGCGCCGCGCTCGGCGTGCTCGCCCTGCTGGCGCACGCCGTGGTCCGCCGGCGGGCCCGGTACGCGGACCCGCTGCTGCTGCCGATCGCGGTGCTGCTCAACGGGATCGGCCTGGTGGTGATCTACCGGCTCGACCGGGCCACCTCGGGCGCCGGTGCCGCCTCCACCCAACTGCTCTGGTCGAGCCTGGGGGTGGCGCTGTTCATCGCGGTCGTGCTGCTGGTGCGCGACCACCGGCGGTTGCAGCGGTACGCCTACCTCGGGGCGCTGGTGGCGCTGGTCCTGCTGGTGCTGCCGATCTTCTTCCCGCCGGTGTACGGCTCGCGGATCTGGATCGTCCTCGGGCCGCTGTCCTTCCAGCCGGGGGAGTTCGCCAAGATCCTGCTGGCCGTCTTCTTCGCCGCCTACCTGGCGGTCCACCGGGACGCGCTGGCGCTCACCGGCCGCCGGGTCTGGCGCTGGCAGCTGCCGCGCGGCCGGGTGCTCGGGCCGGTGCTGCTGATCTGGGCGGCGTTCGTCGGCGTCCTGGTGCTGGAGACGGACCTCGGCACCTCGCTGCTGTTCTTCGGCCTGTTCGTGGTGATGCTCTACGTGGCCACCGCGCGCACCGGGTGGATCGTGATCGGGCTGCTCCTGGCGGCGGTCGGGGCGGTCACGGTGGGCTGGCTCTCGCCGCACGTGCACAGCCGGGTGACGGACTGGCTGGACCCGCTGGGCTCGATCGCGGCGGGCAAGGGCGCCAACCAGATCGCCCAGTCGCTGTTCGCCTTCGCCTGGGGCGGGGAACTGGGCACCGGGCTCGGCGACGGGCACTCGGTGCTGATCGGCTTCGCCGCCAAGTCGGACTTCATCCTCGCCACCATCGGCGAGGAACTCGGCCTGACCGGGCTCGTCGCGGTGTTCCTGCTGTACGCGCTGCTGATCTCCCGGGGGTTCCGGACGGGCATCGCGCTGCGCGACCCGTTCGGGCGGCTGCTGGCGATCGGCCTGGCCGCGATCGTCGGCCTCCAGGTGTTCGTGGTGGCCGGCGGGGTGCTCGACCTCATCCCGCTGACCGGGATGACGCTGCCGTTCGTCGCGCAGGGCGGCTCCTCGGTGGTCACCAACTGGATCATCGTGGCGCTGCTGGTGAGGATGAGCGACATCGCGCGCCGGCCGGCCCCGGCCCTGCCCGTGTCCGCGTCTCTGCCGGAGGAGGACTGATGGTGCGCACCCGCTCCCGTCCGCGCGCCCGGGGCAACGGGCCGCAGGGCCTGCCGGGCATCTCCGTCACCGGGCGCCGCGCGGGCGTCTTCTGCCTGCTGCTGGTCGCGGCGCTGTGCGTCCAGGCCACCCGGGTGCAGGTGTTCCAGGCCGAGGAGCTCGACCACAACGCCGCCAACCAGCGGCTCACCGTCGAGCGGTACTCGCAGCCGCGCGGCGACATCCGGGTCGGCGCGGACACCGTGACCGGCTCCGAACCCACCGGCGGCCGGTACGACTACAAGCGCACCTACACCGACGGCCCGACGTACGCGGCCGTCACCGGCTTCGCCTCGCAGGCGTACGGCAACACCCAGCTGGAGGGGGTCGAGGACGACCTGCTGTCCGGCACCGACAGCAGGCTGGCCGGCTGGGCGGTCTGGGACGCCGTCGCCCGCAGGCAGAACCCCGGCGGGGACGTCTACACCACCCTGAACCGGGCCGCCCAGGAGGCCGCGGTGCGCGGGCTCGGCGGCCAGAAGGGCGCGGTGGCCGCGATCGAGCCGGCCACCGGCCGGATCCTGGCCCTGGCCAGCACGCCGTCCTACGACCCGGGCAGCTTCGCCGGCTCCTCCGCGACCGACCAGGCCGCCTGGAACCGGCTGCAGGCCGACACCGACCAGCCGATGCTCAACCGGGCGCTGCGCCAGACCTATCCGCCGGGCTCGACCTTCAAGGTGGTCACGGCGGCGGCCGCGCTCGCGGGCGGGGTGGTCACCGACCCCGACGCGCCGACCGGCGTGCCGTACCCGTACGTGCTGCCGGGGACGACCACGCCGCTGGTCAACGACACCTCGGCGTGCGACCGGCCCAACCAGTCGCTGGACACCGCGATGGTCTACAGCTGCAACAGCGTGCTGGGCTACCTCGGGGTGCAGACCGGGTTGGACAGGATGGTGGCGATGGCCGAGAACTTCGGCTTCAACGACGCCAGGCTGGACATGCCGGTGCGCCCGGCCCGGTCCAACTTCGACACCGGGATGAACCAGTCGCAGGTGGCGCTCTCCTCGATCGGGCAGTTCGACACCGCGGCCACCCCGCTGGTGATGGCGATGGTCGCGGCCGGGATCGCCAACGACGGGACGGTGATGCGTCCACAGCTTGTGGACAAACTGACGAAGAACGACGGCACCGCGGTGCAGCTGATGAAGCCCGTCGTGTACCGGCGGGCGATGACCCCGGCGGTGGCCGGGCAGGTGCAGAAGCTGATGACCGACGTGGTGGAGAACGGCACCGGTGGCAACGCCCGGATCGGCGGCGCGGTGGTCGGCGGGAAGACCGGCACCGCACAGCACGGGGTGGACAACAGCGGGACGCCGTACGCCTGGTTCATCTCCTGGGCCAAGCCCGCCGGCTCGGACGCGGTGCCGCCGGTGGCGGTGGCCGTGGTGATCGCGGACAGTGACGCCACGGACGTCACCGGCGGCGGGCTGGCCGCGCCGATCGCCCGCTCGGTGATGCGGGCGGTGCTCGGCCGCTGAGCCGGTCGACGGCCGAGGGGCCGGTCGATGGCCGCTGGGCCGGTCGACGGCCGCTGAGTCGACTGACCGCTGCTGAGCTGCTGCTTTAGCTGCTGGACGGCGAATCCGCCGTCTGCGAAGTGTCCGGTTTGTATAGGCTGATGCGCCGATTCGTACAATGCGCCGATCGAGGCTGTTCGTTTGCGACACTGGTGCTTTCGCGGGGTACTGTCCCATCTTTGTTCGGTTGGTCCCCGATGACACCCCATGGCGCGTCGAGTGACCGGCCGCTAGGACACCCTCCCCCGCCTAGAAGGACCGCAGTTGTGACCAGCGACTCTCTTGGTGCGCGTCTGCTGCGACGCAAGCCAGTCTCGTCCCTCATCGCCGAGAGCGAAGGCCGGGACGGCCCCCCGGCCGGTGCACCCGAGGAGGGCGGACGCTCCGGCATCCACCTGCGCCGCACGATCGGCCTCTGGCAGCTGTCCTCGATCGGCATCGGCGCCACCATCGGCACCGGCATCTTCTTCGTGCTCAGCACCGCGGTGCCCTCGGCCGGCCCGGCCGTGATCCTGTCCTTCGTGCTCGCCGCGATCACCGCCGGACTCACCGCGCTCTGCTACGCCGAGATGGCCTCCGCGATCCCGGTGTCCGGCTCCTCGTACTCCTACGCCTACGCCACCCTCGGCGAGGGCGTCGCGTTCGGTGTCGGCATCTGCCTGCTGATGGAGTACGGCGTCTCCGCCTCCGCGATCGCGGTGAGCTGGGCCGAGTACCTGAACAAGTTCCTCGACCTGGCCTTCGGCTTCACCATCCCGGAGCAGCTGTCCGGCGCGCCGGACAGCACCCACTGGTTCAACCTGCCGGCGCTGCTGCTGGTCGCCATGGTCTGCGTCCTGCTCATCCGCGGCGTCAGCGAGTCGGTGAAGGTCAACGCGGCCATGGTCGGGATCAAGATCCTCATCCTGCTGCTGTTCATCGGCATCGCGCTCACCGGCTTCCACTCCGGCAACCTGACCCCGTTCATGCCGCTCGGCATCGGCGGCGTGCAGGTCGCCGCCTCCAGCATCTTCTTCTCCTTCATCGGCCTGGACGCCGTGTCCACCGCCGGTGAGGAGGTCAAGAACCCGCGCCGAACCCTGCCGCTGGCGATCATCATCTCGCTGGTCGTGGTGACCCTGCTCTACATCCTGGTCGCCCTCGCCGGCATCGGCGCCCAGCCGTGGCAGAAGTTCCAGGGCCAGGAGGCCGGCCTCGCCCAGATCCTCCAGGACATCACCGGCCAGACCTGGCCCTCGATCGTCTTCGCGATCGGTGCGATCCTCTCGATCTTCAGCATCACCCTGGTGGTGATCTACGGCCAGACCCGCATCCTGTACTCCATGGGCCGCGACGGCATGCTGCCCAAGCGCTTCGCCGAACTCTCCCCGCGCACCGGCACCCCGGTCTGGAACACCCTGGTGGTGGGCCTCGGCGTCGGCACGCTGGCCGCCTTCGTCCCGCTGAAGGAACTGGCCGACATCACCAGCCTCGGGACGCTCATCGCCTTCTCGGTCGTCTCGATCGGCGTGATCATCCTGCGCCGCACCCAGCCCGACCTGCCGCGCGGCTTCAAGGTCCCCGGCTACCCGGTCGTCCCGCTGCTCAGCGTCGCCTTCTGCGCCTACCTGATCACCGGCCTGCACGCCGACACCTTCCGGGCCGGCGCGATCGCCCTCGCCGTCGCGGTGGTCGTCTACTTCGGCTACAGCATCAAGCACTCCAAGCTGGAGCAGCAGGCACGGGCCGCCACGGCGGACAGCTCCGCCGGCCGCAAGAACGGCTGAGCCGGACGGAACCGGACACGGGGCCGCCGACCACGACACCCGGCGGCCCCTCCCGCGCCACCTCCCGCGCCACCTCCCGCTCCGGGCCCCACGCCATGGCGACAGGGCCTTGCCCCCACCCATAACCTTCCACCATGGTGAGCACCCGCACGCCCGGCTTCTCCCGCCCGCGCGGCCGCTTCACCGGCCGTAGCAGAACGCCGGCCCCGCCGACCCCCGCCGGACCGCCGCCCGGACCAGGGCGGCCGCCCCTCGGCTTCTCCAGCCGGCCGTTCCCCCGTCAGCGTGGCGAGAGCACGTTCCCGCCCACGCCCGATCGGCTGAATCCCGCCCGACTCGCCTCGCTGCGCACCGTCCAACTGTTCGGCTGCCTGTTCGCGGCCGGCTGGGCGGCCGCCTTCCCGCTCGTCTCCGACCTGCCCAACCAGCGGCTGTGGGGCCTCGTCGCGGCCCCCGCCTACGTCCTGGCCGGGCTGCTCTGCCTCACCCTGCCGCGCCGCTTCGCGGCCCGCGCCGCCGCCGTGGTCGCCCTCGTCGGGGCCGTCCTCGCGCCGCTCGCCCTGCTCGCCGTGCAGGGGCGCCACCAGTCCGAGGTGATGGTGGTCGAACGCTCGGCCCACCTGCTGCTCACCACCGGCAGCCCGTACCTGCCGCACCCGGTGGTGGTCACCGATTACAACCCGTACCTGCCGGCCATGACCCTGTTCGGGATGCCGCGCCAACTGCTCGGCGACGGCACCGTCTTCACCCGGGTCGCCGGGGACGCCCGGATCTGGTTCGCGCTGGCCTTCGTGGTCTGCCTGCTGGCCGGCTGGCGACTGCTGCGGCCGTCCCGCGAGCGCGCGCCGCTGCTGCCGCTCGCCGTGCTCACCGCCTCGCCGCTGATCTCGCTGGCCCTCGTGGTCGGCGGGGTGGACCTGCCGCTGATCGGCCTCTGCTGCCTCGCCATGGCGCTCGCCGAGCGGGACCGCACCGTCGGCGCCGGACTGGTGCTCGCCCTCGCCTGCACCCTCAAGTGGACGGCCTGGCCGGCGCTGCCGGTCGCCGCCCTGCTGCTCTGGCGGCTGTACGGCCGCCGACCCGCCGCCCGGACCACGCTGATCGCGCTCGGCACCGGCCTGGCCGTGCTCCTGCCCTCCGTACTGACCCGGGCGGACGCGCTGCGCGAGCAGGTGGTGCGCTTCCCGCTCGGACTCACCGCGATCCGCACCCCGGCCGGCAGCCCGCTGCCCGGCAAGGTGCTGGCGGGCTTCGGGCCGACCGGGCACTCCATTTCGCTGGCGCTGATGACCACGGGCGGGGTCGGGGTCGCCATCTGGCTGCTCGCCCGGCCGCCGGTGTCCGCGATCGCGGCCGCCGACCTGCTGGCCGCCGGGCTGGCGATCGCGTTCATGCTCGCCCCGGCCGGGCGGTTCGGCTACCTCGCCCTGCCGGTGGTCCTGATGATCTGGCCCCGGCTGGCGGCCCGGCGCTGGAGCAGCCGGCGCCCGGTCCCGCCGCACCGGCTGCCGGGCAGACCGGAGCCCGCCCTGCCACGAGGCTGAGCGGGCTCCGTCCGGCGGGAGTGGCGGGAACGATGAAGCGCGCCCTAGCGGCCGGCCGCCTTGAGCAGCGAGGCGACGGCCGGGCCGGCCGCGTCCACGCCGTGGCCGCCGCCCTGCACCTCGGCGGCGACCGCGATGTTGCCGCGGAAGGCGGTGAACCAGCTGTTGGTGGTGGAGGCGCCGGCGACCTCGGCGGAGCCGGTCTTGGCGCCCGCGTTGTCGGTGATCCCGGCCATCACGTCCTTGGCCGTGCCGCCGGTGGCGGTGGCGTTCATCATCGCGCGCAGCTTGCCCGCGACGTCCGGCGAGATCTGCCGGGCCGCCGCCTGCTGCGGCAGGCCGGCGACCAGGATGGGCTGCTTGAACGCGCCGCTCTGGACGGTCGCGGTGATCGAGGCGATGGCCAGCGGGTTCATCTGGACCTTGCCCTGGCCGATGTAGTTCATGGCCTGCTCGTCCTTGCTGCCCGGCGTCGGCGGCACCTTGCCGTCGGTGTTCGGCAGGCCGGTCTTCCACTCCAGGCCGATGCCGAACACGTCCTTGGCCGTGCTGGACAGCGTCTCGGGCTTGAGGCTGGTCAGGCCCTGGTTGATGAAGGCCGTGTTGCAGGACACCATGAAGTCCTGCTGGAGCGTGTTGTTGGGGAAGGCACCCGGGAAGTCGTTCGGGATCGCGACCGGGTTGCTGCTCTTCTCCGGGCAGGCCACCACGGTGTCCGGGTTGACCCCGGCCTCCAGCAGCGCCGTCGAGGTGACGATCTTCATCGTGGAGCCGGGCGCGAGCAGGCCGGTGAAGGCCCGGTTCTGACCGCTGGCCGGCGCGTTGGCGAAGGCCAGCACCTGGCCGGTGCTCGGCTCGATCGCGGCGACCGACCCGGACTTGCCGCCCAGGTCCGTCATCGCCTTCTCGGCCGCCGCCTGGATGGTGTTGTCGATGGTCACCTTGAACGGCTTGCCGGGCTTGGGCTCGACGATGGTGAACAGCTTGTCCGAGGCCCCCTTTCCGGCCGGGTCGCTGATCACCACCGCACTGCCCGCGTCCTGGTCCTTGTTCGGGTCCGGCGGCAGCAGCTTGTGGGCGTTGTCCTGGAGGGTGGACAGCAGCGCCGGGGTGAGCGAGGCGCCCTGCAGCGGCTTGCCGTTGCGGTCCACCACGGTGGACGGCGGGGCGAAGACCTGCTGGGTGGCGATCGTCTCGTTGCCGGACAGGTGCGGGTGGATCACCGTCGGCGCCCAGTGCACGGCCGGGGTGTTGTCGCTCATCTTCACGACGTTCAGGAAGCCGTTGTAGTCCCAGACCCGGTTGGTGCCGGCGAACTCGGCGCGCGCCTTGAAGCCCATCAGCACACCGGCGGGGCCGGCCGAGGCGGAGGCCGACGGCGAGTCGGTGGCACCGGGGGTCGCGCCCGCCGACGGCGTGGCCGGGGCTCCGGCGGAGGGCTTGGCCGGCGCGGGGGAGCCGGTGGCCGAGGCGAAGGCCTGCGGGGTGGCCGGGCCGGCCGGGGCCAGGGTCAGCGCGCTCGGCTTGACCTGGTCCCGGAACGCCGTCAGCGCGGTGGTGGCCGCGGCCGGGTCGTCCGTCAGCGCGGCCGCCTTGTCCAGGTCGCCGGCCGTCCAGGCCGCCAGGAAGTCCTTCGCACCGTTGGTCGCCTGCTCGGCCGAAGGCGGCTCGGCGACCACCGTGCGGGGCTTCTTCGCCGAGGACGATCCGGAGTCCGAGCCGCCCATCAGGCTGTACGCCCCGTAGCCGCCGCCTGCGAGCACGGCGACGGAGACGCCGGTGATGATGCCGATCTTCGCGCCTCTGCGCATGGTGCTGTTCCCCCAAGGGTCTGCCGGACGGGCGCGACCGACCGGGGCCGGACACGCTGTTCCCCCCACCCTAGGCAGCGCCGATCGGTGCGCCGACGAAACGCCCGGGAGTTGTGACGGATCTGGTACGTGTCGTGCACCGCATACGGACGATTCGGGGAAGAGCCGTGTCGGTCAGATCCAGCTGTTGAACCACATCCGCTGGCGCCAGTCGTCCATCGGAATCGACTGCCCGGTGAACAGCGGAAAGAAGAAGAGGAAGTTCCACACGATCAGCAGCACCAGCAGCCCGGCCGCCGCCGAACCGATGATCCGGCGGTCCCGGGAGGCCCCCGTCGGCCCGATCAGCGCACCGACCAGCATGGTCACCGCGAGCACCAGGAACGGGACGAACACCACCGCGTAGAAGAGGAAGATCGTCCTCTGCTGGTAGGCGAACCACGGCAGGTAGCCGGCGGCCAGGCCGCACAGCACCGCGCCCGCCCGCCAGTCCCGCCGCGCCACCCAGCGCCACAGGCAGTACACCAGCGCCACCACGGCCGCCCACCACAGCAGCGGGGTGCCGATGCCCAGCACCTCGCGGGCGCACTCGGCGGCCGTGCAGCCGCTCTGGCCCTGCTTGGGGGACTCGTAGAAGAAGGAGACCGGCCGGCCCAGCACCAGCCAGGACCACGGGTTCGACTGGTAGGTGTGCGGGTCGCTCAGGTGGGTGTGGAAGTCGTAGACCGTCGAGTGGTAGTGCCACAGGGCGCGCAGCCCCTCGGGTATCCACGGGTAGTCGGTCGAGCGGCCGACCGCCCAGTCCCGGCCCCAGCCGCCCTTCCCCGGCACGTTGCTGCTGGCGAACCAGCCCCACCAGGACGTGACGTAGACGACCAGCGAGACCACCACGACCGACACGAAGGCCGGCACCACGTCCCGCGCGAGCGTCGCCAGGTACGGGCGCGGGGCCCCGGCCAGGCGGCGGGCGCCGACGTCCCACAGGACCGTCATCACGCCGAAGGCCGCCGCCACGTACAGGCCGCTCCACTTGGTGGCGCAGGTCAGGCCGACGCAGACGCCGGCCGCGATCCGGTACGGGCGCCAGCCCAGGTTCACCCGCTGCGCCAGCACCGCGTCCGGCACCCCGCCGAGCCGGTCGGCCAGCCGGGCCCGGGTGCGGTCGCGGTCCAGCAGCAGGAAGCCGAAGGCGGCGAGGATCCAGAACATCACCACCAGGTCCAGCAGCGCGGCGCGGCTGAGCACCAGGTGCAGGCCGTCCACCGAGAGCAGCAGGCCGGCCACGCAGCCCAGCAGGGTCGAGCGGAACATCCGGCGGGCGATCCGGGCCACCATCAGCACCGACAGCGTGCCGAGCAGGGCCACCGCGAACCGCCAGCCGAAGGGGTTCATGCCGAACAGCATCTCGCCGGCGCCGATGATCCACTTGCCCACCGGCGGATGGACCACGTAGGAGGCCGTCGAGCGGTACGGGACGGCCGCGCCGGGCGTCATGATCTGTTCGTTGGCGCCGTCCGGCCAGTTGATCTCGTAGCCGCCGTGCCAGAGCGCGTAGGCGTCCTTGGCGTAGTACGTCTCGTCGAAGATGATCGCGTGCGGCTGGCCGAGGTTGGTGAAGCGCAGGATCCCGGCGAACACCGCCACCGCGATCGGGCCCAGCCAGCCGGACCAGCGGCACAGCCACGACCACAGGGCCGGCGGCACGGACACGCCCAGCCGCAGCAGCAGCGGCGACGGGGGCACCACCGCCGGGGTCACCCCGGGGCCGTCCGGCATCGGCGGGACCAGGCGCTCGGCCAGCGGGGCCACCGGGCGGCCCGCATAGCCGAACCCGGCCAGCCGCTCCCGCCAGCCTCGCGCGGCGTCGTCGGGCTGGTCGGGCTGGTCGGGCTGGTCGGGTTGGTGGGGCTGGTCGGGCTTCCCGGGCTTACCGGCCTGCTCGGAGGGCCGCGGAGCCGGGACTGCGGAGGACGGCAGGCCGGCCACGTCGCCGCCATCCTGCGCGGTGTGGTCTGTACCCGTGGGCGTCCGAGCCGCCGTGTCGCCGTTCATCCGCCACATCGTAGGTGCGCTCCTCGCACGTGTGACCGCTCCCTCGGAAGCTGCCCGAATCGTCACCAAAAGCCCCCGGGCCGCGGTAGCTGCAAGGATGGGGCCCGTGACAGGAGTACTCGTTCTCGCAGGCACCCCCATCGGCGACGTCTCGGACGCCCCGCCCCGGCTGATCACCGAACTCGCCACGGCGGACGTGATCGCGGCCGAGGACACCCGGCGGCTGCGCCGGCTCACCCAGGCGCTCGGGGTGACCCCGGCCGGGCGGGTGGTCTCCTACTTCGAGGGCAACGAGGTCGGCCGCACCCCCGAACTGGTCGAGGCACTGCTCGGCGGCGCCCGGGTGCTGCTGGTCACCGACGCCGGCATGCCGTCCGTCTCCGACCCCGGCTACCGGCTGGTCGCCGCCGCCGTCGAGGCCGACGTCAAGGTCACCGCGGTGCCCGGGCCGTCCGCCGTGCTCACCGCGCTCGCGCTGTCCGGCCTGCCCGTCGACCGCTTCACCTTCGAGGGCTTCCTGCCGCGCAAGACCGGCGACCGGGCCCGGCAGCTCGCCTCGATCGCGGCTGAGCCGCGCACCATGGTCTTCTTCGAGGCACCGCACCGGATCGCCGAGGCGCTCGCCGCGATGGCCGAGGCGTTCGGCGCCGACCGGCCCGCCGCCGTCTGCCGCGAGCTCACCAAGACGTACGAGGAGGTGAAGCGCGGGCCCCTCGGCGACCTGGCGGCCTGGGCCGCGGAGGGCGTCAGGGGCGAGATCACCGTCGTCGTCGCGGGCGCCCCGCCGGCGGCGCCGCAGGAGCTCACCCCGGCCGAACTGGCCCGGCTGGTGGCCGTCCGGGAGGAGGCCGGGGAACGCCGCAAGGAGGCCATCGCGGCCGTCGCGGCGGAGCTCGCGCTGCCGAAGCGGGAGGTGTTCGACGCGGTGGTGGCGGCCAAGAACGAGGCCAGGAACGAGGCCAAGACCGGGGCCGCGAAGGGGGCCGGGAACGAGGCCGGGAAGTAGCGCCGTAAGCGGGCTCGGCGGCGGCCGGAACGCGGCTCTGAAAGAGGGGTGAATTCCGGGGGTTGCGTGACCCCGGGGGAGTCGTACCTTTGAGGGAAGGCCCCGGTAAACGCCCACGGAGCTGAAGATTCGGTCGCGGTTTCCGGAACGATCCAGCCCTTTCGTATAGGAGTTCCCAACCCGCGTCCAACTCTTCACAAGCAGGGCATCGGCCGAGGCCGTCAGGGCATTTCCTGGAATGGAAAGACCCAGCCGGGCGAGCGCCCGGCGGGCGCTGGGAGACGGCTATGAGCGAGATGATCGGTAGCCCCCTCGGTGGCAACGCGCTGAGCGCCCCCGGCCTGGCCGGACGGCCGCACACTCCCGTCGAGACCGTGCGGGAGGCCTACTCCTTCGCCTGCCTGCGATGCGGGTACGGCTGGGAACAGGCGTACGACATCGAGCACCACGCCGGCAAGGACGGGCACGTCGTGTTCGAGTACCACGCCAACGGTGTCCGGGTACCGTCCCCGCTGCTCAAGCCGACCTGCCCGGGGTGCGGCGGACACACCGTCCGGATCATGCGCGAGGGCCGGGTCGCCACCGCCGACCAGTCCTGGCACCACGCCCCCGGCTACCCGGCGCACGCCGAGCCGGCCGGGACGCCCCCGGTGTCCGACCCCGTGAAGCCGCGCGGACGCTGGGCCCGGTTCTGGTCGCGGCTGCTGGGCTGACCGCCGGCACCGGGAGCGCACACGGGGGCCGCCCGCCGCGAGCAGCGCGGCGGGCGGCCCCGGCCGTCGTCGGCCGGGCGCAATCCGGTCGAGGGGTGCGCGCGGGCCCGACTAAGCTTTCCGACCATGGCGGCCACTTCAGACCACAGCACCACCGGGGCGAACGCCCCGGCGTACTACGTTTCCACCCCGATCTACTACGTCAACGATCGCCCGCACCTGGGCCACGCGTACACCACCGTGGCGGGCGACGTCCTCACCCGCTGGCACCGCCAGCGCGGCGAGAAGGTGTGGTACCTGACCGGCACCGACGAGCACGGTCAGAAGATCATGCGGACCGCCGAGGCCAACGGCGTCAGCCCGCAGGAGTGGTGCGACAAGCTGGTCGAGGAGGCCTGGAAGCCGCTCTGGGAGCACCTGGAGATCGCCAACGACGACTTCATCCGCACCACCCAGCAGCGCCACACCGACCGCGTGCAGGAGTTCGTCCAGGACCTGTACGACAAGGACGAGATCTACAAGGGCGGCTACTCCGGCCCGTACTGCGTCGGCTGCGAGGAGTTCAAGCTCCCGGCCGAGCTGCTCGACGGCGCCACCGCGGACGAGAAGCTCTGCGCCGTGCACAAGCGGCCGGTCGAGTGGCTGGAGGAGGAGAACTACTTCTTCCGCCTCTCCGCCTACGGCCCGAAGCTGCTGGAGTTCTACGCCGCCAACCCGGACTTCATCCAGCCCGCCTCGGCCCGCAACGAGGTGCTGCGCTTCGTCGAGCAGGACCTGAAGGACCTCTCGATCTCCCGCTCCACCTTCAACTGGGGCGTCCCGCTGCCCTGGGACGAGAAGCACGTCCTGTACGTGTGGGTGGACGCGCTGCAGAACTACATCACCGCGGCCGGCTACGGCAGCGACCCGGAGCGCTTCGCCGAACTGTGGCCGGCCTCCGTCCACCTGGTGGGCAAGGACATCCTGCGCTTCCACGCGGTGATCTGGCCCGCCATGCTGATGGCCGCGGGCCTGCCGCTGCCCAAGCGGGTCGTCGCCAACGGCTGGCTGATGGTCGGCGGCGAGAAGATGTCCAAGTCCAACCTGACCGGCATCTCGCCCACCGACCTCACCTCGCACTTCGGCGTGGACGCCTACCGCTACTACTTCCTGCGGGCGATCCCCTTCGGCACCGACGGCTCGTTCTCCTGGGAGGACTTCACCGCCCGGTACACCTCCGAACTCGCCAACGACTTCGGCAACCTGGCCTCCCGGGTCGCCGCCATGGTCGGCAAGTACTTCGACGGCGCGCTGCCGGCCTCCGTCGCGGCCGGCGAGGCCGAGCAGGCCATCGCGGACGGGCTGGCCACGGCCGTCGCCACCGCCGACCGGAAGATCGGCGAGGAGCTGGACTTCGCCGGCGGCCTCGCGGCGATCTTCGAGTTCGTCAAGCAGGTCAACGGCTACCTCACCGAGCAGGAGCCGTGGAAGGTGGCCAAGGACGACTCGGAGCAGGGCCGGGCCCGCCTCGCGACCATCCTCTACACCGCCGCCGAGGCGCTGCGCGGCACCGCCGTCATGCTCAACCCGGTGATGCCGTCCACCGCCGAGAAGCTGTGGACCTCGCTCGGCGCCGAGGCCGGCCTCGGCGCGCTCGCCGCGCAGACCGTCGCCACCACCGCCGACTGGGGCCGGCTGCCCGCCGGCAGCACCGTCACCAAGGGCGAGATCCTGTTCCCGCGCCTCGAAGAGAAGCCCGCCTCCTGATGTCTGCCAAGGACGACGCCCGGTCGACCCCGCCGCCACTGCCGGAACCCCTGGCCGTGGCGGTGGCCGACTCGCACACCCACCTCGACATGCAGGCCGGCACCCCGGCCGAGGGACTGGCCCGGGCCGCCTCGGTCGGGGTCACCACGGTCGTCCAGGTGGGCTGCGACGTGCCCGGCTCGCGCTGGGCCGCCGACCTGGCGGCCCAGTACGAGCAGGTGCACGCGGCCGTCGCCCTGCACCCCAACGAGGCGCCGCGGATCTTCCTCGGCGACGCGGACGGCTGGTCGGGCCAGCAGCGGAAGGCGGGCGGCGAGGCCGCGCTGGAGGAGGCCCTCGCCGAGATCGACCGGCTCGCCGCCCTCCCGCAGGTCCGCGCCGTCGGCGAGACCGGCCTCGACTACTTCCGCACCGGCCCCGAGGGCGTCGAGATCCAGAAGGAGTCGTTCCGCCGCCACATCGAGATGGCCAAGCGGCACGACAAGGCCCTGGTCATCCACGACCGCGACGCCCACGAGGACGTCATCGCCGTCCTGCTGGCGGAAGGCGCCCCCGAGCGGACGGTCTTCCACTGCTACTCCGGCGACGCCGAGATGGCCAAGGTCTGCGCCGAACACGGCTGGTACCTGTCCTTCGCCGGCCCGGTCACCTTCAAGGCCAACCAGCCGCTGCGCGACGCCCTCGCCGCCACCCCCCTCGACCGGGTCCTGGTCGAGACCGACGCGCCCTTCCTCACCCCCCACCCCTACCGCGGCCGGCCCAACGCCCCGTACCTCATCCCGGTCACCGTCCGCTCGATGGCCGGCACGCTGGGGCTGCACGAGGACGAGCTGGCCACGGCGATCGCGGAGAACACGGCCCGGGCCTTCGGGTACTGAGCCGGTCGAACGAAAGTCGGATTCCGGCGGAACGATTCGGCACTCCCGGCTGCTTCTTAGGCTGGCTAGCATGAGTGCAGTGAGGGAGGTGGCGATGACCGCCGAGCCGATCGACTGGATGCATCCGCCGTCCCAGGGCTGGACGTACGAGCAGGCTCAGAACTTCGACCTGCCGTTCGAATGGGAACTGGTGGACGGAGTCATCGCGGTCCGGGGGCAGACGAACTTCTGGCATGACCTCGTGCGTTCGGGACTGGAGCGAGCGCTGCACAGTGCGTGTGTCGTGCCGTACGCGGTCCTGCCGGAGCGGTGCGTGCTGGTCGACGAGGCCAACACGACCAAGCCGGACGTGGTGGTTTTCGACAAGACCGGCATCGACCCCTTTGCGTTGGACTGCCAGCCGGTCGAGTCCGTGGTGCTGACGGTCGAGGTGGTCTCCAACGGCTCCAGGGTCGCCGACCGTTTCCGCAAGCCAGGCCAGTACGCCGAGAAGAAGATCCCGTACTACTGGCGGGTCGAGCGCGGCCTCGACAACCTGCCGATCGTGCACGAGTTCCACCGGGACGACGAGAAGGGCGTCTACCTGCCCGTCGCCCAGCACGAGGGCGTGCTCCGCACCTCGGTGCCGTACCCCGTCGAGATCGACCTCGCCCAGGTCGTCGAACTCTGAGGGCCCCGCGCGCCCGTATCCTTGGCGCGTGAGCACCACCGACCCCACCCCTGACAGCCACCTGCTGGGCGCCGCCGACATTCGGGAACTGGCGGCCGCGTTCGGCGTGAAGCCGACCAAGCAGCGCGGGCAGAACTTCGTCATCGACGGCAACACCGTGCGGCGGATCGTCCGGGCAGGCGGGGTGACGGCCGAGGACGCGGTGGTCGAGGTCGGGCCCGGGCTCGGGTCGCTGACGCTGGCGCTGCTGGAGGTGGCCGCGCACGTCACGGCGGTGGAGATCGACCCGGTGCTGGCACAGCACCTGCCGGCGACCGTCGCGGCCCGGATGCCCGGCAAGGTCGACAGCTTCGACCTGGTGTTCAGCGACGCCATGGAGGTCACCGAGCTGCCCGGGCCGGCGCCCACCGCGCTGGTCGCCAACCTGCCGTACAACGTGGCCGTGCCCGTCCTGCTGCACATGCTGGCGACCTTCCCCAGCATCGAGCGCACCCTGGTGATGGTGCAGGCCGAGGTCGCCGACCGGCTCGCCGCCAAGCCCGGCAACAAGGTCTACGGCGTCCCGTCCGTCAAGGCCAACTGGTACGCCGACGTGAAGCGGGCCGGGGCCATCGGCCGGAACGTGTTCTGGCCCGCCCCCAACGTGGACTCCGGGCTGGTCTCGCTGATCCGCCGCGAGCCGCCGAAGACCACCGCCAGCCGCAGGGAGGTGTTCGCCGTCGTCGACGCCGCGTTCGCCCAGCGGCGCAAGACCCTGCGCGCCGCGCTGGCCGGCTGGGCCGGCTCCGCCGCCGGGGCCGAGCAGGCGCTCGCGGCCGCCGGGATCGACCACAAGCTGCGCGGCGAGATGCTCACGGTGGAGCAGTTCGCCGCGATCGCCGAGCACAAGCCGGAGCTCGCCGGGCACGAGCCGGAGCTCGCCGGGCACGAGCCGGAGCTCGCCGGGCACGAGCCGGAGCTCGCCGAGCACGAGCCGGAGCTCGCCGAGCACGAGCCGGAGGCGGACTCCCAGTGATCACCGTGCGGGTTCCGGCCAAGGTCAACGTCCAGCTCGGGGTGGGCGGACTGCGCGCCGACGGGTTCCACGACCTGGCCAACGTGTTCTTCGCCGTCGCCCTCGGCGATGAGGTCACCGCCACGGCGGGGGAGGGCGTCACGCTCTCCTGCACCGGGCCGGACGCCCACGCCGTACCGCTCGACGACAGCAACCTGGCCGCCCGCGCCGCCCGCCTGCTCGCCGCCCACCACGGCATCGCCGAACCCCGCGTGCACCTGCACATCGCCAAGGCCATCCCGGTCGCCGGCGGCATGGCCGGCGGCAGCGCCGACGGGGCCGCCGCGCTGGTCGCCTGCGACGCGCTCTGGCAGCTCGACACCCCCCTCGACACCCTCCTGGAGCTGGCCGCCGAACTCGGCTCCGACGTGCCGTTCGCCCTGCTCGGCGGCGTCGCGCTGGGCCTCGGCCGGGGCGAGATCCTGCAGCCGCTCACCGTCGAGGGCACCTTCCACTGGGTGTTCGCGGTCGCCGACGGCGGCCTGTCCACCCCCGCCGTCTTCCACGAGTGCGACCGCCTGCGCGAGGAGGCCGGCACCGGCTCCAGCGACACCGACGTCCGCACCCCCGACGCCGACCCCGCGCTGCTCGCCGCCCTCGCCCAGGGCGACGCCGTCGCCCTGGCCACCGCCCTCGCCAACGACCTCCAGCCCGCCGCCCTCTCGCTGCGCCCCGCGCTCGCCGCCACCCTGCGGGCCGGCACCGAGGCCGGCGCGCTCGGTGCCCTCGTCTCCGGCTCCGGGCCGACCTGCGCGTTCCTCGCCAAGGACGCCGACGCGGCCGCCGCCGTCGCCGAGGCGCTGCGCGCCTCCGGCACCTGCCGGACCGCGCACGCCACGTACGGGCCGGTGCCGGGGGCGGCGCTCGTACCGTAGCGGCCACCGGTGCCGGGAGCGGTGTCGGCGTCGTATGCCCCGTGGCTGCCGTAGGGGTCGCGCCGGTGTCGTAGGGGCCCTGCCGGTGTCGTAGGGGTCCCGCCGGTTCGGGCCCCCGCCGCCGCAGGCGGTGAGGGCGCTTCGGCAGGCCCATTAGGCTGGGGAGATCGGGGCGTCCCCGACAGGGGTACCCGGCCGCGACCGGCGGGCCGCCCCGAGACCGCCAATCCCAGGAGCGCAGCAGACGTGGCCGTCAACCTCGCCACCATCGAGTCCGTCACGAAGGTCTACGGCACCCGCGCCCTCCTGGACGGAGTCAGCCTCGGCGTCAGCGAAGGCGACCGGATCGGCGTCGTCGGACGCAACGGCGACGGCAAGACCACCCTGATCCGGATGCTCGCCAAGCTGGAGGAGGCCGACAGCGGCCGGATCACCTGGAACGGCGGCCTCCAGCTGGCCGTCCTCACCCAGCACGACTCGCTCGACCCGACGGCCACCATCCGGCACGAGGTGATCGCCGACCGGGCCGACCACGAGTGGCTCGGCGACGCCCGCATCCGCGACATCGTCGAAGGCCTCTTCGGCGGCCTCGACCTGCCCGGCTTCGCCGACGGCCTCGACACCGTCATCGGCCCGCTCTCCGGCGGCGAGCGCCGCCGGATCGCCCTCGCCAAGCTGCTCCTCGGCTCGCCCGACCTGATCGTCCTCGACGAGCCCACCAACCACCTCGACGTCGAGGGCATCAACTGGCTCGCCCAGCACCTGCAGAAGCGCCGCTCCGCGCTGGTCTGCGTCACCCACGACCGCTGGTTCCTCGACCAGGTCTGCACCCGGATGTGGGACGTCCAGGGCGGCGCCGTCCACGAGTACGAGGGCGGCTACTCCGACTACGTCTTCGCCCGCGCCGAGCGCTCCCGGATCGAGGCCGTCGAAGAGCAGAAGCGCCAGAACCTCGCTCGCAAGGAACTCGCCTGGCTGCGCCGCGGCGCCCCCGCCCGCACCTCCAAGCCGCGCTACCGGATCGAGGCCGCCAACGCCCTGATCGACGACGTGCCGGAGCCCCGGGACCGGTCCGAGCTGATGAAGTTCGCCAACGCGCGGCTAGGGAGGACCGTCTTCGACCTGGAAGGCGTCACCGTCAAGGCCGGCCCCAAGCTGTTGCTGGAGAACCTCACCTGGCAGCTCGGCCCCGGCGACCGGATCGGCCTGCTCGGCGTCAACGGCGCCGGCAAGACCTCGCTGCTGCGCGCCCTGCGCGACGCGTACGCCTCCGAGGGCGACGTGCAGCCCGCGTCGGGCCTGATCAAGGTCGGCAAGACGGTGCGGCTCGCCTACCTGTCGCAGGAGGTCGTCGAGTTGGACCCGGCCATCCGGGTGCTCCAGGCCGTCGAACAGGTCCGCTCGCGCGTCGACCTCGGCAAGGGCCGGGAGATGAGCGCCGGCCAGCTGTGCGAGCAGTTCGGCTTCAGCAAGGACAAGCAGTGGACGCCCGTCGGTGACCTGTCCGGCGGCGAGCGGCGGCGGCTCCAGCTGCTGCGCCTGCTCATGGACGAGCCCAACGTGCTGTTCCTCGACGAGCCCACCAACGACCTCGACATCGAGACCCTCAACCAGTTGGAGGACCTGCTCGACGGCTGGCCCGGCTCGATGATCGTCATCAGCCACGACCGCTTCTTCATCGAGCGGACCACCGACGTCGTCCACGCGCTGCTCGGTGACCAGAAGATGCGGATGCTGCCGGGCGGCGTCGACGAGTACCTGGAGCGGCGGGCACGGATGGCCGCCGCGATCGCCGCCGCCGCTTCGGCTGCCTCCTCCGCCTCGGCCGCTTCGGCCGCGGTGCCGGGCGGCTCGGACGCCTCGGGCACCGGGACCGCCGCGTCGGCCCTGTCGGGCGGCGACCTGCGGGCGGCGAAGAAGGAGATGCAGAAGATGGAGCGGCAGATCGCCAAGCTGGACCAGAAGGAGTCCAAGCTGCACGCCCAACTCGCCGAGCACGCCGCCGACTTCTCCAAGGTCGCGGAGCTGGACGCGCAGCTGCGCGCCGTCCGGGAGGAGAAGGAGGAGCTGGAGATGAGCTGGCTGGAGCTGGCCGAGCAGGTCTGAGCCCGGGGCCGGGGCCCCGCTCGGGCCCTACCGGGCGAGCAGGGCCTCCAACTCGTCCGCCGCACGGCCCAGCGCACTGCGCGCCGGGTCGTGCGGCGCCGTCGGGCGGGTCGCCGCCCTGGTCGGCGGGCGGTGCTCACGGGCCGCGGCCGTCAGCTCGTCCAGTGCCCGGCGCACCCGCTCCACCTCCGCCGGATCCAGCACCCGGCCGCCGTACCGGAGCTGCGCCGTGAACGCCGCCACCGCGCCCCCCAGCCGCTCCAACGCCGCCGTCGCCGGCAGCCACTGCTCCGCCAGCCGGCCCGTCGGAGGCGGCTCGGCCAGCCCCTGCCGCACCTCCTGGCGGGCGTCCGCCAGCGCCCGGTACGCCGTACGGCGCAGCCACACCTCGGCCCGGCCCGTGTCCCCGGTGACCGCGTCCAGATAGGCCCGCAGCGCGGTCGCCGCGTCCACCAACCGGGGCTCGATCCGGTGTCGCGGGCGCTCCGGCCACAGCAGATAGCCGAAGAGCAGCACGATCGCACTCGCCAGCACCGTGTCCAGCACCCGCGGCCAGAACTCGGCCGCGCTGCTCTGACCGCCCAACTGGAGCAGGATCAACGCCATCGGCGTCATCGCCACCGTGTTCAGCCCGTAGTGCGCCGCCGTCGCGTACGGCAACAGGGCCACGCAGAACGCGGCGATCGCCGTCAGCACCCACTCGTCGGTCGTGAGCGACACCACGGCCGCCGTGACCGCCACCCCGAGCACCGTGCCGATCGAGCGGCTCACCGCCCGCAGGAACACCGAACCGAGATCCGGCTTCAACACGAAGGCGATCGTCATCGGCACCCAGTAGCTCTTGCTGAGCGGGTAGCTGGCCGTCACCGCCGAACCGACCGCGATGCACAACGCCACCCGCAGTCCGTACCGGACCGAACCGCGCGACAGCAGCCGCACCCGCAGCCGCCACGGATCGGGCGGCGGCGCCGGGGCGGTACCGACCTCCACCTCCCGGCCGGCCACGGTGTCGGCCGCCGCACGCAACGCCACGTCCAGGGCCTGCCGGGACGGCGTGTCCGGCCGCCAGTCCGGAACGGCGACCTCACCGCCGCCCCGCCGGACCGCGGCCGCCAACCGGAGCGGCACCTCCGCGACCTCGGGCGGCACCGGCCGCCACGCCCACAACAGGCCCGTCGCCGCCTCGGTGGCGGCCAACGCCGCCTCGTACATCCGGCGCAGCCGAACCGTGCGGGCGGACTCCGACCCCGGGCGGTGCGGCCGTGGGAGGAGGTCCTGCAACTGGTTCAACCGGGCCGTCAACACCTGGCGCGAAGCCGCGCCCTGCGGCGTGCCCAGATCGGCCAGCGTCCGGCCGAACGCCTCGTACACGGCCGCCAGCGCACGGTTGCGCGGATCCGAGGCGGGGCGCCGGTGCGCGCCCCCCGGCAGGCCCAGCACCGCCACGAACCCGGCACCCGCCAGCATCATCGGCGCCGCCGCCCACCACGGATCCGGCAACGGCATCCCACTGCCCAACGCCGCCGACACCAGCAACAGCATCCCCGCCGCCGAACCACGCGGGCCCGTCGCACTCAGCGCGCCGGACGCGAACGCCGTGAACGTGAGCGCCGTACCGAGAACGGCCGCCGAAACGTGCACGTGCTGGAGGGAAGTGCCGATCAGCATGCCGAGCGCCGAAGCCAGCACCGCCGACGCGATCCGGGACACCCGCAGGCCACTCGGCTCCGCGCGGTCGTTCATCGTCGCGTGCATCGCGCCCAGACCGGCGAACACCCCCAGATCCAGCCGGTGCGCCAACAGCCCGGCGGCCAGCGGTACCGCCATGCCCACGGCCGCGCGAGCCATCAGCGCCAGCGGCAACGGCGGCCGGGAAGGACGGGCGGCACGGGCCCACCAGGAGGGGGCGGACTCGTCTGCGGGCATCAGGTCACGTCCGTTCTGCGGCCAAGGGTCGCTGCTGTGCGACATTGCGCGGCAGATGGGGGCGTACCCGGTCCAACCGGGCGGGGCCAGTCTACCGGGGACCGGGCACGGCACCCCTGAGGGCCGCACGTGTCAAGTTCGTACCGATCCCGCGCAGACAGGCCAAGGTCCCTGCCAGCCCGACAGGGGCGGTGGCTACGATGACGGAGGCGGAAACCGCCCCCAGGGCGGGCGGTGCACCGACCAGGACTGTACGACCGAGAAGTTGACGGTATGTTGCGGAGCGGCGGCCCCGGGGTGACCCCGAACCACCGCCCGTACGGGGGGAGAGGTGAACTGCTGTGGCAGGAGAGGTTCCACCGAACACGGGGGCCAATCCGGACCCGTCCGGTGACGTCACGCCATTTATGCTCAGCCACATGATGGGGTTCGGCCCCCTCATCAGCACCGCGCAGACGAACGTCAGCGCCGCCGACCTGGTGTCCGCCTTCGGCAAGAAGGACGTCAAGGTCGAGCTCGACACGCTCACCGCGTTCGCCAAGAAGATCGAAGCCCTGCTCCAGGCCATGGAAGGCTCCCCGGCGGCCCCGTACAAGCTCCAGGAACAGAAGCTGACCGGCGGAAGCTTCGCCAGCGCGGAGTTCGCCGAGGCGACGGCCCTCACCGCGGCCTACGGCAAGGTGCACACCCAGCTCGTCAAGCTGCACAAGGACTTCGTGTCGCAGATCGAGGCGATGAAGACGGCGGTCGCGGCGACGGCGGGCAACTACTCGACCAACGAGGACGACACGACGGCGGCGCAGAAGGCCGTCGCGACGAACGCGGGCGGTACGACGCCGAAGCGGGACGGCGGCGAGGGCTTCTGATGGCGGTCGGCGAGGACGCTCACGGGGAAACGGGGAGTAAGTAGTGGCAGACGGAACGAACTTCGAGGACGTCGAGCACGCCCAGCTCAAGAAGATGGTCCAGAGTACCGACCCCACGACGGTGCTGAGTCGCGGCACCCAGCTACAGTCGGCCGGCCGCGTCCTGAAGGAACTCGGCGCGGCACTCAAGTCGCACATCGGCAACGTCACCTGGGAAGGGCCGGCCGCCGAGAGCTTCAAGACCTGGGCCGGCAACCTGCAACAGTCGGCCGCGTTGCTCGGGGACTACTCCACAACCGCCGGCGACGCCATGCACCAGGCGGGTGAGGCACTCAGCACCGCCAAGGTGGCCGTGCCGGACGTGCCACACGACGATGTCACCATCGTCAAGACGCGCTCGACCCAGGGGGTGCCCAACCAAATGGCGCTCACGAGCGCCAACTTCGCCCCGACCGGTCCGACCACCGCCACCGTCGACGCCATGATGAAGAAGCAGAACTGCTCCTGGGTCACCGAGACGGAGGCTCTGGCCGCGTCCCAGCGGGTCTACAAGGCTCACCAGGAAGCCATCCACCAGATGGAGAAGCTGGGGCAGGCGTACGAGGCGGCGACGACGAAGCTGGCCGGGCTCGGGGACGTGGCTCTGCCGGGTACGCCGGATGCCACTAACCAGAACGACTCCTCTGCTATCT
The DNA here is from genome assembly GCF_044745805.1 of Kitasatospora sp. NPDC086801. Taxonomy (NCBI): domain Bacteria; kingdom Bacillati; phylum Actinomycetota; class Actinomycetes; order Kitasatosporales; family Streptomycetaceae; genus Kitasatospora; species Kitasatospora sp. NPDC086801. Next base: position 35,967 of record NZ_JBIVAX010000038.1, read on the forward strand.
CCCGTGATGGTGCGAGCGGTTCCGGTTACGGCGGTGCTGTTCGTAGGCCCCGGACGAGCAGTGGCAGCGGCGGCGGGAGCTACCGTTCATCCGGCGGCAGCTACAGCGGCGACTCGGTCGCGATTCACAACCCCCGGTCGGACTCGCAGGTGCCGAGCGAGCCGGGACACGTCGGCCCGATTCCGCCGCGCAGTGGCGGCCAGGTGCCGCCGACACCGGTGGACCCGGGTTCCTCGACGCCGTCCTTTGTGCCGTCGGAACCCGTTCACCGCCCTGGCACCGGCCTCGACAGCCTGCCGACCCTGCCGGGTCAGACCGGCCCGCTGGGCCCCAGTGGTGGTGGAAGCTTTCCTCCTGACGGTCCGAGCGGGATTCCCGGGTACCCGGGTAGTCCCGGTGGGACCCCGGGATATCCGGGCGGTCCGGGCGGCGGCCCGGTGACCGGCTTCCCGGCCGGGGCCGGCGGCGGCTCGATCCCGGCCAAGGGTGGCGGCTCTATCCCAGGCAAGGGCGGCGGCTCGATCCCTGCTCGTACGGTTCCGTTCGGTGGCGGCTCGGTGCCGGGGAAGTCCGGCGGTAACCCGGGTCTGCCCAGCGGGACGGTCTTCGGCGCCCGCGAGGCCCAGGCGGGCCGGGCGGGAACGGCCGGTAGCGCGGGCGGGATGGGCGGCATGCACCCGGGGATGGGCGGCGGCCACGGAGTCGGCGGTTCGGGTGGCAGTTCGCGGGGCCGGGGCCTGACCTCGACCGGAGGAGGGGCAGTCGGCGGACGCAAGGGACCAGCTGCCGGCGGGGAGTTCACGCCGGGTGGTACGGGCCTGCGCAACCGGGCTGCTGCTGCGGGAGCTGCTGAGGGCGAAGCCCGATCCGGGCAGAACGGCATGATGGCCCCTGGAACGGCGGGTCACTCCGGGCGGAACGAACGCGATCGCCGCAAGCGGGCCGACTACCTCCATGAGGACGAGGAGACTTGGACCAGCGGTACGCCGCACAGCAACCCGGACGTGATTGAGTAGGACGGCAACGACTGCCCGGCCACTGGGCTCTCCCGGTGGCCGGGCAGACCTGTTCGGGGCGCGCTCCCCGGTCGACGGAGAGATTGACGAGGAGTTGTGATGGGGCGGACGAACGCACGCGCTCGTTGGCGAATGTTCGCTGCGGCGCTTTTGGCGGCGGGAGCCGTGGTCGGCCCGGTTGCAGTGCCGGCGGCTGCCGATGGTTCGATCCGCGAGAAGCAATGGCATCTGGATGCCATGCACGCGTCGGAGATGTGGAAGGTTTCCAAGGGGCAGGGGGTCACGGTTGCGGTGGTCGACGGCGGATTCAAGCTGGACCATCCCGACCTGGCGGGCCAGTTTCTTCCCGGCAAGGACTTTAGCGGCAGTTCTGGTGGCGTGGGGTCTTATGGAGACGGACACGGCACGGAGATGGCCAGTCTCATCGCGGGCACCGGCATCAGCGTGGAGGGAACAGGGGCTTACGGTTTGGCGCCGGGCGCCAAAATTCTTCCGCTAAAAATCAATAACGGCTCCGTCGGGGCAGCTACCTCGGCCGATTTCCTCGACCAGATCGGCCAGGCCGTGAACTACGCCCTCGACCAGGGGGCAAAGGTCATTAACATCTCGCAGGGCATGGCGGCGGCCAGGACATCCCCGGACGATGTCGCCAAGTTGAATCGCATCCTTGCGGCGGCGAGGGCGAAGGGTGCTCTGGTAGTAGCTAGCGTTGGAAATGAGGCGCAGTCCGGAAATCCGGTCTCTTATCCAGGTGGGCTGCCCAATGTCGTCGGTGTCGGGGCTGTCGATCATGATGTCGTTGCGACGGCGGAATCCGAGCAAGGGCCGCAGGTAATCCTGGCCGCCCCCGGCATGGACATCGTCGCGGCTTGTGTGGCTGATACCGGGTATTGCAAGAGTCATGGAACGTCTGATGCCGCTGCTCTGGTATCGGCCTCGGCGGCACTAGTCTGGGCCGTTCACAAGGATTGGACTGCGAATCAGATTCTTCGGGTTCTCATCAGTACGACAGGGAAGCCGACCGACGGATCCGTCCGCAACAACGATGTCGGTTATGGCGTAGTGCGGCCTCGGATTGCTCTGACGGACCCTGGTGATCCCGGCCCGGCGGATGTGTCTCCGGTTCCGGCGGCTGAGACTGCGCCTGCGGCCAGCCCGTCCGCGTCTGCGAGTCCGTCGGCTACTGCGTCGCCCGCGCCGAGTTCTGCGGCCCCGAGCCCGAGTGACGTGGCGGTGGGGGCGCCGCCGGTGGAGTCGAAGACGGAGAAGCCGTCCGGCTCGGGCGGCGCGCTGCTGGTTGTGGCTGCTGTGGTGGGCGGGTTGGCGCTGGTCGCCGGTGTGGTGTTCGTCGTGTTGCGGCGGCGGAAGGTGGGCGGGCAGCCTGCGGTGCCGCCGCAGGTGGGTTCGGTGACTCCGCCGCCGCCTCCGCCGCCTCCGCCGTCGTATGAGCCGCCGGTGCCGCCGGGGGAGAACCCGTACGCGCGGTGATGGCGGGGGTCTGCGCTGCTGTGCGCCTCCGGTGTTGAGCCGGGGGCGCGTGGGGTGGGGGTGTGCGCGGGGGTCACTCGGGTGGGGGCTGGTGGCCGGGGTGGGCGGGTGTCCAGGGTGGTGGTATGGATGCGGAGGAAGCCCGGCGGGTGGGGCAGTTGCGGCGTGCGGCGGCTGCGGCGCTGATCGGTACGGCGATCGAGTTCTACGACTTCTTTTTGTACGGGACGGCGGCGGCCCTGGTGTTCGGGTCGGTGTTCTTTCCCGAACTGGGCACGGTGGGGGCGCTGTTGGCGGCGTTCTCGGTGTACGCGGTGGCGTTCTTGGCCCGGCCGCTGGGGGCGGTGGTGTTCGGGCATTTCGGGGATCGGGTGGGGCGGAGGGCGACGCTGGTGGTGTCGCTGTTGTTGATGGGGTTGTCGACGGCGGCGGTGGGGGTGTTGCCGGGGTTCGGGTCGTGGGGGTGGTGGGCGCCGGTGGCGCTGGTGGCGTTGCGGGTGTGCCAGGGCGTGGGGTTGGGCGGGGAGTGGGGCGGGGCGGCGCTGCTGATCGCGGAGAACGCGCCGGCCGGGCGGCGGGGGCGGTACGGGGCGTTCCTGCAGTTGGGGCCGACGAGCGGGTTCGTGTTGGCGAACGGGGTGTTCCTGGCGGTTCAACTCGGCCTGGACGGACAGGCGTTCCGGGAGTGGGGCTGGCGGGTGCCGTTCCTGGCGTCGTCGGGGCTGGTGGCCGTGGGGCTGTTCGTGCGGCTGCGGTTGGAGGAGACGCCGCTGTTCCGGGCGGACGAGCCGAGGGACCGGGCGCCGGTGGTGGAGGTGTTGCGCGGGCATTGGCGCACGGTGGTGTTGGGCTGTGGGGCGATCACCGTGGGGTACGCGCTGTTCTACCTGACCACGACGTACGCGTTGGCGTATGCGACGTCCGGGCTCGGGGTGGCGAGTTCGCTGGTGCTGGTGATGCTGCTGGTGGGTGCGGTGGGCATGGGCGTGACGGTGTGGGTGAGTGCGTCGCGCAGTGACGGGTGGGGGCGGCGGCGGACGCTGTGCTGGGCGACGGGCCTGGCGGCGGGGTGGTCGCTGGTGCTGTTCCCGCTGCTGGAGACGGTGCGCCGACCGTTGATGTTCGTGGCGCTGGCGGGTGCGCTGGTGGTGCTGGGGTGCCTGATGGGGCCGGTGGCGGCGTTCCTGCCGGAGCTGTTCCCGACCCGGGTGCGGTACACGGGCGCCGCGTTGACGTACAACCTGGGCGGTGTGGTGGGCGGTGCGACGACGCCGCTGGTGGCGACGCGGCTGACGGAGGTGTACGGGACGGCGGAGCCGGTCGGCTGGTACCTGGTGGGGTTGGGTGTGGTGGCGCTGGGGTGCCTGTGGCTGCTGCCGGAGACCGGCGGCGCGGAGTTGGGGGCGGTGGACGGCGGACGCCGCCGGGCGCCCGTTCTGGGGGCGGATCCGGCGGCGTAGGTGCCGACCGTGCGGTGCGGTCAGCCGGCGAGGGCGGCGCGGCCGGCCAGGATGACGGCGGTGTGCTGGGCGACCCGCTCGCCGAGGTACTCGGCGGTCGCGATGTCGGCCTTGTGCACGGCCTCGGGGCCGGCGTCGGACGGGCTGGAGGCGGCGGCGCCGTTGAAGAAGCCGAGGCGGTTGAGGTCGTTCTCGGTGGCGGTGGTGGCGTTCCAGCCGGGCTTGAGGCCGAGGTTGACCCAGCTCATGGCGTGCTGGGCGGCGAGGGTCTGGAAGAAGCCGAGGGTGCCGGCCTTGTCGCCGCTCTTGGAGGCGGAGTTGGTGAAGCCGGCGGCGACCTTGTCCCGCCAGGCGTCGGAGAACCAGCGCTTGCTGCTGGCCTCGGCGAAGACGTGGAAGGCGCCGGAGGCGGTGCCCATGTAGGTGGGGGAGCCGAAGACGATCGCGTCCGCGGCGTCGAGCTGGGCCCACTGCTCGTCGGTGATGGTGTCGACGGCGATCGGGACGACCTCGGCGCCGGCGGCGGCGGCACCGCGGGCGACGGCTTCGGCTATGACGGCGGTGTGGCCGTAGCCGGAGTGGTAGGCGAGGGCGACGGTCGGGCGGATGGCGGTCATGCGGGGGCACTCCTGTACGGGAAGGGGGAACGGGTGCGGGCAGAGGGGTAGGGCAGGGCAGATGGCGGCGGTGGGGCGTGCCGGCGCACCCCGGCCCGTCGATCGGTCTCCAATATAGACCAAGTCTCTATTGGTTACCAGGGGTGGATTGGAGACCGCAGGGCTACCCTGGACGGCATGACGACGGAGGAAGCGGCCCGGGCGGAGATCGGCACCGGGCGGCAGGGGCAGGAGCGGGAACAGGAGTCGGAGCAGGAGGGCGGGCAGGACCGGGAGCAGGAGCTCGACGTCTTCGCCCAGCTCTGTCCCAGTCGCGCGATGTTCGCCGAACTGGCCGACAAGTGGTCGATGTTGATCCTGATGAGCCTCGCCGCCTGCGGGCAGCAGCGGTTCTCCGAACTGCAGCGCGGCGTCGGCGGGGTCAGCCGCAAGATGCTCACCCAGTCGCTGCGCAGCCTGGAGCGCAGCGGCCTGGTGCGCCGCACCGTGTTCCCGGAGACGCCGCCGCGGGTGGTCTACGACCTGCTGCCGCTCGGCCGGGAGCTGGCCGTGCTGCTGGCGCCGCTCGGCCGGTGGACGGAGCAGCACACCGGGCAGATGCTGGCTGCCCGTGAGGAGTTCGACCAGGCGCACACCGAAGGCTGACCGGGCCCGCGCCGGGGTCTGGCCGGGCCCGCGTCGGGGTCTGACCGGGCCCGCCTCGAAGGCCGAACCGGCGCGCACCGGGGGTCGACCGGGCCCGCACCGGGGGTCGACCGGGCGCGCACCGGGGGTCGACCGGGCCCGCGCCGAGGGGCGGGCACCCGCCCGCCGGGGGTCGGTCCGGCATGCGCCGGGGGCGCGGACCCGATTTCCCTTCCGGGCCGCCCGCCGTGTAGGGTCTTCCTTGTTCGACCGGCCCGGTGAAAGCCCGGCAAGCCCCTATAGCTCAGTCGGTAGAGCGTCTCCATGGTAAGGAGAAGGTCTGCGGTTCGATTCCGCATGGGGGCTCCATTCGAAGGCCCTCGCTTCATGGCGAGGGCCTTTTGCTGTTCCCCGATCAGGTCGCCGGGCGGAGCGCGGCGGCCTAGCGGGTCGGGTACGGAATGCGCTGTGATGGTGCGTCATCGGCCGCCCGCCCGAGGGGCGCGGGCGCGAGCCGAACCCCGACCGGGAGGGCGTCATGGGCGTTCGACTCGTGGTGGTCGACGATCACCGGCTGTTGGCCGAGGCACTGGCCACGGCGTTGCAGCTGCGCGGCCACCGGGTGCTCGCGGTCGGCTGCCCGGCCGGGGTCGCGGCCGATCTGGTGGTCGGCCGGCGGCCTGAGGTGTGCCTGCTGGGGGTGGCCGCGCCGAGCGAGCCGGCGGCTTTCGACGGGCTGCGCCGGATCCGCCGGGAGCGCCCCGAGGTGGCCGTGATCGTGCTCGGGCCGGTGGGTGAACTGCGTGGTGTGGCAGGGGCGTTCGCGGCCGGGGCGGCGGGGTACGTGCCGAGCGACGAGCGGATCGGGGTGGTCGAGCGGGCGATCGGGCGGGCCCGGGCGGGCGAGGCGGCGGTGGCCGTGGACGTGCTGCGCGGCGCCTTCGACCAGTTGCTGCGGCCGGTCGCCGAGCCGGACGACGAGGCGGTGCGGCTGCTGCGGCTGCTGACCCGCCGTGAGGTGCAGGTGCTGGCCCGGATCGCGGACGGGGAGGACACGGCGGCGATCGCCGCCGGGATGCGGATCGCCGCGAGCACCGCCCGGACGCACGTCCAGCGGGTGCTGATGAAGCTCGGTGCGCGGACCCGGCTGGAGGCGGCCGCGGTGGCGGCCCGGACCGGGCTGCTGGAGCGGATGGCCGGCGGCTGAGAGGGGCCTCGGGTTTCGTGGAACCGGCCCCCGGGCGGCCCGGTCGGGTGGTCCTGGGCACCCCGGCGGGCAGGGAGAATGGCCTCAGTCGTACACACGTCATCGACGGCCGCCGCTGATCCGGCGGACCGTCGCCCGCTGGAGGTCTCATCATGAGTAAGTACCTGGTCACGGGTGGCGCCGGCTACGTCGGCAGCGTGGTGGCCGCCCACCTGCTGGAGGCGGGGCACCAGGTGACCGTCCTGGACGATCTCTCCACCGGTTTCCGTGAGGGCGTCCCGGTCGGTGCCGAGTTCGTCGAGGGCCGGGTCCAGGAGGCCGGTCGGGTGCTGGACGGTTCCTTCGACGGTGTGCTGCACTTCGCCGCCTCCTCGCAGGTCGGCGAGTCGGTCGTGGACCCGGAGAAGTACTGGCGCAACAACGTGGCGGGTTCGCTGGAGCTGGTCGCGGCGATGCGTGCGGCGGGCGTGCGCAAGCTGGTGTTCTCGTCCACCGCCGCCGTCTACGGCGAGCCGGAGGTGGTGCCGATCGCGGAGACCGCCCGCACCTCGCCGACCAACGCCTACGGCGCCACCAAGCTCGCCGTGGACCACCTGATCACCAGCGAGGCCGTCGCGCACGGCCTGGCCGCCGTCTCGCTGCGCTACTTCAACGTGGCCGGTGCGTACGGCGCCTACGGGGAGCGCCACGACCCCGAGTCGCACCTGATCCCGCTGGTGTTCCAGGCCGCGCTGGGCCAGCGCCCGCACATCGCGGTGTACGGCGAGGACTACCCTACCCCGGACGGCACCTGCATCCGCGACTACATCCACGTCGCGGACCTGGCCGACGCGCACCTGCTGGCGCTGGACGCGGCCAAGCCGGGCGAGCACCTGATCTGCAACCTGGGCAACGGCAGCGGCTTCTCGGTGCGCGAGGTGATCGAGTCGGTCCGGCGCGTCACCGGCCGGGAGATTCCGGTGCAGGCGGCCGGCCGCCGGGCCGGTGACCCGGCCGTGCTGGTGGCCTCGGCCGCCCGTGCCCACGAGGCGCTGGGCTGGACGCCGCGCCGCCCGAACCTGGACGACATCGTGGCCGACGCCTGGAAGTTCGCCCTGGAGAAGCACGGCCAGTAGGCCGGAGGACCCCGCAGGCGCCGCTCCCGGAGGGTTCGGGGGCGGCGCCTCGGCGTTGCCCGCTTCGACCGGTGATGGTGCGAAATCCCGCCACTCACGCACCTCCTGACAAAACTTCACCAAACCGCCACGAGGGGGTTTCCCGGCCCGTACGCTGAGTGCGGTACCGGTGGGGGCCGGCGCCCTTTTCGGCCTCGCCGGCCACCGGTGGGCGGGCGGAGTGACGGGCCCAGATCGCGGGTGCCGGGGCCGGTCCCCGCCCCCGGGCTCGGGTCGGTCTGAGCAGGGGGGTAGTGACGATGGGGCGGATCCGCGTCCTGGTGGTCGATGACCACCGGATCTTCGCCGAGGCCCTGGCCGCGGCGCTCGCCGCCGAGCCCGACGTGGAGGTGGGGGCGGCCGGCAGCGGGGCCGCCGCCGAGCGGGCGCTGGAGCGTGCCGCCGTCGAGGGCCGGGCCTTCGACGTGGTCCTGATCGACGCCGACCTGGGGGCGGAGGGCGCCGGTTCGGCGGGTGCCCGCGGCCGACCCGGACCGGACGCCGCCGACGCGGCCCGACGGCGCCCGGCCCCGGCCGTGCCGCCGCCCCGCTACCCGGCCGTCCCGTCGCCGGCGGCGTCCGGTGGCCGCCCGGTGGACCTGCTCCGCCCGGGCGTGCGCGGCACGGAGCCGTCCCGCCCCGACGCGTACCGGGCCGACCAGTTGAGAGCCGCGCCTCCGGCACCGGACGGCATCACCCTGCTCGCCCGGGTCCGCCGCGCCCATCCGGGGCTGCGGGCGGTGGTGCTGGCCGTCGCCGACGACCCGCACCGCGCGGCCCGGGCCCTGCACGCGGGTGCCACCGGCTGGGTGGCCAAGGAGAGTTCACTGGCCCGGCTGCTCGCCGTGGTCCGGGGGGTGCTGCGGGACGAGACGCACCTGCCGCCGGCGCTGCTGACCGGGGTGATCCGCGAGCTGACCACCGCCCGGCGGGACCGCACCGAGAGCGAGCGGCTGGTCGACACCCTCACTCCGCGGGAGAAGCAGATCCTGCGCTGCATGGTCGCGGGCCTGGGCCGGCAGGCCGTCGCGGAGCGGCTCTACCTGTCGCCGCACACCGTCCGGACGCACATGCAGAACGTGCTCGGCAAGCTCGGGGTGCACTCCACGCTGGCGGCGGTCGCGGTGGCCCGCCGGGCCGGGGTCAGCCCGGCCGAGCCGGCCCTGCCGGCGCCGCCGCCCGTCGCGACCACGGTGGACCGGACGTGAGCTCCAGCGCCCGGATCAGCCCGGGATGTTGTCGAACGGGGCGACCAACTGCCGCAGGAGTGCGGCGAGTTCGCCCTGCTGGCCGGAGCTGAGCTGGGCGAGCAGTTCGCGTTCGTGCGCGAGCAGCCCGGCGAGTGCCTGGTCGGCGCGGTCGCGGCCGTCGTCGGTGAGCCGGACGAGCACGCCGCGCCGGTCGTCCGGGTCGGGCAGGCGCTTGACCAGGCCCTTGCCGGTGAGGCGGTCGATGCGGTTGGTCATGGTGCCGGAGGTGACCAGGGTCTGGGTGAGCAACTGGCCGGGGGAGAGCTGGTAGGGGGAGCCGGCCCGGCGCAGGGCGGTCAGGACGTCGAACTCCCAGGGCTCCAGCCCGTGCTCGGCGAAGGCGGTGCGGCGGGCGCGGTCGAGGTGCCGGGCGAGTCTGCTGACCCGGCTGAGTACCTCCAGCGGCTCCACGTCGAGGTCGGGGCGCTCTCGGCGCCACGCTGCGACCAGCCTGTCGACCTCGTCCTCCATGACGATCAGTGTATCGGTGGATGTGTCGATGTGAAGTCTCTTGACGTCGAGAAATGTGCCAGCAAGGCTACCTGGGATATCTTGATGTCGAGATACTTGCGAGGTGGACCATGACCAGTCCTGTCTGGGACCCGGCGCAGTACCTGCGCTTCGCGGACGAACGCACCCGTCCGCTGCGCGACCTGCTCGCCCGCGTCCCCGCCCTCCCGAACCCGAGCGATCCCGTGATCCTCGACATCGGCTGCGGCCCCGGCAACTCCACCGCCGTGCTGCGCGCACGCTGGCCGCACGCCCGGCTCACCGGCGTCGACAACTCCGCCCCGATGCTCGCCACCGCCCGCACCGACGGCGAACCCACCGCCGACTACCTGCTCGCCGACGCCCGCGACTACGACCCGGCCCCGGCCGGACCCGACCTGATCGTCTCCAACGCCACCCTGCAGTGGATCGACGGCCACCTCGACCTCGTCCCGCGCTGGGCCGGCGCCCTGCGGCCCGGCGGCACCGTCGCCTTCCAGGTCCCCGGCAACTTCGACGCCCCCAGCCACACCCTGCTCGCCGAACTCCGGCGCAGCCCCCGCTGGCGCGGCCTCCTCGGCGACGACGACACCAGGGCCGGCGTCCACCCGCCCGAGCGCTACCTGGACGCCCTCGCCGCCGCCGGCTGCACGCCCGACGTCTGGGAGACCACCTACCGCACCCTGCTCCCCGGCCCGGACCCGGTCCTCGCCTGGGTCAAGGGCACCGCCCTGCGCCCCGTCCTCACCCGACTGACCGACCCCGGCCGCCAGGCGGCCTTCCTCGCCGAGTACGGGGCGCTCCTGCGCGAGGCCTACCCGGCCGGACCGCACGGCACCGTCTTCCCGTTCCGGCGGATCTTCGCCGTCGGGACCAGGGACTGATCCCGGGCGGGAGGGCCACCGGCCCTTCCGCCCGCCCGTCGGTCGCTCCTTCCCCCGCAGGTCAGTCCTTGCGCCCGCCGACCAGCCTCGGGTGCCGCTCCAGGCCCTCCAGCCCGTGCCAGGCCAGGTTCACCAGGTGTGCCGCGACCTGCGCCTTGTCCGGCTTGCGGACCTCCAGCCACCACTGCCCGGTCAGCGCCACCATGCCGACCAGCATCTGCGAGTACATCGGGGCCAGCCGGGCGTCGAAGCCGCGGGACTTGAACTCCAGGCCGAGGATGTCCTCCACCTGCGTCGCGATGTCGCTGATCAGCGACGCGAAGGTGCCGGTCGACTGGGCCACCGGGGAGTCCCGGACCAGGATCCGGAAGCCGTCCGTCGAGGTGTCGATGTAGTCCATCAGCGCGAACGCGGCCTGCTCCAGCAGTTCCCGCGAGTGCCCGCCGGTCAGCGCCCCCGTCACCATGTCCAGCAGCAACTGCATCTCGCGGTCCACCACCACCGCGTACAGCCCCTCCTTGCCGCCGAAGTGCTCGTACACCACCGGCTTCGACACCCCGGCCCGCTCGGCGATCTCCTCCACCGAGGTGCCGTCGTAGCCGCGCTCCGCGAACACCGTCCGGCCGATCTCCAGCAGCTGTTCCCGCCGCTGCTTGCCGGTCATCCGGACCCGCCCGCCCCGGCGGCGCGGCGCCGGGGCGGGCGCACCTCCCGAGGCGCCCCCGCCCGCCGGTGCAGCGGTTCGCGGACGGGCCGGCGCCGCGTCCGTCCGCGTGCTCTGGTGGCCGCCTGTGCTGTCTGCGCTGCTCCCGTTCACCCCTACATCATGCTGGAAGCGACGCGTCATGCGGCGCGGCGGGCGGCGATCCGCTGCGCGTCCGGCCAACGGACGTCCCGGACCCAGCCGGCCAGCTCGAACCAGCGGATCAGCCGGGCCGAGGAGTCGATCTGCCCGCGCAGCACCCCGTGCCGGGCGGCCGTCGGGTCCGCGTGGTGCAGGTTGTGCCAGGACTCGCCGCAGGAGAGCACCGCGAGCCACCAGACGTTGCCCGAGCGGTCCCGGGAGCGGAACGGGCGCCGGCCGACGGCGTGGCAGATCGAGTTGATCGACCAGGTGACGTGGTGCAGCAGGGCCACCCGGACCAGCGACCCCCAGAAGAAGGCGGACAGCGCGCCCGACCAGGACAGCGTCACCAGCCCGCCGACCAGCGGGGGGAGCAGCAGGGAGATCATCGTCCAGAGCCAGAACAGCCGGGAGATCCGCCGTATGGCCGGATCGCGGACGAGGTCCGGCGCGTACGTGAGCTGCGAGGTCTGCTCCTCGTCGAACATCCAGCCCATGTGCGCCCACCACAGGCCCTTGAGCAGGGCCGGGAGGCTCTCCCCGTAGCGCCACGGCGAGTGCGGGTCGCCGTCCTTGTCGCTGAACCGGTGGTGCTTGCGGTGGTCGGCCACCCAGCGCACCAGCGGGCCCTCGACCGCCAGGCTGCCGGCGATCGCGAGGGCGAGCCGCATCGGGCGGTTGGCCTTGAAGGCGCTGTGGGTGAAGTAGCGGTGGTAACCGACGGTGATGCCGTGGCAGGTGAGGAAGTACATGGTGACGGCGATCGCCGCGTCCGTCCACCCCAGCCCCCACCCCCAGGCCACCGGTACGGCGGCCAGCAGCGCGGCGAACGGCAGGAGGATGAACAGTCCGAGCGCGAGCCGTTCGGCGAGGCCCTGCTTCTCCCCGCCGCGGGTGGCGGACAGCTGCGTGGCGGCGGTGTCGGTGGGATCGGGTGATTCGGTGGGAAGCGCGGCGGTCCCCGCGCCCGGTTCGCCGGCCTTGGCGGTCATGAGTGTCCCCTTGCGGCATCCCTGTGCGGGAGAGGAGCGGAGGCTACGTTGGCGTAACCTACGGCATCGTAGGTTGCGCTCCGTGGCGAAGGGAACACGCCGCCGCACGGCGCTTGAGTGAATTCACCCGACTGGATGGATGAACCGGCGGCCCGGCTTGTTCGACCGTCCCCGGTGGATCGGGGCCCGCGGATCGCGGCAGTTGATACCCACGGCAGGGTCGACTCGGGTAGGGTCTGAGCAACCATCCGCCGTGGTGTAATGGCAGCACAGGGCCCTTTGGAGGCCTTTGTCTGGGTTCGAATCCTAGCGGCGGAGCCTTTGCACGCCTCGGGTTCGGGCGTACTGCCGAACCGCCGGTATTGTCGGTGCTGCTCGGCGGACTGTGCGAATGGCGACCGGCCTCGGTCCGGGCCGGGCCCGTTCTGCCCGCTCAGTGAACCGACCGAGGAGCCTCCCCGCATGGGTGCCAATTCGCTTGCCGCCGTTGTCGTGCTCGCCGCCGGTGGCGGGACCCGGATGAAGTCGAACAAGCTGCCCAAGGTGCTGCACGAGGTGTGCGGCCGGTCGCTGGTGGGCCATTCCGTCTCGGCGGCCTGCGAACTGACGCCGGAGCAGCTCGTCGTGGTGGTCGGACACCAGCGGGAGCAGGTCCAGGAACACCTCGCGGCGCACTACCCGGCGGCCCGCCCGGTGGTGCAGGAGGACCAGAAGGGCACCGGGCACGCGGTGCGCACGGCGCTGGAGGCGCTGGCCGCCGACGGCGTGGTGCTGGACGGCACGGTGATCGTCACCGCCGGGGACTCCCCGCTGCTCACCGGGGCCACGCTGCGCCGTCTGGCGAAGGCCCACACCGACCAGGACAACGGGGTCACCGTGCTGACCGCCGTCGTCCCCGAGCCCTTCGGCTACGGCCGGATCCTGCGGGACGAGGACGGCACCGTCGCCGCGATCGTCGAGGAGCGGGACGCCACCGCCGTCCAGCGCTCGATCGCCGAGATCAACTCGGGCGTCTTCGCCTTCGACGCCAAGCTGCTGGCCGAGGCGCTGGCCGAGCTCACCACGGACAACTCGCAGGGCGAGGAGTACCTGACCGACACCCTGGAGATCCTGCGCACTGCCGGGCACCGGGTGGGCGCCGTGGTCGCGGAGGACCACCGGGACATCCTGGGCATCAACGACCGGGTGCAGCTGGCGCAGGCCCGCCGGCTGCTGAACGACCGCCTGCTGGAGCGGGCGATGCGGGCCGGCGTCACCGTGGTGGACCCGGCGACCACCTGGATCGACGTGCAGGTGACGTACGAGCCGGACGCCGTCGTGCTGCCGAACACCCAGCTGCAGGGCGCCACCCACCTGGGCGAGGGCTGCGAGGTCGGCCCGAACTCGACCCTGACCGACACCCTGATCGGCGCCGGTGCCCGTGTGAGCAACACCACGGCGGACCGCGCCGAGGTGGGCGAGCTGGCCACCGCCGGCCCGTACGCCTACCTGCGGCCGGGGGCCAAGCTGGCCCGCAAGGCGAAGGTCGGCACCTACGTCGAGGTGAAGAACTCCGAGCTGGGCGAGGGCGCCAAGGTGCCGCACCTCTCCTACATCGGCGACGCCACGATCGGCGAGGGCACCAACGTCGGCGCGGCCTCGGTCACCGTGAACTACGACGGCGTCAACAAGCACCGCACGGTGATCGGTGCGCACTGCCGCACCGGCTCCGACAACATGTTCATCGCCCCGGTGACGATCGGGGACGGTGCCTACACCGCGGCCGGTTCGGTGGTCACCACCGACGTCCCGCCGGGCGCGCTCGGAGTGAGCCGGGCGCACCAGCGCAACATCGAGGGCTGGGTGGAGCGCAAGCGCCCGGGGACCACCTCCGCGCAGGCCGCGAAGGCCGCGACGGGCGGGGCCGCGGACGCCTGACGGGGCGGGCGGCGCCCGAGGGACGGCCCGGGGCGGACGGTTTCTGCGTGGGCGCGTAACCTTGGGGACATACGTGCGCCACTGGGCTTACGGCCCGTGTCCAGGCGTACCGACAATTCCCCCGACCCCTCGTGCGAGCCGGCTGCGCCTGCCCGCACGGGATGACGGGGTTCAGCGTCAGCAACGCGAGGAGACGGTGCAGTGAGCGGGATCACGACGTCGGGTGAGAAGAAACTGAAGCTCTTCTCCGGCCGTGCCCACCCGGAACTGGCGAGGGAGGTGGCCGAGGCGCTCGGGACCGAGCTCGTCCCGACCAAGGCCCTGGACTTCGCCAACGGTGAGATCTACGTCCGCTTCCTGGACTCGGCCCGCGGTGCGGACTGCTTCGTGATGCAGAGCCACACGGCTCCCATCAACCAGTGGATCATGGAGCAGCTGATCATGATCGATGCTCTGAAGCGGGCCTCCGCCAAGAGCATCACCGCGATCCTGCCGTTCTACGGGTACGCCCGCCAGGACAAGAAGCACCTGGGCCGCGAGCCCATCTCGGCGCGCCTGGTCGCCGACCTGCTGCGCCAGGCGGGTGCCGACCGGCTGATGGCCGTGGACCTGCACACCGCGCAGATCCAGGGCTTCTTCGACGGCCCGGTGGACCACCTGTTCGCGCTGCCGATGCTGGCGGACTACGTGGGCGGGAAGGTGGACCGCTCCAAGCTGACCATCGTGTCGCCGGACGCCGGCCGGGTGAAGGTGGCCGACCAGTGGTGCGACCGGCTGGACGCGCCGCTGGCGATCATCCACAAGCGCCGTGACATGACCCAGGCCAACACCATCCTGTCGGCCGAGGTCGTCGGTGACGTCAAGGACCGGGTGTGCGTCCTGGTCGACGACATGATCGACACCGCCGGCACGATCTGCGCCGCGGCCGACGCGCTGTTCGACAACGGTGCGGCGGACGTCCTGGTGGCGGCCACCCACGGCGTGCTCTCCGGCCCGGCCGCGGACCGGCTGAAGAACTCGCGGGTGAGCGAGTTCGTGTTCACCAACACGCTGCCGACCCCGGCGCAGCTCCAGCTGGACAAGATCACCACGCTGTCCATCGCCCCCTCGATCGCGGCCGCGATCCGCGAGGTGTTCGAGGAGGGTTCGGTCACGAGCCTCTTCGAGGGCGTGCACTGACGAAGCCCCACGGCGGCGGCCCCGGTCCGGATCGGACCGGGGCCGCCGCCGATTTCACGGGAGGCCGTTCATGCGGTTAGACTCGTGAAACTGCTCGGCGAGGGATGCCGTGTGCCTGCTTGCCGGGTGCCCGCTCCGTGATCGACGCGCTGCCGGTGTCGGATTCCCGTCCGCCGGCAGAGGCCGTTACCGCCGAGTGACCCCCGAACGTACTGAGGGTGTGGTCCCGGCGGTTTTTCGCGTTGCCTGCACCCCCGCGCCAGTCTTCCCGAGGAGTGCAGTCGTGTCCGAGATCCGCATCGCCGCTGAGACCCGTTCCGAGTTCGGCAAGGGTGCCGCCCGTCGCGCCCGCCGTGCCGGCTTCGTCCCCGGTGTCGTCTACGGCCACGGCCACGCCCCGGTTCACCTGAACCTGCCCGGCCACGACCTGATGATGGCCCTCAAGACCCCGAACGCCCTGCTGGTCGTGCCGATCGAGGGCAAGGACGAGTACGTGCTGCCCAAGGCCGTCCAGCGCGAGGCCATCAAGCGCACCATCGAGCACGTCGACCTGCTGCTGGTCAAGCGCGGCGAGAAGGTCACCGTCGAGATCCCGGTCCTCACCGAGGGCGAGCTGGCCCCCGGCGGCAACCTGCTGGAGCACGTCCTCAACTCGCTGCCGATCGAGGCCGAGGCCACCCACCTGCCCGAGTCGGTCACCGTCTCGGTCGAGGGCCTGGAGTCCGGCGCCTCCGTCCTGGCCAAGGACATCGTCCTGCCGGCCGGCGTCACCCTGGCCGTCGACGCCGACGCCGTCGTGCTGCAGGTCATCGGCGCCCAGGCCGCCCCGGCCGAGGACGCGGCCGCCGAGGCCGAGGGCACCGAGGCCTGAGCCTCGCGCCACCAGCTGTGACCGCTGCCCCGGTCGCTCCCGTCGGAGCGGCCGGGGCAGCGGTGTGTCCGGGAAGATGACGTAGAGCGCGCACAGGAGGAGAGAGGGCATGGCTGACGAGTACGAGGGTCCCTGGCTGGTGGTGGGGCTGGGCAACCCGGGCGAGCAGTACGCCCGGAACCGGCACAACATCGGGTTCATGGTGGCGGACCTGCTGGCGCAGCGGATGGGCGCGAAGTTCAAGGCGCACAAGAGCCGGGCGCAGGTGGCCGAGGGGCGGCTGTCCGGCCGCCGGGTGGTGCTGGCCAAGCCGATGTCGTTCATGAACCTCTCCGGCGGCCCGGTGACGGCGCTGCGGGACTTCTACAAGGCGCCGGCCTCGGCGCTGGTCGCCGTCCACGACGAGCTGGACATCGACTACGCGGCGCTGCGCCTCAAGCTGGGCGGCGGGGACAACGGCCACAACGGGCTGAAGTCGATCACCAAGTCGCTGGGGCCGGACTACTACCGGGTGCGGTGCGGGATCGGCCGGCCGCCGGGCCGGATGGAGGTCGCGGACTTCGTGCTGAAGGACTTCTCCGGCGCCGAGCGCAAGGAACTGGAGTGGTTCGTGGACCGTTCGGCGGACGCGGTGGAGGCGCTGCTGTCCGAGGGGCTGGAGCGGGCGCAGGGCACCTACAACTCCTGATGCTCCATCAAGTCCGGGAGCGGTGGTACGCAACAGTCGTACAACGCTTGCCGGTCCACACCTGAATCCGTGTGAGAAGCCCGTGCGGGATCGGATAGCGTCGGCCTGGTACGCGAACGAGTCCTGGGGAGTTCTCGATGCGGGGTTTTCGTCCGGTCCGCCGACTGCGGCGGCTCCGGGTGGTCCGACTGAAGCAGCTCGGGCGGCGGGTCGGTACGGCCGGTGCGCTGGGGGCGGCCGGGGTGCTGCTCTCGGGCGGCGCGGTGGCGCACGCCGACGCGGTGGCCGAGCCGGATCCGGGGGTCTCCCCGGATCCTGCGGCGGCGCAGTTCGGGCCGCTGCTCGGCGAGTCGATGGGCCCGGACGCCGGGTTGCTGGCGGTCGGCGGCGGCCTGGTGGTCGCGGCCGGCGGCGCCGCGCTGTGGCTGAAGCGCCGGCGCGCGGGCGAGCCGGGCGAGTAGCCGCCCGCGCGGTTCCACGACACCGGGCCGGTCGTCCACGGAAGTGGGCGCCGGCCCTTTCGCGTGCCCCGGGCCCTTCCGGTACGGGACAGGGCCGCCGCCCACCCGGGAAGGTGGACGGCGGCCCTGTCCCGTACGGGCGCGGCGTCAGCCGGTGTTGCGCAGGCCGGCGGCGATGCCGTTGACGGTCAGCAGCAGTGCGCGGGCGCGCAGCGGGTCCTCGTGGCGGCCGGTCGCGACCTCCTCGCGCTGGCGGCGCAGCAGCGCGACCTGGAGGTAGGAGATCGGGTCGAGGTAGGCGTCGCGGACGGTGAAGGTCTGCTTGAGCACCGGGTTGTGCTCCAGCAGTTCGCCCTCGCCGGTGAGCCGGAGCACCTCGCGCAGGGTGAGGTCGTGCTCGGTGACGATCTGGTCGAAGACGTGGTGCAGTTCGGCGGGCACCAGCTGCTCGACGTAGTGGCGGGCGATCCGCAGGTCGGTCTTGGCCAGCGTCATGGCGACGTTGGACAGGAAGTTGCGGAAGAAGTGCCACTGGCCGTGCATCTCGTCGAGCACGTCGCCGAGGCCGGCCGCGCGGGCGGCGGCGAGGCCGGAGCCGACGCCGTACCAGCCGGGGACGATCTGGCGGGACTGGGTCCAGCCGAAGACCCACGGGATGGCCCGCAGGCCGTCGAGGCCGGCGCCGGAGTCGGGGCGGCGGGACGGGCGGGAGCCCAGGTGCAGCGAGGCGAGCTGGTCGACCGGGGTGGCGGCGAAGAAGTACTTCGGCAGGTCGTCCTGCTCGACCAGGGCGCGGTAGGCGGTGTGGGCGGCCTCGGAGACCCGGTCCATCGCGGCGTCCCAGCGGGCCAGCTCCTCGGGGGCCTGGCGCGGGGCGGTGTGCAGCGCGGAGGCGGAGAGGGTGGCGGAGATGGTCAGCTCCAGGTTCTCCCGGGCGAGGGAGGGGAGCAGGTACTTGTCGGAGATGACCTCGCCCTGCTCGGTGACCTTGATCTCGCCCTCCAGGGTGCCCCAGGGCTGGGCCAGGATGGCCTCGTGGGAGGGGCCGCCGCCGCGGCCGACGGTGCCGCCGCGGCCGTGGAAGAGGCGCAGCCGGATGCCGTAGCGGTGGGCGACGTCGCGCAGCCGGCGCTGGGCGCGGTGGATCTCCCACTGGGAGGTGGTGATGCCGCCGAACTTGGAGGAGTCGGAGTAGCCGAGCATGACCTCCTGGACGTCGCCGCGCAGCGAGACGAGCAGCCGGTAGGAGGGGTCGGACAGCATCTCGTCGAGGATGAGGTCGGCCTTCTGGAGCTCCTCGGTGGTCTCCAGCAGCGGCACGATGCCGATCTTGGCGATGCCGCCGTGCAGGTCGATCAGGCCGGCCTCGCGGGCCAGGACGGTGGCGGCGAAGACGTCGTCGGCGCCCTGGCACATGGAGATGATGTAGCTCTCGACGATCTCGTCGCCGAAGCGCTCGAAGCCCTCGCGGATGGTGTTGAAGACGCCGAGGGTCTTGGTGCCGGCGGCGTCCAGCGGGGCCGGGGTGGGGGCGAGCGGGCGGCGCGAGCGGAGTTCCTTGGCGAGCAGCTTCTGCCGGTACTCGCGGGGCATGTCGGCGTAGCGCCAGGCCTCCTCGCCGAGGCGGTCGAAGAGCTGGCCGAGGGCGTGGTGGTGGGCCTCGGCGTGCTCGCGGACGTCCATGGTGGCGAGCTGGAGGCCGAAGGCCTCGATGGTGCGGATGGCGCGGGCGAGGCGGCCGTCGGCGATCAGCTCGCCGCGGTGGGAGCGCAGGGAGTCCTGGATGAGCCGCAGGTCGGTGATCAGCTCGCGGGTGCCGAGGTAGTCGCGGCCCTCGACGTGCGGGGTGCCCTGGGCGAGCCGCTCGCGGGTGTTCTCCAGCTTGAGCCGGACGCAGGTGGCCTTGAGGCGGTAGGGCTCCTCGGCGTTCATCCGCTTGTAGCGGGGGCTGAGCTCGGGGAGCTGGTGCAGGTCGGTGTTGAGCGAGGCGAGCAGCTCGACCGAGGCGCCGGCCAGCCGCTCGGAGGTGGAGAGGGTGCCGCGCAGGTCGTCGACGGCGGCCAGGGCGTCCTTGATGCCGTACTCGTGCTGGAGGTTGAGGACGTCCCAGGTGACCTGCGGGGTCACGTTGGGGTTGCCGTCGCGGTCGCCGCCGATCCAGGTGCCGAAGGTGAGCGGGCGGACGCCGTCGGGCAGGGTGAGGCCGACCCGGCCGAGCTCCTCGTGCAGCTCCTCCAGGACCTGGGGGACGGCGTCGCGGTAGAGCTCGTCCAGGTAGTAGACGGCGTTGCGGGCCTCGTCGGTGGGCTCGGGGCGGGCGATGCGCAGCTCGTCGGTCTGCCAGAGCAGGTCGATGACCTCGGCGAGGCGGCGGTCGGCCTGGCGGCGGGCGCTGCTGGTGCGGGCCGGGTCGGCCTGGGAGAGGCCGGCGGCGATCTCCTCGCGGTGGATGCGGTCGAGGAGTTCGCCGATGCGGCGCAGCTTGTTGAGGACGCTGCGGCGGGCGGCCTCGGTGGGGTGGGCGGTGAAGACCGGGCGGACCGCGAGGTGGGCCAGGGTGTTCTCGAGGTGCTTGGGGTCGGCCTCGGCGAGCTGGTCGGCGGTCTGGGCGAGCAGCGAGCCCTCCCGGGCGCGGCGGGTGGCGAACTCGCGGCCGCGGTGCACCTGTTCGGTGACGTTGGCGAGGTGGAAGTAGGTGGAGAAGGCCCGGACCAGCTTGGCGGCGGTGTCCAGGTCGATGTCGGAGAGGAGTTCGGCGGTGGCCTCGCCGTCGGTCCGGCTGAGCAGGCGGACCTGTTCGACCAGGCCCAGTAGCTGGGGGCCTTCCTGGCGGACCAGCGTCTCGCCGAGCAGGTCGCCGAGGCGGCGGATGTCCGCACGCAGGGCCGCGTTGTCGGCGACTGGGCCGGCGGCGTTGACATTGGGGCTGTCCGCCGGGGCGGGGACCGGAGCGGTCACGGCTGGCTCCCTGTGGTGGTGGGGTTCGGCAACGGCTCATCGTCACAGGTCCGCCCGCGTGTGGCGGGTGTGACGCGTGCGGACCGCGCTGTCCGACGCGACCAGCATAGGTGTCGGGGCGGTCGCTGTCCGCGAGGTGGCCGGATGGCGGACAGGAACGCCGCAGGCCGCATGTGGTCTGGACCACTTGGGAGCCTGGCGAGGTGTCGGGGGCAATCCCGGTGGGGAGGGGAGGGGGTTGCCGCTTAGGCTGTCGACCATGAGCAAGTCGCCTGGGGAGCGCGCGCCGGTCCGGCCGTTCTGGTGGTGGAAGCGGCCGCGCAGCGCCTTCCTGGACATCGGGCTGGCGGTGCTCGCCGCGCTGGAGTGCGCGCTCAGCGCGATCGCCTTCCTCTCCGGCCGGGTGCACCTGGACGCCGCCGGGGTGGTCGGCATCTCGCTGCTCGGCGCGGTGGCGGGCGGTTCGCTGGTGCTGCGCCGCCGCTGGCCGGCCGTACCGGTGCTGGTGACCCTGGTGGCGATGCCGGGGATGCTGGGCGTCCTGCTGCTGGTGGTGTCGCTGTACACGCTGGCGGCGACCTGGGAGTGGCCCACCCGGCGCTGGCGGGTGGTGGCGCTGTCCGCACTGGCCTTCGCCGAGACCGTCGCCGTGATGATGGTGTCGATGCTGACGCCCGGCGACACGACGGTGGAGCAGCCGCCGCTCTGGGGCCAGGTGCTGATCGCGGTGCTGGTCTCCGTCGGCCTGACCGTCCCGCCGGTGGTCACCGGGCTGTACGTGGGCGCGCGGCGGCGGCTGATCGACTCGCTCAAGGACCGGGCGCACGGCCTGGAGACCGAACTGGACCTGCTGGCCGAGCAGGCCCAGGAGCGCGCCCGCCGGGCCCGGCTGGAGGAGCGCACCCGGATCGCCCGGGAGATGCACGACGTGGTGGCGCACCGGGTGTCCCTGATGGTGGTGCACGCCGGGGCGCTGGAGCGGATCGTCGCCAAGGACCCGGAGAAGGCCGCGCAGAGCGCCAAGCTGATGGGCGAGGTCGGGCGGCAGGCGCTGAACGAGCTGCGGGAGATCCTCGGCGTGCTCCGGATGGACGACGAGCGCCAGCCGGAGCCGGACTCGCTGGCCGGGCTGCCGCGGCTGGTCGACCAGTCCCGGGCGGCGGGGATGGCGGTGACGCTGACCGTCAGCGGCAGCCGGCAGGAGTTCACCGGCGAGGCCGAGCAGACCGCCTACCGGGTCGTCCAGGAGGGGCTGACCAACGCGCACAAGCACGCCGGCGGCGCACAGGTGTCCGTCCTGCTCGCGTACGCGCCCAACGGGGTGCGGGTGAGCGTGGTGAACGCCTGCCCGGGCGGCGGCGGGGGCGCGGCGAAGCTGCCCAGCGGCGGCAACGGGCTGGTCGGGATGCGGGAGCGGGTGATCGCGTTGGGCGGCACCTTCTCCTCCGGGCCGGAGGCGGACGGCGGGTTCCGGGTCGAGGCGGTGCTGCCGTCCCGGCTGGCCGTCCGGGCCGAACGGCTGCGGTGACGCGCCGCCGGGGCGGGTCCGAGGACTCGCCCCGGGCGCGCGTCGGCGGAGCGCCCCGGGGCCCGGCGGACCGCCGTCAGGACCCGTCGGCGGTGCGCAGCCGCTCCGGGGCGGTGCCCAGGACCAGGGTGGTGACGGCCTGGTCGATGCCGTGGCCGAGGAACCACTCGCCGGTGTGGTCCAGGCTGTAGACCCGGCCCTCCTCGTCGACGGCCAGCAGCGCCTGCCCGTACGCCTCCTCGCCGAGCGGCGCGAGCCGGGTGTCCAGGGCGCGGCCGAGGTCGAGCAGGGTGCGCGGCTGGTGCAGCCCGCACAGCGGGTCGATCAGGAACGGGGTGCGGGCCAGCTGGCGTCCCGGGCCGGCCAGGTCGAAGGCGAGGCCGCCGAACTCGGCCCAGGCCTCCACCGCCGCCGGGAACACCGCGTGCCGCAGACCGGACGGCCCGCCGTACCCGACCAGGGCGTCGGCCCACTCCTCGGCCTGCCGTATCTGCCAGCGGCCCGGGTGCCAGCCGGCCGCCTTGAGCTCGGCGGCGACGTCGGCGGGGAAGCGCGGGCGGGTCCGCCCGGCGGGGGCGGCGGACAGGGTGGCCGGCGGCGGGGGCGGACTGGGCGGGTTCAGGGCGGACTCCAGGGCTCGGGGACAGGGGGCGTACGAGGGCGCGGTCAGGGCGCGGGCGGCCCGACGGCGACGCTCTGCACGGTGAAGTGCTCCAGCATCGGGGCGCAGGAACGGCACGGCGGGGCGTGCGTGCCGTGTGCCGGGTCGCCCTCCTCCCGGATGCGCACCGTCGTCATCCGGGAGCCCTTGAGCGCCTTGCGGGCCTCGTGCAGGGTCATCGGCTTGCGGGCGGCGCGCTTGGAGCGCCGGCCGTCGACCGTGGCCAGGTACTGGGAGAGCAGGACGGCCTCCGGGCAGCGGCCGGTGAACCGCTCGCGCGCCTCGACGGGCAGCGTGTCCAGGAACTCGCCGACCAGCGGGTGCAGGACCGGCCGACGGGCGTCCTTGTCCCCGGCCAGGGTGTGCACCTCGCCGCCCTTGAGCGACAGCGCGGCGGCGACGGCGGGCAGCAGGCTGTCGCGGTGGTGGCGCAGCACGGGCGGGCCCGCGGGCTCACCGGTGGTCATGCGTCGTCCTCCTCCTCTGTTCCCGCTGACGGAAGGACCGGTGGGACGGTCCGGGGCAAGCCTGTCAAACGACACCGACATCCGCACAACCGGGGTGCGGGGGCGGACGAACGACCGTGCGGGACCGGCCGGGTCGTCACCCGATCCTCGCTGGACCGGGGCCGGATCCGCACACCGCCGTCACGACTTGTCCGCCGATTTCCCGAAACCGCCCCGGGGCCGGGGGCGCGGCCGGTACCGTTCCGGCAGCGAGGCCGAAGGGGATCCGGCCGACCGTCCGCGGACGTGCGGACGGGGCCGGTCCCGGTGCCCGCGCCGGACGTTGGGGCCGCCGGGGTGGGCCCGCGCCCGCCCCGGCGGCGGAGCGAAGGGGCTCGTGGATGACGTCGGAGCAGCCCGGTCCGACCGGACCGCAGCGGCGGTCGGGGGCCTGGGACGCGCAGGCCGCCAACCAGGCGCCCGGTGGGCACGTGCCCACGCCGGGCGAGCCGCCCCGGCCGGCGCCGGAACGCCCGGTCGGGCTCGCCGTGGTCGGGGCCGGCTACTGGGGCCCGAAGCTGGTCCGCAACGCGCAGCACACCCCGGCGCTGCGGCTGCACTGGCTGTGCGACCTGGACGAGGCCAAGGCCCGTACCGTGCTGGGGGAGTACAGCACGGTCCGGGCGACCGGCTCCTACCGGCGGGTGCTCGACGACGAGCGGGTCGGGGCGGTCGCGGTGGCCACGCCCGCGGCCGCGCACTACCGGCTGGTGCGGGCCGCGCTGGAGGCCGGCAAGCACGTGCTGGTGGAGAAGCCGATCACCACCTCCGCCGCCGAGGCCGCCGAACTGGTCGACCTGGCCGAGCGCAGCGGGCTGGTGCTGATGTGCGACCACACCTTCTGCTACACCCCGGTGGTGCGCCGGATCCGCGAGCTGGTGCACGGCGGCGAGATCGGCGACGTCCAGTTCTTCGACTCGGTGCGGATCAACCTCGGCCTGGTGCAACCCGACGTGGACGTGCTGTGGGACCTCGCCCCGCACGACCTGTCGATCCTCGACTTCGTGCTGCCGCCCGGCGTCGAACCGGTCGGGGTGTCCGCCCAGGGCGCCGACCCGATCGGCGCCGGACGGGCCTGCGTGGCGTACCTGACGGTCCGGCTGAGCAACGGCGCGCTGGCCCACTGCCACGTCAACTGGCTCTCCCCGACGAAGGTCCGCACCACGCTGATCGGCGGCTCCCGGCGCACCCTGGTCTGGGACGACCTCAACCCGCAGGCCCGGCTGGCCGTGCACGACCGCGGCGTCGACCTCACCCCGCCCGACGAACTGACCGACGCGATCCGGCACCGGGCGCTGATCTCCTACCGGGTCGGCGAGATGGTCGCGCCCGCACTGGTCGAGCAGGAGGCGCTGCGCAACGTGATGGCCGAGTTCGCCGCCGCGATCACCGAGCGCCGGGCCCCGCTCACCGACGGCCGGGCCGGGGTGCGGGTGCTCCAGCTGCTGGAGGCGGCCTCGCTCAGCCTCGAACTCGGCGGCGCCACCGTCCCGGTGGGGTCCGGGGAGCGGGCGGCCGTCCGGTGAGCGCCGAGATCCCGCCGGCCGACCCGATCCCGCTGGTCGACCTGGCGGCCGCGCACGCCGAGGTCGCGGCCGAGGTCCGGGCCGGCTTCGACCGGGTGCTCGCCTCCGGCGGCTACGTCAAGGGCCCCGAAGTGGCGGGCTTCGAGCGGGAGTACGCCGACTTCACCGGTGCCCGGCACTGCGTGGGCGCCGGCAACGGCACCGACGCCCTCGAACTCGCCCTGCGCGCCCTCGACCTGCCGCCCGGCGGCGGGGTCGTGCTGCCCGCCAACACCTTCGTCGCCACCGCCGAGGCCGTGCAGCGGGCCGGGCTGCGCCCGGTGCTGGTCGACGCCGACCCGGTGCACCTGCTGATCGACCCCGAGCGGGCCGCCGGGGCGCTGCCCGGCGCGGTCGCGCTGCTGCCCGTCCACCTGAACGGCCAGCTCGCCCCGATGGGGCCGCTGCTGGAACTGGCCGACGGACGGCCGGTGGTGGAGGACGCGGCGCAGTCCCAGGGCGCCCGGCAGCACGGCCGCACCGGCTACGGGCGGATCGCGGCCACCAGCTTCTACCCGGGCAAGAACCTCGGCGGCTACGGCGACGCCGGGGCCGTGCTCACCGACGACGACGAACTCGCCGCCGCCGTCCGGCTGATCGGCGACCACGGCGCCCGCGAGAAGTACCGGCACGAGCGGTTCGGCTTCAACTCCCGGATGGACGCGCTGCAGGCCGTCGTACTGCGGGCCAAGCTGCGCCGGCTGCCCGCCTGGAACGCCGCCCGCCGGGCCGCCGCCGCCCGCTACGACGCCCTGCTCGGCGGCCTCGACGGCCTCACCCTGCCGCGCACCGCACCCGGCAACGAGCACGTCTGGCACCTGTACGCGGTGCGGATCGGCCCCGGCCGGGACCGCGACGCGGTCCTCGCCGCGCTGCACGCCGCCGGGATCGGCGCCGGGGTGCACTACCCCGTCCCGGTCCACCTGCAGCCCGCGTTCCGTCACCTCGGCCACCGCGCCGGGGCGTTCCCGGTGGCCGAGCGGGCCGCCCGCGAACTGCTCAGCCTGCCGCTGCACCCGCACCTCACCGAGGCGCAGCAGACCCGGGTGGCCGGGGTGCTGGCGGGGGCGCTCGGGCACCGGTTCTGACGGCTCCCCTTCTCCCCGGGCGGGGGCCCGGGCCCGGGGGCGACCCCCTACGCTGGTGTCCAGCAAGCGCACCGAGAATTTGCAGCAGCCAGTGGGGGCTCCCAGATGACGACAGGTCGGCCCGGCGTCGCCGCCGCACCGAACGCGGCGTACGCAGGTCAGGTGGTGCAGTTCCCGGACCCGGTCCGCGCGGAGCGACACCCCGCCGGGGTCCGGGTGGACGAGTACGGCTACCCGGACTTCGGCCCGTACGCCGCCGCCGCGGCCGAGGTCGCCGACCCGCCGGACGGCTTCGGCGTGGACGAACTGCGGCTGACCGACTACGTGTCGGCCAACGCCGCGCTGTTCACCCAGGGCCACCCGCTCTGGGCCGACCTGGACACCGCCGTCGCCACCCCGCCCGGCTGGACCTGGCACCACGCGGTCGGCCGGGCCGCCCCCGGCTGGCGGCGGATGGAACTCGTCCCGGTCGAGGTCAAGGCGCTGCTGCGGCACCACGCCGGCCTGGCCACCTCCTCCGCCGACCACACCCGCCGCGGCACTCGCCCGCTGCAGGAGCGCCGGCCCGTGCACTTCTCGCTGGCCAAGGACGGCGGCGACCCGATCGGCGTGCCCGAGGACCTGGTGCAGCGCGCCGAGGAGCGCCTCGGCTACCGGCTGCCCGGCGCCTACCGCACCTTCCTCAAGCTGGGCGGCGGCCGCGCCCCGGTCGGGGTGGCGCTGGACACCGAGCTCGGCATGCTGCTCGACCAGCCCTTCCTCACCCTCAGCGAGGAGTACGGCACCCAGGACGTCGTGTACGCCAACAAGTGCCTGCGCGACCACCTCACCAAGGACTACCTGGGCGTCGCCTACGCGCAGGGCGGCATCGTCGCGCTCAAGGTGCGCGGCGACCGGACCGGCTCGGTCTGGTTCCACCTGTACGACGACGCCCGCGACACCGGCGCGCCGGAGGCCCCGGAGGACCGCTGCGCCCGGCTGCTGCTGCCCTGCGGCGAGGACTTCGACGCCTTCCTGCTGCGGCTGGCCGGCGGCCCGCCGGAGCTGGAGACGGTCGCGGAGCTGATGGTGGACGGCGGGTTCGCCCGGGCCGTCCCGGTGGACTGACGTGGCCGCGGCGGTGGAACGAGCGGGGACGACGAGGATGGGGACAGGGGTGAACCGGGCGTGGTGACGTACGCGCAGGCGCAGGAGCTCGCCGAGGAGTGGATCAACGACGGGGTGCCGCAGCCGCAGCAGCGCGAGGTGCGGGTCCGGGAGTTCGACCTGGGCTTCGTCTGCTGGGCGGTGGCCCCCGGGGACGGGACACCGGGGCCGTCGGGCGCGGGGGACGGGTCGGCCGGTGAGGCGCGACTGGTGATCGCCCGGGACTCCGGCGCGACCACGCTCTGGCCCGCGCTGCCCGTCAACGAGGTGGTCCGGCAGTACGAGGAGGCGTACGGGCGGCCGGTCGCGGCCAACCCGGCGGGGGCGGCGAAGCCCGCGCCCGGGCCGGTCGAGGCGACGTCCTTCCTGCTCAGCCCGCCGCAGTGGCTGCAGGAGGCGGGGGCCGCGGCGATCGCGGCGGAGGCGGAGCGGCTGGGCGCCCCGGGCGCCCCGGGGGCTCCGGCTGCCGCTGCTCCGGTTGCTCCGGTTGCTTCCGCTGCTCCGGTGACCGAGTCGCCCGTGCCGGTCGCGCCAGCCGTCCTGGCCGCGCCGCCGGTCTCCGACCGGCCCGCCGGGGACGCGCCGACCATGCTCGCTCCGCCCTCCGGTCCTGCCGGTCCTGCCGGTCCTGCCGTTCCGTCGCAGGGTCCGGCTCCCGTGCCGGTGCCGCCAGCCGGGGCCGAGGCGGCCACCGTTCTGATGCCCGAGGGCCTGCGGACCACCGGCTCCGACGTGCCCGACGCGCCCGCGCCGGCCGGGGCCGAGGCCGCGACCATGCTGATGCCGCCGGAGGGCGGCTACGGCATGCCGCCGGTCCCGCCGCGCGCCGCCCGGGCCCAGGCGCCCGTGCCCGCCGCCCCGCAGCCGCCCGCAGCCGTCCAGCCGCCCGCAGCCGTGGAGCCCGCGCCGACGCTGCTCGCGTCGCCGGACGCCATGCCGGGGCTGATGGGCCTGCCGGGTGCGCCGTCCGGGCCGCCCGGCGGGGCGGAGCAGGCGCCGACCGTACTGGCCCCGCCCGCCGCGGCCCCGCAGCCGACCGCGCCCCCCGCTGCGGCCGCGCCGGCGGAGCATGCGCCGACCATGCTCGCCACGCCCGGCGGTCTGCCAGGCCTGGGCGGTCTGCCCGGTGCCCCGGCCCCCGGGGCCCCCGGGGCGCCCGCGGCCCCGGCGCCGGGTGGGGCGCCGCAGGGTGGGCTCGGCCGCAACCCGGGGTCGGCCCCGCCGCCGCCCCCACCGGCCGCGCTGCGCGGTGGCGCGCCCGGTCCGGGTGCCGCGCACGGCGTCGCGCTCGGCCGCAACCCGGGCTCCGCCCCGCCGCCGCCCCCGCCCGCCGAGCTGCGGCACACCCCGGGTTCCGGCGCGCCCGCCGCCGGCCCCGGCGGCCGCGCGGCCGGGTCGACCCCGCCGCCCCCGCCTCCGGCGGGCCTGCGCGGGGCCGTCGCCCCGGCGCCCGCCCCGGTTCCGCAGGCCGCGCCCGCCGCCGGTGTGGCGTACGAGGCGACCCAGCTGGCCGGCGCGATCGACCCGGCGCTGCTGGGCGCCGTACCGGCCGACCCGGGCACCCCGCCGTCCGGCGGCCCCGCCGTCCCGCCGCCGCCCGGCGGTCCGGCGGCCCCCGTCGCGCCCGCGGCCGGGTACGGCTACCCGAACGCGGGCGGCGCGGCCCCGGCCGTCCCGCCGGCGCCCGGCGTGCCGCAGGGCGCTGCCGTTCCGCCGGGGGTGCCGGCGGTCGGCCCCGGCTACTTCGCCGCGCTCAGCTACCGGGGCCCGGACGGCTCCGAGCAGAAGCTGCTGCACCGCAGCGAGCCCGGCACCCCGCACCCGGAGTGGAAGATCCTGCAGGACCTGCGGCGGCTGAACGTGCCGCCGGAGCAGGTGCTGGAGCTCTACACCGAGCTGGAGTCGTGCGACCTGCCGGGCGGCTACTGCAACCGCATGATCGCCGCGTCCTGGCCGAACGTCCGGCTCACCCACACCGCCGCCTACGGCCGCGACCACGCGTCCCGGCAGGCCGGGATGGCCGAGCTGCTCGACCACCTGGACGAGCTCCACCAGCTGGCCTCCGGGGCCCAGCGGGTCCGCCCGTTCCGGGTGCCGCCGCCCGCGCCGGGGACGGTCCAGCCGCTGCCGCCGCTCCCGCCGCAGCAGCTCGCCCAGGAGCTCGGGGCGGCCTTCGGCCAGAACGTGTTCCGCTACGAGCAGCGCGCGGTCTCCCGCCAGGGCGTGCCCGAGCCGGTGTCGCAGTCCCTGATGTGGGCGGGGCTGCCGCGCGACTTCGGCCCGTTCTTCTGGGCGCAGGCGCAGGAGGGCCGGCCGATCCCGACGCTCGCCGAGCTGGCCGCCGAGCGCGGTCTGCCCGCGGCCCCGGACTTCGGCGGCTACCTGGTGCTCGGCAACGACTACGGCCGCCAGCTCTGCGTCCAGTACGGCACCGCGAACGTGGTCGCCGTGGACGTCGACGGAACCGGCCAGCCGCCCCGGTTCGTCAACACGGGTGTACCGGAGTTCGTCCGCGCGATGGCCCTGCTGGGCCGGATGTGGCGACTGCGGTACGGGCTGACGCCGGACCAGGCCGGTCGCTGGACGACCGACTTCCAGGCGCAGCTCGCCGCGATCGACCCGGCGGCCCTGCAGACCGCGGACACGTGGTGGGCCGTGCTGCTGGAGCAGTTCTGGGACGGCCTGCTGTAGCTGGTCGTCATGGATCCTCGCAGGTGAGGAGGGGTCGTTCCGGTGTTCGGAACGACCCCTCCGGCATGCCGTCGTGGCTGTGCCTCGTTGGGGTTTCGCCCCGATCTGCGCAAAATAGGTCAAGAGGATGGGTCTATTCGTCCGGTCCTCGACGTATTCCGGTCCGCCAGGCGTCCGATTTCAGCCCCGGCCGCCGAACCGGTTCCGGATCCGTCCGTTCCGTCCGATCATGGGCTCCGCAGCCCGCGACATGAGGGGAAGAGCCCATGAGCGATGCCGTCCCCGAGTACGGCTTCACCGCTGCCCGGCGCGGTTACGCGCCCGAGCAGGTCGACCGAGCCCTCACCGCCCTCACCGCGCAGCGCGACGAGGCGTGGGAGCGGCTGAGCGTCCTCGGCGCCGGGCTCCGGCAGATGGAGACCCGGCTGGCCGACATCCGTCGGGCCGCCGAGGACGCCCCGGAGCCCGACTACGAGGTGCTCAGCGAACAGGCCGCCGGACTGGCGGTGATGGCCCAGAACGAGGCGAGCGCCGTCCGGGAGAAGGCCGAGCGCTTCGCCGAGGACCTCCGGGACGAGGTCTACGAGGCCGGCCAGGCGCTCGAGCACGCCGCCAAGGAGTACGCCGCCACCACCCGCTCCGAGGCCGACCAGGCCGCCCGGCGCACCGACGAGCGCACCCGTGCCGAGGCCGAGGGCATCCGGGCCGACGCTGACCGGGAGAGCCGCGGCGCCCGGGACGCCGCCACCTCCTACGCCGCCAAGGTGCGGGTGGCCGCCGCCGAGGCCGGCGAGCAGGCCGAGGCCACGCTCGCCGAACTGCGCCGCAAGGCCGACGAGACCTTCGCCCAGGCCCAGACCAAGGCCGACGCCGAGGACGCCCAGGTCTCCGCGACCGCCGAGCGCCGGGTCAAGGAGGCCGAGCAGCACCGGGAGACCGTGCTCGGCCGGATCAAGCAGCTGGAGACCGACGCCCAGGCCAAGGCCGACCAGCTGATCGAACAGGCCCGCCGGGAGGCCGAGCGGATCAACGCGGCGAGTGAGCGCGAGCAGGGCGAGTTCGACGGCCGCCTGGAGACCGTGCAGAAGCACCTGGACCACATCAAGGCCACCCTGGCCTCGCTCACCGGCGCCGCGGTCGGCGCCATCGAGCCGGACCAGCTGGCGGCGGCCACCGCGCCGGTCGAGGACGCGGTCGCCGACGCGGCGCCGGTGGACTCGGAGGCGGACACCGGTGAGATCGCGGTGGCCGACCTGCGGAAGGCCGTCGCACCGGCGGCGCGGGAGAAGTCCGTGGCCGGGCCGCGGATGCCGGTCGTGGGCGGGGTCTCCGGCTCCGGGGGCGCGAGTGGTTCCAGCGCGTCCGGTGCGTCCGCTGGGTCCGGTGTGTCCGCTGGGCCCGTTGGGTCCGGCGCGTCCGGCGCGTCCGGTGCGTCCGCGGGCAAGGCGCCCGCCGGTGCGGTGGCGACCGGTCCGGTCGTGCCGGCCGCGGCGCCGCCGAAGCCGGTCGGACCGCCCCGGTCGGCGGCTGCCGACGAGGACGGCGAAGGCGCCGAGAAGGAGCCGGAGGACGAGACCCGGGTCATCCCGAAGATCGTCATCGTGGACGACGGTGTCGGCTACGCCCCCCCGAACACGGTGAGCTACCGGCGCCGCTGACCATCGCGCCGGCGCCTACGCCGGCGGCTCGCCCGCGATCAGCCGGGTGAGCTTCGCGTCCTGGGCCCTGACCGCCTCCCGCTGGGCGGCCAGGGCCTGCGCGTTGCGGTCGATCAGCTGGCGCTGGTAGCCGGCCAGGACGGCGAACCAGAGGCCGGCCAGGTTGGTCCTCGCGGTGCAGTCGGCGTCGGCCCGGGCGGTGGCCAGCTCGACCCCGGTGATCTCGGGCGTGCCCTGGAACCGCTGCGACAGTTTCCCCGGGGCCGCCGCCTCGAAGCCGGCCGTCGCCATGCAGGCGGACCACTGCCGGGTCGCCGCCACCACCCGGTCGTCCCGGCCGACGGCCTTCAGCGACTCGTCGAACAGCCGGCCGACCAGCTCGGCGCCCGGCCCCTGCGGCGAGCCGAGCCGCTCCATCGCCTGCTGGTCGCAGTCCACCCGGGCGGCGTCGTACGCCTCGCCGGCGTCGGCCGGGGCGGCGGTCGGCCGGGGGAGCGTCCGCTTCGGCGGGTGGAAGCCCAGCGAGGCCGCGGCCTCCGCCCCCAGGTACCCCCAGGCGCCGGCCGGCAGCGCGGTCGCGTCGTCCGGCGGCTGCGCTGGCTGAAGGCCGGCCCCGTCGAATGCGGAGAATCCGGCCCGGTGCATGCGGGAGACGGTCAGCGCATTGCGCGCCTGAATCTCCTTGGCGGCGATCCGGTCATCCGCTCGATAAGCGGAGAAGGGGAGTCCGTTCATTCCGCCCCGGCCGGATTCCGGGGTGGTCGGCGCGACCACCTCGGGCGGGGGCGGACTGGATTCCGTGGAGCCGTGCGAGGGGCCACCTGAACAACCTGCGGATAACACCGACAGGGCGGTCACCAGTGCGAAAGCGGTGCGTCGTCCGACTCGGGCGGGAGGCGGCAATCTTCTGCTCCGATCCTCAGGCGCGGCAAGGGTGTTCGGACCCTAGCGCATTCCCCGTCGAGGCGTTCCAAGGGCGTTCCCGAGGCGTTTCCGGGGCGCCCGCCAGGGCCCGGCTCGGCCGGAAAACGACTGTCGGGTGATGTTCCGCCGTGCAAATCCCTGGAGGCGTAACCGCTACCGATGGAGGGGTTTCATGATTCGCCGCACAAATCCCTGGGCGGACCACCGGAACGGAAAAGGAAAGGCCCGTCGAGCGGGGGCGCTGGTGGTCCTCGCGGCCGCCGCCGCGACGCTGCTTCCGGCGGCCGGGGCGAATGCCGTGGACCGGGTCGACTGCGGAAACCGGAACGATTTCGCGAAGGTGTACGACTACGGCTACGGCGGTCGGCTCTGTTGCGCGAGCGACGGCTGGATGGCCGTCCGGATCTACGACGTCAACCTGTCGCGCCGGTAGTCGCCGCACCGGTGGTGGGCGGGGCCCGGGGAGCGGGAACCCGGGAGGCACGAGTGAGGCCGAGACCCGTGGCGCCCTCCAGGAAAGGGCGCCACGGTTCCCGGCGCTTGGGCGGGCGCCCCCACCCAGGGTCGCCCGGCCTCGCACCTCCGACCCCCATCGGGGGTGCGACAGTGCCGCCACAGCCATCCCCCACGGTTGGGTGCGGCGGGCACATTCACCATGGTGCGCGATCTCCATGGACAGGTAGTGACAGGAGTATGTCCAGTTCGTGGCAGATCGCGGAGCCGAACCTGACCGGGGGCGGGCTGGTTCGTCCACCGGCCGGTCCGGTGTTCTGTCCAGTGGTTCGTCCGCGGTCGGTCCCGGTCCGGTCGCGGGCTTCGCCAGGGGCCGTCCGGGGCCCGTTCACCGCCCCGGGCGGTGGTTCGTTCCCGCCCGGCCCCGCCGGGGCCGTACGCCGCGTGCGCGTCCGTGCCGCGGCGTAGGCTGGAGACCCCCGGCCGCTCGGCGTGCCGGGCCGTTCGCGTTGCCCCGGCAGGCCTCCGCCGCCCGGAGGCAGCACCAGCCACGGGACGAAGAAGAGACCCCAGATGAGTCTGACCGGACTGCTCGATGTCGTCGCGCGGGACTCGGCGCTCGCCGAGGCCATCGAGGCGGCGACCGCCACCGGAGCCGCGGCCGGCGGCCGCCGCCACCTGGACCTGGTCGGACCGCCCGCCGCCCGGCCGTTCGCCATCGCCGCGCTCGCCCGCGCGCTGGCCGGCCAGGCCGCCGGCGAGCGCGGCCGTCCGGTGCTCGCCGTCACCGCGACCGGCCGGGAGGCCGAGGACCTCGCCGCCTCGCTGCGCTCGCTGCTGCCGCCGGACGCCGTCGCCGAGTACCCGGCCTGGGAGACCCTGCCGCACGAGCGGCTGTCGCCCCGCTCGGACACCGTCGGGCGCCGGCTGGCCGTGCTGCGCCGGATCGTGCACCCGCGGGCGGACGACCCGGCGGCCGGCCCGGTGCAGGTGATCGTCGCGCCGGTCCGCTCGGTGCTCCAGCCGCAAGTCAAGGGGCTGGCCGAGCTGGAGCCGGTGGCCGTCCAGCGCGGCGAGTCGCACGACCTGGAGGAGGTCGCCCGGCGGCTCTCCGCCGCCGCCTACGCGCGCGTCGAACTGGTCGAGAAGCGCGGTGAGTTCGCCGTCCGCGGCGGCATCCTGGACGTCTTCCCGCCGACCGAGGAGCACCCGCTGCGGGTGGAGTTCTGGGGCGACGAGGTCGAGGAGGTCCGCTACTTCAAGGTCGCCGACCAGCGCTCGCTGGAGATCGCCGAGCACGGCCTGTGGGCGCCGCCCTGCCGGGAGCTGCTGCTCACCGACGAGGTGCGGGCGCGGGCCGCCGGGCTGGCCGCCGAGCACCCCGGGCTGGCCGAGATCCTGGACAAGATCGCCGAGGGCATCGCGGTCGAGGGCATGGAGTCGCTGGCGCCCGTCCTGGTGGACGACATGGAACTGCTGATGGACGTGCTGCCGCTCGGCTCGGTCGCCGTGGTCTGCGACCCCGAGCGGGTCCGCACCCGGGCCGCCGACCTGGTGGCGACCAGCCAGGAGTTCCTGCACGCCTCCTGGGTGGCGGCCGCGGCCGGCGGGGACCGGCCGATCGACCTGGAGACCATCGACGTCTCCGCCGCCTCGCTGCGCTCGCTCGCCGAGGTGCGCGAGCACGCCGCCGAGATCGGCCTGCCCTGGTGGTCGGTCAGCCCGTTCGCGACCAGCGAGTCCACGGTGGACGGGGTGCTTGCCCGCGGCGGAGCCGCTGATTGGCACGGCGACGCCAACACGCTCACCCTCGGCATGCACGCCGTCGAGGCCTACCGGGGCGACACCGCCCGGGCGATCGCCGACGCCAAGGAGCGGCTGGCCGCCGACTGGCGGGTCGTCATGGTGACGGAGGGCCACGGGCCCGCCTCCCGGCTCGCCGAGGTGCTCGGCAACGAGGGCATCCCGGCCCGGCTGGTCGCCGACCTCGCCGAGGCGCCCACCCGGGACGTCGTCTACGTCTCCTGCGGCTCGATCGAGCACGGCTTCGTCGACGAGGCCCTGAAGCTCACCGTCATCACCGAGACCGACCTGTCCGGCCAGAGGTCCTCCACCAAGGACATGCGCCGGATGCCGTCCCGGCGCCGCAACGCGATCGACCCGCTGGCCCTGGCCGCCGGCGACTACGTCGTCCACGAGGCGCACGGGGTCGGCCGGTACGTCGAGATGGTGCAGCGCACCGTCCAGGGCGCCACCCGCGAGTACCTGGTGCTGGAGTACGCCCCGGCCAAGCGCGGCCACCCCGGCGACCGGCTGTTCGTGCCGACCGACCAGCTCGACCAGGTCACCAAGTACGTCGGCGGCGAGGCCCCGACGCTGCACCGGCTCGGCGGCGCGGACTGGGCGAAGACCAAGCAGCGGGCCAAGAAGGCGGTCAAGGAGATCGCCGCCGACCTGATCAAGCTGTACTCGGCCCGGATGGCCGCCCCCGGCCACACCTTCGGCCCGGACACCCCCTGGCAGCGCGAGCTGGAGGACGCCTTCCCGTACGCGGAGACGCCGGACCAGCTGACCACCATCGCCGAGGTCAAGTCCGACATGGAGAAGTCCGTCCCGATGGACCGGCTGATCTGCGGCGACGTCGGCTACGGCAAGACCGAGATCGCGGTGCGCGCCGCGTTCAAGGCGGTGCAGGACGGCAAGCAGGTGGCGGTGCTGGTGCCGACCACGCTGCTGGTGCAGCAGCACTTCTCCACCTTCGCCGAGCGGTACGCCAACTTCCCGGTGTCGGTGAAGGCACTCTCCCGGTTCCAGACCGACAGCGAGGCCAAGGCCGTGCTGGAGGGCCTGTTCGAGGGCTCGGTGGACGTCGTCATCGGCACCCACCGGCTGTTCTCCGCCGAGACCAGGTTCAAGGACCTCGGCCTGGTCATCGTCGACGAGGAGCAGCGCTTCGGCGTCGAGCACAAGGAGCAGCTGAAGAAGCTGCGCGCCAACGTCGACGTGCTCACCATGTCCGCGACGCCGATCCCGCGCACCCTGGAGATGGCCGTCACCGGCATCCGCGAGATGTCCACCATCACCACCCCGCCGGAGGAGCGGCACCCGGTGCTGACCTTCGTCGGCCCCTACGACGAGAAGCAGATCTCGGCCGCGATCCGGCGTGAACTCCTGCGCGAGGGCCAGGTGTTCTACATCCACAACCGGGTGGAGTCGATCGACAGGGCGGCCGCCCGGCTCAAGGACCTCGTCCCCGAGGCGCGGATCGCCACCGCGCACGGGCAGATGGGGGAGACCCAGCTGGAGAAGGTCGTCGTCGACTTCTGGGAGAAGGAGTTCGACGTCCTGGTGTCGACCACGATCGTGGAGTCCGGCATCGACATCTCCAACGCCAACACCCTGATCGTCGAGCGCGGCGACACCTTCGGCCTCTCCCAGCTGCACCAGCTGCGCGGCCGGGTCGGCCGCGGCCGCGAGCGCGGCTACGCGTACATGCTGTACCCGCCGGAGAAGCCGCTCACCGAGACCGCGCACGAGCGCCTCGCCACCATCGCCCAGCACACCGAGATGGGCGCCGGCATGTACGTGGCGATGAAGGACCTGGAGATCCGCGGCGCGGGCAACCTGCTCGGCGGCGAGCAGTCCGGGCACATCGCGGGCGTCGGCTTCGACCTCTACATGCGGATGGTCGGCGAGGCGGTGGCCGAGTTCCGCGAGTCGCTGGCGAACGGCGGCGAGCCGGAGGAGGAGCCGCTGGAGGTGAAGATCGAGCTGCCGGTCGACGCGCACGTGCCGCACGACTACGCGCCCGGCGAGCGGCTGCGGCTGCAGGCGTACCGCTCGATCGCGGCGGTCAACTCGGAGGCGGACATCCAGCAGGTCCGGGACGAACTCGCCGACCGCTACGGCAAGCTGCCCGAGCCGGTGGAGAACCTGCTGCTGGTCGCGGCGCTGCGGCTGTACGCCCGGCGGTGCGGCATCTCGGACATCACCCTGCAGGGGGCCAACGTCCGGTTCGGGCCGGTGGAGCTGCGGGAGTCCCAGCAGCTGCGGCTGAACCGGCTCTACCCGCGCAGCCAGGTCAAGGCGGCCGCCCAGCAGCTGCTGGTGCCGCGGCCGAGCACCGGGCGGATCGGCGGCAAGCCGCTGGTCGGGCGGGAGCTGCTGGGCTGGTGCAGCGAGTTCCTGTCGGCGATGTTCGACGACCTGGCGGGGTCGAAGAAGTAGGACCCCGGCGGGAGGGGCGGGTCCCGTCGGGCCCGTCCCCGCCCCGGGCGGGCGGCGGGTAGGTTCGGGGTGTGACGACGAATGTTCCGGACGCGAAGCTGATCCTGCTGACGACCACCCACCGGGTGGCCCCCGGGTTGCTGGCGTGGCCGGCGTGGGAGGCGCTGCGGTCGGCGGGGCGGGTGCTGGCGGGGGACGCGGGGCATCCGCAGGTGGCGGCGGTGCGGCAGGCCGGGGTGGAGGTCGAGGTCGTGGCGGCGGGATCGGCACCGGCGCTGGCGCGGCTGCTGACCGGGCAGCCGGGCGGGGCTGGGCCGACGGTGTGGCTGGGCAGCCCGGACGGGGATCCGGGGCTGACGGACGCGCTGGCGCGGCTGGCGGTGGAGCACGCCGGTGAGGTGCCGGAGATCGAGGTGCTGCCGGGGTCGTACGACCTGCCGGGGGCGCGGCTGCTGGACCTGGTGTCGGTGATGGACCGGCTGCGCTCGCCGGGCGGTTGCCCGTGGGACGCCGAGCAGACGCACGAGAGCCTGGTGAAGTACCTGGTCGAGGAGGCGTACGAGCTGGTCGAGGCGATCGAGGAGGGTGACCGGGAGACGCTGCGCGAGGAGTTGGGCGACGTGCTGCTCCAGGTGTTCTTCCACTCCCGGATCGCCGAGGAGCACCCGGCGGAGGCGTTCTCGATCGACGACGTGGCCGGTGACATCGTCGAGAAGCTGATGTACCGGCACCCGCACGTGTTCGGGGACGTCGAGGCGGAGGGTGCCGCCGAGGTGGAGGCGAACTGGGAGCAGCTGAAGGCGGCCGAGAAGGCGGATCGGGAGTCGGTGCTGGACGGCGTGCCGGCCGGGCTGCCGTCGCTGGCGTACGCGGCGAAGCTGGTGTCGCGGGTGCGCCGGGCGGGCTTCGCGGGCGTGCCGGACGAGCCGTACGCGCTGCCGGCGGGGCTGACGGCGCAGTCGGCGGGCCGGCTGCTGCTGGCGGTGGCGCAGCGGGCGCACGACGCCGGGGTGGACGTGGACGCGGCGCTGCGCTCGGCCGCGCGCGGCTACCGGGACGCGGTGCGCGCGGCCGAGGGCCTCGGGCCGGTCGGCGAGTAGCGGGCCCGGGCAGGGCCTCAGGCGGCCGTGGCGGTGTTCTCGACCGGGCGGCGCTGCGGGGGGACGACTTCGCCGATGGCCTCGCCCACGAGGGCGAGGAGTTCGGCGAGACGTTCGAGGTCGAGACGGTCGGGCAGTTCGGCGAGGGAGACGATGCGTTCGCCGTCGGGGCCGGCGACGCAGAACAGGTCGATGGGGCCGAGGTGCTTCTCGGCGGTGTCGACGAGGGCGGCGACGTCGCTGGGGCGGCGGATGTCGCCGCCGACGCCGACGACGGGGCAGCCCGGCCGGTCGAGTTCGGTGGCGAGGTCCTCGGCGACGCCGGCCCGTTGGTCGGCGATCAGGACTCCGGCGGCGCCGGCGGCGGTGAACCGGCGGGCGAGCTCGGCTCCCGATCCGCCGTCGAGTACCGCGATGACGACGACTGCCCCGCTGACCCGCATGGTCTGCTCCTCCCTGTGGGCGACACCGCACCGGCGCCCACGATTTCTGCGGAGGATCGTAGGCAGGTCCTGACCCTCCGCAACAGGGATTACCCCTCAGGTGACCAGGGTCACGCCCGCCACCCGGCCAAGAGCTGTCCAAGAGCTGTCCACGGACCGTCCACGGGGCGTCCACGGAGCGTTGGCGGGCCGTCCGCCGGGTGGTGACGATCCGGTCCCGCCGGTCGCGGCCGTCGGGGGCGGTGCGGCCCCGACCCACCGGATACGGTCGACGCATGCCAGTGCAGCCCGATCCCGCCGCCCCGCAGCTCTTCACCTGGGAGTTCGCCACCGATCCGTACCCCGCCTACGCCTGGTTGCGCGAGCACGCCCCGGTGCACCGCACGACGCTGCCGAGCGGGGTGGAGGCCTGGCTGGTGACCCGCTACGCGGACGCGCGGCAGGCGCTGGCGGACGGCAGGCTGTCGAAGAATCCGGCGCACCACAGCGAGCAGGCGCACCGCACCGGGCGGGTGGGGATTCCGGGGGAGCGCCAGGCGGACTTGATGACGCATCTGCTGAACATCGACCCGCCGGACCACACCCGGCTGCGCCGGCTGGTGTCGAAGGCGTTCACACCGCGCCGGGTGGCGGAGTTCGAGCCGAGGGTGCAGCAGCTCACGGACCGGCTGATCGACGGCTTCGCGCAGCGCGGTTCGGCGGACCTGATCCACGAGTTCGCGTTCCCGCTCCCCATCTACGCGATCTGCGACCTGCTGGGCGTGCCGGCCGAGGACCAGGACGACTTCCGGGACTGGGCCGGGATGATGATCCGGCACGGCGGCGGCCAACGCGGCGGTGTGGGGCGGGCGGTGAAGCGGATGCGGGCGTACCTGCTGGAGCTGATCCACCGCAAGCGGGCGGATCCGGGCGAGGACCTGATCTCGGGCCTGATCCGGGCGAGCGACCACGGCGAGCACCTCAACGAGAACGAGGCCGCCGCGATGGCGTTCATCCTCCTGTTCGCGGGGTTCGAGACGACCGTCAACCTGATCGGCAACGGCACGTACGCGCTGCTGCGCAACCCGGAGCAGCGCGGGCTGTTGCAGGAGTCGGTGGCGCGCGGCGAGACGGCGCTGCTGGAGACCGGGATCGAGGAACTCCTGCGCTACGACGGGCCGGTGGAGCTGGCGACGTGGCGTTTCGCGACGCGGCCGCTGTCGATCGGCGGGGTGGACATCCCGGTGGGTGATCCGGTGCTGGTGGTGCTGGCCGCGGCGGATCGCGATCCGGCCAGGTTCGCGGACGAGAACACCCTGGACCTGGCCCGGACGGACAATCCGCACCTGGGTTTCGGCCACGGGATCCACTACTGCATCGGCGCTCCGCTGGCCCGCCTGGAGGGGCGGAGTGCACTGGCCACGCTGCTTTCCCGGCTGCCGGATCTGCGGCTCGCGGAAAGTCCGGAGAATCTGCGGTGGCGGGGTGGCCTGATCATGCGTGGGCTGCGGGAACTCCCGGTCGAATTCAGTCCCGAGAGCCGGTCCCCGCACGCACCTCCGGTCGCGCCGGTCGACGCTCCGACACGCTGACTGGACGTCTCCGATCACCCGTGGAGGAGAGTCTGAACCAGCATCAATCCGGACATACCGCCGCCGTTGGTAGGCGATTGACCACGCGCCGTAATTTGTGTGTGATATCGGCGATATGAGCTTGTGATTGGTCTGAGGATCTGTCTACTCTCCCTGGAGTTCGCAGCTGCGGACCTCGTGCGCGGAACGCCGAATCCTGCCCGCCGCGTCACGGGAAACCGACCAGACCCTGGGCAGGGGCGGGGGAACCAGGTTTGTTGCCGTTCCCCGACGGCTTGGGGTGAAGCCGCCCGAGCGGAATCGTTTCCGCTTTCGGCGGCCGGGCCACCTCCCGGTCCGAACCCGACAGCTCACCTCGCAGGCGTGCGGAGAGGGACCTCTTCATGCTGTTCGTTGGAACTGGCCGTCACCGTCGTCGCACCCAGGCCGAGAAGGCCATCGCCGTCGCCGGTGTGGCCGGCGTCGGACTCGCGATGCCGCTCCTCACCGCCACCGGCGCCTCCGCCGCCCCCGCCTCCACCTGGGACGCCGTCGCCCAGTGCGAGAGCGGCGGCAACTGGAGCATCAACACCGGCAACGGCTTCTCCGGCGGCCTGCAGTTCACCCCCAGCACCTGGAAGGCGTACGGCGGCACCTCCTACGCCGCGCAGGCCAACCAGGCCAGCAAGGCGCAGCAGATCTCGGTCGCCGAGAAGGTGCTGGCCGCGCAGGGCCCCGGCGCCTGGCCGGTCTGCTCGCAGAAGGCCGGTCTGAGCAAGGGCGGCGCCCCGGCCTCCGTGGACACCTCCTCGGACGCCAAGCCCGCCAAGCAGCCCGCCGCCAAGCCGACCCAGCAGGCGCAGGCCCCGAAGCCCGCCCAGCAGCCGGTGCGGCAGGCCGCCCCGAAGCCGGCCGCCCAGCCGCAGGCCCAGCAGGCCCCGCAGCAGACGCAGCCGCAGGGCTTCTCCGGCAAGGCCGGCTGGGACGCCGACACGAAGGTGTACTGGTACCAGAGCAACGGCGCCTGGTACTGGACCAGCCACCAGAACGTCTACCAGCAGTACGCGGGCCAGGCCGCCGCCCAGCCGCAGTCCGCGCCCCGCGCCGCGCAGCCCGCGCAGTCCGCCCCGGTCGCGCAGCCCGCCGCCGCGCAGGGCGGTCACGACTACACCGTCCGGGCCGGCGACACGCTGTCGACCATCGCCACCGCCCAGGGCGTTTCCGGCGGCTGGCAGTCGGTGTACGACGGCAACCGCGGCACCGTCGGCGGCAACCCCGACCTGATCATGCCCGGCCAGGTGCTGCACCTCGGCTGAGCGGCCCGGGCCCTGAACGGCCCGGGCCCGGCGGGCGAAGGGGGACGGGACCCGTCCCCCTTCGCCCGCATTCCCCCGTATTCGCCCGCTTCGATCGGGCAAGCAGGTGAACTACCGGTGGGTAGCCGGGCCACACGCTGAGACGGGGCCGAGGCCAGCGCGGCCCCGGGGGCCGGGGCGGTTAGGCTCTGGTCGTAACGACTCCGCAATCGTCCCGCCGGCAGCACCCAACGTCAGCCGGACCCTGCTTCCGCAAGGAGATGCCTCGTGCCGTCCATCGATGTCGTCGTAGCCCGTGAGATCCTCGACTCGCGTGGCAACCCCACGGTCGAGGTCGAGGTCGGCCTCGACGACGGCAGCACCGGCCGTGCCGCTGTCCCGTCGGGTGCCTCCACCGGCGCCTTCGAGGCGCTCGAACTGCGCGACGGTGACAAGAACCGCTACTTCGGCAAGGGCGTGGAGAAGGCCGTCCTGGCCGTCATCGAGCAGATCGGCCCGGAGCTGGTCGGCTACGACGCCACCGAGCAGCGCCTGATCGACCAGGCCATGCTCGACCTGGACGCCACCCCGGACAAGTCCTCGCTCGGCGCCAACGCGATCCTGGGCGTCTCGCTGGCCGTGGCGCACGCCGCCTCCGAGGCCAGCGACCTGCCGCTGTTCCGCTACCTGGGCGGCCCGAACGCGCACGTGCTGCCCGTTCCGATGATGAACATCCTCAACGGCGGTTCGCACGCGGACTCCAACGTCGACATCCAGGAGTTCATGATCGCCCCGATCGGCGCGGAGTCCTTCTCCGAGGCCGTCCGCTGGGGCGTCGAGGTCTACCACACCCTCAAGGGCGTGCTGAAGGAGCGCGGCCTGTCCACCGGCCTCGGCGACGAGGGCGGCTTCGCGCCGAACCTGGACAGCAACCGCGAGGCCCTGGACCTCATCACCGAGGCCATCCAGAAGGCCGGCTACGTGCCCGGCCGTGACATCGCGCTCGCCCTGGACGTCGCCGCGTCCGAGTTCTACGAGGACGGCGCCTACCAGTTCGAGGGCAAGGCCATCTCCGCCGCCGAGCTCATCGAGTACTACGCCGAGCTGGTCGACGCCTACCCGCTGGTCTCCATCGAGGACCCGCTGGACGAGTCGGACTGGGACGGCTGGAAGGCCATGACCGTCAAGCTGGGCGACAAGGTCCAGCTGGTCGGCGACGACCTGTTCGTCACCAACCCGGCCCGCCTGGCCAGGGGCATCGAGACCGGCACCGCCAACGCGCTGCTGGTGAAGGTGAACCAGATCGGCTCGCTGACCGAGACCCTGGACGCCGTCGAGCTGGCCCAGCGCAACGGCTACCGCTGCATGATGTCGCACCGCTCCGGCGAGACCGAGGACGTCACCATCGCCGACCTGGCCGTCGCCACCAACTGCGGCCAGATCAAGACCGGTGCCCCGGCCCGCTCCGAGCGCGTCGCCAAGTACAACCAGCTGCTGCGCATCGAGGAGATCCTCGACGACGCCGCCGAGTACGCCGGCCGCGGCGCCTTCCCGCGCTTCCGCTCCGCGGAATAGCAAGCACAGCCGCTCCGCGGAATAGCGCGCACAGCCGCTCCGCGGAGCAGCAGGCTCAGCCGCTCCTCGGAGCGGCGAGCACGGTCGCTCCGCCGACCGATGAGCACGCCTGACCGGTGCCCCGCCGTTCACCCCGTAGGGTGGACGGCGGGGCACCGTCGCGACCAGGAGGGGAACGGGAGATGGCAGGCTGGAGGATCCCGGGCTTGGCGGCCCGGCCTCGCTTCACGAGCCGGGCGACCGTCCTCGTCCTGGTGCTCTGCTCGCTGGTGGCGATCCTCGCCTACCCGACGCGGCAGTTCATCTCCCAGCGCGCCGAGATCTCCGCCCAGCAGGCGAAGGCCGACCGTTCCCGCCAGCAGGTCGAACAGCTGCGCCGGGAGAAGGCCCGCTGGCAGGACCCCGAGTACGTCAAGGCGCAGGCCCGCGCCCGGCTGCACTACGCGATGCCGGGGGAGACCCCGTACATCGCGGTGGATCCGGCCGGCCCGGCCGCCGCCCGGCCCTCGGCGTCCGCCGCCGGCACCGCCGCCTCCGGCGGCGCGGCCACCGGCTCGGCGAGGGCCGCGGCCAAGCCCTGGTACGCCAGCATCTGGGACTCGGTCGACGCCGCCGACACCGCCGACGCCGCCGCCCCGGCCCCCGCCTCCCCCCGTCCGCTCCCCCCGTCCCCCGCTGGAGACACCTCCCCCCATGACCACTGAGAACCACCCCGCCGTCTCCGACGCCGACGTCGCCGCCATCGCCGCCCAGCTCGGCCGGGTGCCGCGCGGCCTGCGCGGCGTGGCGCACCGCTGCCCCTGCGGCAACCCGGACGTCGTGGAGACGGCCCCCCGACTGCCGGACGGCACGCCGTTCCCGACGCTGTACTACCTGACTTGCCCCAAGGCCGCCTCGCTGATCGGCACCCTGGAGGCGGACGGCGTGATGAAGGAGCAGACCGCCCGGCTCGCCGAGGATCCGGAGCTGGCCGCCGCCTACCAGAAGGCGCACGAGGACTACATCGCCCGGCGCGACGCCATCGAGGTGCTGGAGGGCTTCCCGAGCGCCGGCGGCATGCCGGACCGGGTGAAGTGCCTGCACGTGCTGGTCGGCCACTCACTGGCGGCCGGCGAGGGCGTCAACCCGCTCGGCGACGAGGCGATCGGCCTGCTGGAGGACTGGTGGGCCAAGGGCCCGTGCGTCTCCCCGGCCGAGGTCGAGGCCGCCGGTGGGCGGGTCGCCCGCAACCGGGCCAAGGACCAGGACCACCAGGCCGTGATCGAGGCCAAGCAGCAGAAGGCCGCCGAGCGCGCCGCGAAGAAGCGGGCCGCCGAGGAGTCCGAGCCCGGGGAGTCCGCGTGAGCATGACCCGGGTGGCCGCGATCGACTGCGGCACCAACTCGATCCGGCTGCTGGTCGCCGATCTGGACCCGACCACCGGGGAGATCGCCGACCTCGACCGCCGCATGATCATCAACCGGCTGGGCCAGGGCGTGGACCAGACCGGCCGGCTGCACCCGGACGCGCTGGCCCGCACCTTCGCGGCCTGCCGCGAGTACCGGGAGGTCATCGCCGGGTTCGGGGTCGGCCCGGAGCGCACCCGCTTCGTCGCCACCAGCGCCTCGCGGGACGCCGAGAACAGCGACGAGTACGTCGAGGGCGTGCGCGCGATCCTGGGCGTCGAGCCCGAGGTGGTGAGCGGCGAGGAGGAGGCGCACCTGTCCTTCGTGGGCGCCACCAAGGAGCTGACCGGTGGCCAGTTCCCGGCGCCGTACCTGGTGTTCGACCTCGGCGGCGGCTCGACCGAGTTCGTGCTGGGCGGTGCGGACGTGCAGGCGGCGCGCTCGGTGGACATCGGCTGCGTCCGGCTCACCGAGCGGCACTTCGGCGGCGCCGAGCTGCCCTCGCCGGAGCAGATCGAGACGGCCCGGGCGCACGTGCGGGCCGAGCTGGACAAGGCCGAGGAGGTCGTCCCGCTGCGCGGCGCGGCCACCCTGGTGGGCCTGGCCGGGACGGTCACCACGGTGTCCGCGATCGCCCAGGACCTGCCGGCCTACGACTCGGCGGCGATCCACCACTCGAGGATCGGCCGGGAGCGGGTCGCCGGGATCGCCCGCGAGCTGCTGGGCGCCACCCACGCGGAGCGCGCGGCCATCCCGTCGATGCACCCGGGCCGGGTGGACGTGATCGCGGCCGGCGCGCTGGAGCTGCTGGAGATCATGGAGCGGACGGGCGCGGCCGAGGTGGTCGTGAG
Organism: Kitasatospora sp. NPDC086801; assembly: GCF_044745805.1. Lineage (NCBI taxonomy): Bacteria > Bacillati > Actinomycetota > Actinomycetes > Kitasatosporales > Streptomycetaceae > Kitasatospora > Kitasatospora sp. NPDC086801. The sequence continues at coordinate 80,712 of NZ_JBIVAX010000038.1, forward strand.
CGAGCACGACATCCTGGACGGCATCGCCTGGAGTATGGCCTCCTGACCTCCTGCGGGCCTTACCCGACCGGCCCCGGCACCCCTTTCGGGGGTCCGGGGCCGGGGCGCGCCCGGACCCCTGCGGGAAAGTTCGTGAATTTCTTCACATGGCGATCCAGTCATTCGTCGCACCCGCTCGCCCGCTACGTCCGAAATGTGGGACCGAAGGTCTGCTCGCCGTGACGACCCCTGGATCGCAGGCCAGGCCTCGGTTGAGGTTTGAAAATCGAAATCACGAGCGGGAACCCGGGCGCTGTACGGATCGTTGCTGCTCAGCCGGGTGATGTTCCGGCGCGCACTCGCGAGGGGTCGCGCGGGGTCGTCGGCCGCCGTGCCGGGGCCGGATTTGCGGCCGCGCAGTGTAGCACGGGGTGTCCAGAAGCTTGTGACCGGGCTCACGAAGGCTACTCCGGACGGTGCTGGATACTTTCGGATATGAGCACCACGGAGCGTCCTCGCATCCTCATTGTCGGCGGTGGTTACGTCGGCCTGTATGCCGCGATGCGCATCCTCAAGAAGATGCGTTACGGCGAAGCGACCGTCACGGTCGTGGACCCGCGGTCGTACATGACGTACCTGCCCTTCCTCCCCGAGGCGGCCGGCGGCAACGTCGCGCCCCGCAACCTCGTCGCGCCGCTGCGCAGCGCCCTCAAGAAGGCGGAGGTGCTCACCGGTGCGGTCACCGGTGTGGACCACGCCCGCAAGGTCGCCACCATCCAGCCCGCGGCCGGCGACAGCTACGAGCTGCCCTTCGAGTACCTGGTCGTCGCGACCGGCTCGGTCTCCCGCACCTTCCCGATCCCGGGGCTGGCGGAGCACGGCATCGGCATGAAGACGGTGGAGGAGGCCATCAGCCTCCGCAACCACGTCATGGCCCAGCTCGACAAGGCCGAGTCCACCGCCGACGAGGAGGTCCGCCGCAAGGCCCTGACCTTCGTCGTCATCGGCGGCGGCTTCGCCGGTGTCGAGACGATCGCCGAGGTCGAGGACATGGCGCGCGACGCCGCCAAGATCTACAAGACCGTCAGCCGTGACGACATGCGCTTCGTCCTGGTGGAGGCGGCCAACCGCATCCTCCCGGAGATGGGCCCGGACCTCGGTCTGTGGACCAAGGAGAAGCTCGAGGAGCGGAAGATCGAGGTCTACATCGAGACCTCGATGGACTCCTGCGTCGACCAGCACGTGGTGCTGAAGAACGGCCTGGAGATGGACGCCTCCACCATCGTGTGGACGGCTGGCGTGAAGCCGAACCCGGTGCTGGCCAACTTCGGCCTGCCGCTGGGCCCGCGCGGCCACGTCGACACCGCGCCGACCCTCCAGGTCCAGGGCTTCGACTACGTCTGGTCCGCCGGCGACAACGCCCAGGTCCCGGACCTCGCCTCCGGCGAGGGCGCCTGGTGCCCGCCGAACGCGCAGCACGCCGTGCGCCAGGCCGCCGTCCTCGGTGACAACGTCATCTCGGGCATGCGGGGCTTCCCGCAGAAGAACTACGAGCACAAGAACCTCGGTGCGGTCGCCGGCCTGGGCCTGCACAAGGGTGTCGCGATCCTCTTCGGCAAGGTCAAGCTGAAGGGCCGTCTGGCCTGGTGGTTCCACCGCGCGTACCACGGCGCCATGGTCCCGACCATGAACCGCAAGGTCCGGGTCTTCACCGACTGGACGCTGGCGATGTTCCTGAAGCGCGAGATGGTCGGCCTCTCCCAGATGGAGCAGCCGCGCCTGCCGATCCAGGAGGTCACGGCGCCCACGAAGCCCGTGGAGGCCGCCAAGCCGGCCGCCGAGAAGGAACTCGCCAGCAAGTAAGCGACTGAGACCCCGGTGTGGGAGCACCGGGGTATGAGTCGGAGGCCCTCCGCCCGGCAGTGTCGCCGGACCACGACCTCCGTGGTGCTCAGCCGGCCGTGCGACCGGGCGGAGTACAGAAGTAGAAGGGCCCCTGCCGAAACCCTCCGGCAGGGGCCCTTTCTCGTGTCGTCCGCCCGTTCGGCGGGCTCGTGAGGGGCTGTCAGTCGGTCTTGATGCTCTCCAGGATGTCCAGCTTGGCCGCCCGGCGGGCGGGCCAGATCGCGGCCACCAGGCCGACCACCCCGGCCAGGGCCAGGAACAGCGCCAGCTGGCCGAACGGCAGGACGGTGGTCAGACCGCTCAGGCTGGACTGCAGGGTGCCGTTGATCGCCCAGGCGATGAAGCAGCCGAGCAGCAGGCCGATGCCGGCACCGAACAGCGAGATCACCACGGACTCCAGGCGGACCATCCGCTTGATGCCCCGGCGGTCCAGGCCGATCGCCCGCAGCATCCCGATCTCGCGCTTGCGCTCGAAGACCGACATCGCCAGCGTGTTGATCACGCCCAGGATCGCGATCAGGACCGCCATCCCCAGCAGGCCGTACATCAGGTTCAGCGCGAAGGTGATGTCCTGGCTGAAGTCGTCCCGGACGTCCTGCTTGGACTTGACCGCGATCACCGGGTTGGCGCCGGTCGCGTCCTTGAGGGACTGCTTGAGCGCGGCGGTGGCGCCGTCCTTGCCCTTGACCAGGACGTCGGCGATGTACGGCTTCGGCTCGTGCTTGGCGACCTCGCTGTTGGCCAGGACGACCTGGCCGAGCATGCCGCCCTTCTCGTACACGCCGCCGACGGTGAGCTGGCCGGTGGACTTGTCCGGGTAGGAGACCGCGATGGTCGAGCCGGCGGTGACGTGGAGCTTCGTGGCGAGCTCCTGGTCCACCAGGACCTTGCCCTGGCCGAGCGCGGCGGTGGCGCCGCTGGCCAGTTTGACCTCGGCGAGCTGGTCGAAGGTGTTCGCGTCCATGCCGGTGACCGACACGTTGGTGCCGTCGAACTTCCAGTAGGCGGTCGTCACCGGGGAGGAGGCGGCCACCCCGGGGGCCTTGGCGATCTCACCGGGCACCTGCTCGGACAGGCCCATCTTGTTGGCGCCCGAGACCATGTAGTCGGCCTTCATCGAGCTGGTGACGGCCTTGTCGAGCACACCGCCGACCGAGGCGCCGATCACGGTGAGACCGCTGACCAGGGTCAGGCCGATGGTGAGCGCGGCGGCGGTGGACGCGGTGCGGCGCGGGTTGCGGACCGCGTTCTGCTGGGCGAGCTTGCCCGGGGTGCCGCCGAGCCCCCGCAGCAGCGGGCCGATCAGCGCGACCACCGGGCGGGAGAGCAGCGGCAGCAGGACGAACACGCCGATCAGGGCCAGCAGGGCACCGATGCCGACCGGGATGCGGCCGCTGCCGTTGCCGGTGGAGGCGCCGAAGCCGATCAGCGCGAGGCCGCCGGCGGTGAGCGCCGAGCCGATCGCGTTGCGGACCAGCAGGCTCTTCTGACTGGTCGGCTGGTCGCCGCTGCTCATCGCCGCCACCGGGGCGATCCGGGCGGCCCGCACGGCCGGCAGCAGGGCCGACAGCACCGTCACCAGGACGCCGACCACCAGGGTCACCGCGATGGTGAGCGGCTTGATCACCAGCGTGCCGTGCGGCATGTTCTCGTTCAGCTGACCCATCAGGGACTGCATGCCGGCGCCGATCCCGACGCCGGCGAGCAGCCCGGCCAGCGCCGCGACGGCGCCGATCGCCAGGGCCTCGATCAGCACCGAGCGGGTGACCTGCCTGCGGCTGGCGCCGATCGCCCGCAGCAGCGCGAGTTCCTTGGTGCGCTGGGCGACCAGCATGGTGAAGGTGTTGGCGATGATGAAGACGCCGACGAAGAGCGAGATCCCGGCGAAGACGAGCAGCATGGTGCGCAGGTTGTCGGTGCCCTTGGCGATCATCGCCTGCTCGTCGGCCTTGAGCTTGGCGCCGGTCTCGACGTCGAACTCCCGGTCGGACGGCACCTTGGGCTCGACCTGGGCGAGCAGCGCGTCCTCGCTGGTGCCGGGCTTGGCGGTGAGCACGATGCTGCTGAAGTGGCCGGGCTCCAGCAGCAGCTGCTGGGCGGTGGCGCGGTCGAACAGGGTGAGGGTGCCGCCGCTGTTCACCACCGGGTCGTCGGTGGTGAAGACGCCGGTGAGCTTCGCCTCGATCACCGGGCCGTTGATGGCGACCCGGACGGTGTCGCCGACCTTGTAACCGGCCTTGTCGGCGGTCTTGCGGTCGAGGGCGATCTCCTTGCCGTTCTTCGGGCCCTGGCCCTCGGCCATCGGGTAACGCGGGTCCTTGCCGTCCTGGCCCGGGGCGAAGTTGGCGCCCCTGGCCGCCCAGAACTGGCCTATCAGGTTGCCGCTCCGGTCGGCGACGCCGGTGAAGCCGCCGACCACGCCGCGGGCAGCGGCGGTGCCCGGCAGGGCGGCCAGCTGCTGGACGGTGGCGTCGGTGAGTGCGGCGTCGCCGTTCTCGCTCTTCGTCCTGGCGCTGGCGCGGGAGCCGGCCGAGTAGTCCACGACCTGGACCGAGACGTCCGAGTAGCTCTTGGAGTTGCTGTCCCGCATGGCCTTGCCGAAGGTGTCGGAGAAGACCATGGTGCCGGCGACGAAGGCGGTGCCGAGCAGCACGGCGAGCATCGTCATGAGGAGTCGGCTCTTGTGGGCCAGCACGTTGCGCAGTGCGGTGCGATACATGGGGTGTCCTGGGTTTCGCGTAGGGGCGGCGGCTGGGCTGGCGGGCCCTGGCTGGTCGTGGCTCTAGCTGGTGCGGCCCTTGGCGTCGAAGCGGCGCATGCGGTCCAGGACGGTGTCGGCGGTGGGGTGGTGGAGTTCGTCGACGATGCGGCCG
>NZ_JBIVAX010000039.1:0-85069 GCF_044745805.1 Kitasatospora sp. NPDC086801
CCAGTTGTCCCCGCCCTACACATTGACCTTTGTGGGGACCACCACCGGTCCGTGTTGAATATTGCCGGGTACAATTCCGGTTATAAGGGGGGGCGGTTGCCCGGACCGTCTGGTCCGGGCAACCGCGCCCTCGTACGTTCACCCCCGCCCGGTCTCGGTCCGGCTCAGCCGCCGGTGGCCAGCGGTCCGTGACCAGGCGCCGCCCGGCCGCCGTCCACGACCGGCTCGGGCAGCGGCCCCCGGGCGAGCCGTAGCAGCTCCTGCGGGGTCAGCTCGGCCAGCCGGGCGTGCCCCAGCCGCAGCACCTCCGCGGCCGCGTCCAGCAGTTCCGCCGGCGTCGCCGGGCGCTCCGGCAGCCCGTCCGCCCAGCCGCCGCCGGCCAGCCACTCGCCGACGGCGCCGCGCAGCTGCCCCGTGCCCGCCTCCCGGATGGTGAACGAGAGGTGCACCGACAGGCCCTGATGGCCCGTCGCGGTGTGCGGGGCCCCGCGCGGCACGTACAGCACCTCGCCCGGCTTGAGCACCGACCCGAGCGCCACCGCGCCGGGTTCGGGGGCCAGCCCCGGGCGCCAGCGCCCGTCGGCGGGGGCCTCGTGGACCGTCCACTCCTTCTCGCCCGCGAGCTGCACGACCAGCACGTCCGCGTCGTCCCGGTGCACGTCCAGCCCGCGCCGGCCGGCGCCCGTCGCGAAGCAGAACGCCTCGGTCCGGCGGCCCAGTTCGACCGCGATGTCGGTGGCCAGTGCGCGCACCGGCGCGTGCCACTGGTCCAGCTGCGGCAGCAGCAGCGTGGCGCCGTCGGCCAGCAGGGCGGCGATCCGGTCGGGATCGGCGAAGCCCTCCTCCCGGCGCCCGGCGACCACCCGGGCCGTGCAGAACTCCGCGGGCGGGACGACCGCACCCGCCCGGACCATCTCGACGTAGGGCACCCGCAGCAGTCCGCCGCGCAGCGCCTCGTCCAACTCGCCCGGCCGGGGCAGCCCCGCCGGCCACCCCGCGGTGCGGAACACCTCCGGTCGGCGTTCCTCCAGCGCCTTGGCGAAAATCGCCGGGTCGCCCACCAATTCGGTCAGAACTCGCCCCATCGTCCATCCCTCCGTCCAGCGGTCCACCACCGGTCGACCGTCGCATAACCTACGGATGAACATTTGGCTCCGGTTCACCGGGGATTCGCCGACCAGTCCAGGATCGGCCAGCTTCGCGTCATGAGGCGACGGCCGGAATGCGCCGTGGCGGCCCGTCCCCGGCGGACGGGCCGAGGGGCGGACCGGACGGTCGACGCCGGCGTCGGCTCCCGGCGGCCGAGCCCCGACACCCCAGGCCGGGCGGCCGACCGCGGCGGCCGTGGCCCGCTCCCGGGGCGGGCCGCCCGCCCCGGGGCGCGACGGGCGACGGCGACCGGGCCCCGGCCGCCCCGCACCACCCCGAGGGCTCCGGCGAGCCGTTCCGGAATCCTGTGACGATCGTCACATCCGACGATCCGGGTGGCAGCTCCGCTCGTCGCCCGGGTTATTCGGGTACCGACCACGGCCCCCCACCTGCGACAATCCCGACCATGATCGACTCCGCCGCCCCGACCGCTCCGCCCGGCCCCCTCGCCGTCGCCGCCGCCGCGATCGTCCAGGACGGCCGACTGCTCGTGGTCAGCAAGCAGGCCGCCCCCGACGTCTTCTACCTCCCGGGCGGCAAGCCCGACCCGGGCGAGGACCCGCTCCAGGCCCTCACCCGCGAACTGCGCGAGGAACTCGGCGCCGCGCCCGTCGACCCCCGCCACCTCGTCGACATCCGCGCCACCGCCGCCCTGGAGGGCGTGCCCATGCTGATGACGGTCTTCACCGCCGCCCTGGACCGTGCCCCCACCCCCGCCGCCGAACTCGCCGCCCTGCGCTGGACCGACGGCCGCGACGACACCCTCCTCCTCGCCCCGGCGGTGCGCGACCACCTCCTGCCGCTGCTGCGCGAGCGGGGCGACCTGTCGTAGGGCGGTGAGCCGTCAGCGGCCCGTAAAAGCCGGGCGGCGCCGCCCGGGAGGTCCCGGGCAGCGCCGCCGGTGCGTCACGCGGTGGCCGTCAGCGCGCCGCCTGCGGGACGCGCTGGGCCGGGACGGCCGGCTTGGCGGCCGTGCGGCCGGTGGCCGGGGCGGCGCCCAGGGCGGTGCCCCGGGTCTCCTCGGCCCACAGCACGCACACCAGCAGGCCGACCACCGTGGTGCCGGCGGCGATGAGCATGGTGGGGCCGGTGCCCAGCCCGGACAGCGACAGCGGCAGCAGGTAGGTACCGACGGCCGCGCCGATCCGGCTCACCGAGGTCGCCACGCCCACCGCGGTCGCCCGGATCTCGGTGGGGAAGAGCTCGTTCGGGTAGGTCCAGTCGAGGACGTTGGGCCCGCCGCACAGGAAGGCGTACGCGCACAGCGCGGTCAGCGCGACGGCGGCCGGGGCGGTGGGCCACACGCCCAGCAGGGCCAGCGGGACGGCCATCAGGGCGAACGACCAGATGATGACGGGGCGCCGGCCGCGGGTGTCGATCAGACGCAGGGCCGGGTAGCAGCCGAGCAGGAAGACCAGGCTGATCAGCCCGGTGCCCAGGGTCTCCATCACGGTGCCGCCCGGCATGCCGAAGGAGGAGAGGATCTGCGGGCCGAAGGTGAGCATCGCGAACAGCGGGCCGACCTGGCAGAGGAAGAACAGGCCGCAGAACAGCGTGCGGCGCCGGTAGGGCGGGGTCATCAGCAGCCGCAGCCCGCCGGGGCGGCCGCGCTCGGCCGGGTCGGGCATCAGCTCGCGGCCGTCCACCCGGACGCCGAGGTGCTTCTCGACCACGCGCACCGCGTCGCCGACCCTCCCGTGGGCGGCCAGCCAGCGCGGGGACTCCGGCGTGCCGCGGCGGATCACCAGGAACACCACGCACAGCACCGTGGAACTCGCGAGCATCCACCGCCAACTGCCGGGCCCGGCCAGCTCCAGGAACGCGTAGCCCACTACGTAGGCGAGCACGGAGCCGGCGTACCAGGCGATGATCTGCTGACCGAGCAGCCGCCCGCGTTGCTTGGCGGGCAGCCACTCGGCGAGCAGGGAGGTGGCGATGGGGTAGTCGGCGGCCACGGCCATGCCGAGCACGAAGCGCAGCACGGCGATCGCCCACACCGCGTCGACCCAGAAGGAGAGCACCGAGCAGACGACCATCACGAGCAGGTCGGCCGTGTACATCACCTCCCGGCCGATGCGGTCGGTCAGCACGCCGAAGAGCGCGCCGCCGACGAACATGCCCACCAGCGCGGCGGCGCCGATCAGGCTGACCTCCGCGGTGGACAGGCCGAGCTCGGGTCGCATCCCGATCAGGGCGACGCCGACGATGCTCAGGATGTAGCCGTCGAGCAGCGGCCCACCGGAACAGGCGAGGGCCAGTTTCCGGTGGAAGGCGGTATACGGGGCGTTGTCGATGGTCTGGGACATGTGCTGGGGGTCCTCCGGAGCGTACGGCGGCGGAGGACCCGCTCACCGTGCGCCGGGTAGACGGCAGGAAAGGCGCCGTCCGGCGGACGGCGCCGACACCCGGCGACACCGGGTGACCGTCCACGGTTGCCCCGGTGCGCGGGGGCCGCCACCGGGCCGAAGGTCGGCCGGAGTCGCGACCAAGGTCCCGAAGCGGACAGGGCCTCGGACCGTGTCGCGACCCCGCCCGCCCAGTCCTGCCGGGCCCTGTCGCCGCCCGGGCACCCGTTCCCCCGCCGGGCGTGACCCTTCTCACCCGAAGGCCCCCGAAGGCCCCGATCGTGTGGCCTGCGCCACATCGGCCCGCGTCGACGGCGCCGCACCAGGCCCACGCCGCACCGGCCCGCACCGGCCCGCATCGCCGACGGGCGCAGCCCCGGTGTGCCCGCCGGCCGCAGCGGGACGCGGGCGGCGCGTCCCGCTACGAGGCGTCCCGCTGCGGCGCGCCCCGGTGATCGGCGACGTGTCGCTTGTCGACGACTTGTTAATCGCCCGTCAAGTGGCGTGGCCGAGGCTTCCAACAGGACGACCGCACGGACGCGGTCCGAGAGCGAGAGGAACATCTGATGGCAAAGCGAAAGTCTCTGATGGGTTCGGCCCTGGCCGCAGTCGGCGTCGCCGCGATGATCGCGACGGCCGCCCCGGCCAGCGCGGACACGGGCCGGCAGGCCGAGGCGGCGCAGACGCTGAGTGCGGCGCGCAGCACGCAGATCTCGGTCATCAACTGGACGGGCTGTGAACTGCGCCTGCAGCAGGCCTGGCTGGACCACGGCATCTGGTCGGACGGCCTGGCTCCGGTGGGCGTCATGAGCGACGGGGCGTCCGGGCGCTGGCAGTCGGAGAGCAACGGCTTCCTCACCGGGACCGAGGGTCACGTCATCTACGACGCGGAGAACTGTAAGTCGGCGGCGTACAACGGCAAGCGCGTCCAGCTCCACTGGAACAACCCGTACGGGGGCAGCAACTCCTACGACAGCGCCGGTTCCGACCCGCTGTTCAGGTTCGCCTCCAGCGGCGGCAGCGGCAACAACGCCGCCTTGTACTGGCAGATCATGAGCAGCTGACCGGAAGTCGGCCGATCGCTTGCGGCTGCCGGGGATGGTGCGGCAGCTCCGCACCGGCTGCTCCGGCAGCCGCCGGCCCCGCTCCGCCACCGCGCCCGGAGACCCGACCCCCGCCGGGCGCGGTGGGCGCTCGCGAGCTTGCCGCTGTCCGCAGCGGTGAGTTCGGCGAGGTCTGAGCCGGGGAGGCGAGGGCCCGGACCGCCACCGGCGGTCCGGGCCCTCGAGGCGCCCCTCGGTGTCAGGAGCCGGCCGTGGCCGCCTCCAGGGTGGTCGCCATGATCGGGCTGGTGAACGTGTTCGTCGCGTCGCCCGTGGAGGGGTGGTAGGAGCCCCACTTGAGGTAGTTGCGGTCGCCGTCCCAGGTGGTGCCCTTGAAGGTGCCCGAGCCGGTGGTGAAGGTCTGCTTCACGCCGTCGAACCAGAAGTCGATGGTGCCGTCGGTGCGGCCCAGCCGGATCTTCAGCGCGTACGAGTGCCACTGGCCGTTGGTGGTCGGCGCCGTCCACAGCGAGTGCGCGACGTGGTCGGTGTCCCACTCCTGGAGGCGGATGCGCCCGGTCGTCGCGTCGATCTCGATCGGGTGGTTCGCCGTGTCGGTGCTCGGCGAGCACTTGAGCTGGAAGACGTAGCGGCTGTTCGAGTCCTGGATGTCCACCTTGGACGACCAGCCGAGGTAGAAGGTGTCGCCCTCCTTCAGATCGGGGCCGAGCGTCTCGCAGCGCTCCTCGCCCCCGGCCTGGAACGCCCGCCACACACTGCCCTTGGCGGGGTCCTTGACGACACCGAAGTTCCCCGACGCGCACTGGACGGAGGCGAAGGAGGACGGGCCCTTGCTGGTGCTCGGGGTCCAGAGGACCTTGCCCGCCGCGGCGGCCGTGGTCGAGCCGGCGTCGGCGGCGGAACTGCTGGCGGTGGCCGAGCCGCAGGAGATCGCGAGCGTGGCGAGGGCCACGGCCCCGACGGCGACCTTGCGGTGGTGGGACAGAAGGGACATGCCTCTCCCGGGGGGATGAGTGGCCGGAGAACGGACGCCACCCGGGCCGGCCGGCCCGGGTGCACGGAGCGATTCGACCACCTGACGGCCCGCTGGGCCAGGCGGAAGCACCGGCGGAAGTACCTTTCGGTCACTTCCGCCGGTCGGCGCCGGCCGCGACCGCCCGCTTACGGAGTGTGTCGCTGCGCCCCGCCGGGCTCGCCCGACTCCCCGGACGCCCCGGGCTCCCCGGCCTCGCCGGAGCCCTCGTCGTAGGAGGAGGTGCCCTCGTCCAACAGCGGCTCCTGCGTCTTGAGGTGCGCGGGGGCCAGCGCCCGCAGCGTGTGGTAGCCGGTGATGACGACCAGCGTGCCCAGCGCGATGCCGCTCAGGCTGAAGGTGTCGGTGAACTTCAGGGTGACGTTGCCGATGCCGATGATGATGCCCGCGGCGGCCGGCACCAGGTTCAGCGGGTTGCGCAGGTCCACCTTGGACTTGATCCAGATCTGCGCGCCGAGCAGGCCGATCATGCCGTACAGGATGACGGTGATGCCGCCGAGCACCCCGCCGGGGATCGCGGCCACGACGGCGCCGAACTTCGGGCAGACGCCGAAGAGCAGCGCGAAGCAGGCCGCGGCCCAGTAGGCGGCGGTGGAGTAGACCCGGGTGGCGGCCATGACGCCGATGTTCTCGGAGTAGGTGGTGTTCGGCGGGCCTCCGACCGCGGTGGAGAGCATGGAGCCGACGCCGTCCGCGGAGATCGCGACGCCGAGCTTGTCGTCCAGCGTTTGGCCGGTCATCTCGCCCACGGCCTTGACGTGCCCGGCGTTCTCCGCGACCAGCGCGATCACCACGGGCAGGGCGACCAGGATCGCGGACCACTGGAACGAGGGCCCGTGGAAGGCGGGCAGGCCGATCCAGTCCGCCTTGCCGACGCCCGACAGGTCCAGGCGCCAGTGGTCGGTGAGGTGGCCGCCCGCGTCCACCGAGTGGATCTTCCCGAAGATCCGGTCGAACAGCCAGGAGATCCCGTACCCGAAGAGCAGCCCGAGGAAGATCGCCACGCGGGACCAGAAGCCGCGCAGGCACACCACGGCCAGGCCGGTGAACAGCATCACCAGCAGCGCCGTCCACTGGTCCTGCGGCCAGTAGGTCGACGCGGTGACGGGGGCGAGGTTGAAGCCGATCAGCATGACGACCGCGCCGGTCACGATCGGCGGCATCGCCGCGTGGATGATCCGCGCCCCGAACCGCTGGACCGCGAGGCCCACCAGGAACAGCGCCGCGCCCACCACGAACACCGCACCGGTCACGGTCGCGCTGGTGCCGCCCTGCGCCCGGATCACCGCGGCCACGCCCACGAAGGACAGCGAGCAGCCGAGGTAGCTGGGCACCCGGCCGCGGGTGGCCAGCAGGAAGATGATCGTCGAGACGCCGGACATCATGATCGCCAGGTTGGGGTTGAGCCCCATCAGCACGGGCGCCACGAAGCTCGCGCCGAACATGGCCACCACGTGCTGGGCGCCGAGCCCTGCCGTGCGGGGCCAGGAGAGCCGTTCGTCGGGGCGGACGACCGCCCCCGGCGCGGGCGTACGCCCGTCACCGTGCAGCTTCCAGCGCACGCCGAGATCCATGGTGGGGGTTCGCTTTCTCTGTACTTCCGAGGAACTGTCCGCACCATTCTCCCGGCCACCGCGCCCCGCGCGCGCACCCGGGCGAGTCCTGACCTGCGCACTCGCACGGAACCGGGGGCGGGCTCAGCGGATGCGGGAGTCGGACCGGGGGTGTCGCGGCGCGCTCACAGCAGCTCGGCCCGGGCGGCCTGGATGCCCGCCTGGAAGCGGGTCCGGGCCCCGAAGCGGTCCATCAGCTCCCGCACCCAGCGCTGCACCGTCCGGGTGGACACCCCCAGCTGGCGGGCGATCGACTCGTCCGTGAGCCCCGCCGCGAGCAGCGGGAGCAGCTGGCGGTGCCGGTCCTCCGGGGCCTCCTCCGGCAGCGCGGGCAGCCGCATCGCCTGCGCCCAGTACAGCTCGAACAGCCCGGCCAGCGCGTCCAGCAGGGTGGAGGGCCGGATCAGCAGCACGCTCTGCAGCTCGGTGCCCGCGCTGACCGGCAGCAGTGCCCAGCGGTCGTCCAACAGCGCCAGCTTCAGCGGAAGTTCGGTGTGCACCCGGGCCTGCTCCCCGGCCGTGGCGAAGGAGTGGATCTCCGCCAGGCGCTCCGGATCGCGCAGCACCCGGCTGTGGTACACCACCCTGGTCGTCACCCCCCGTGCCAGCAGGGCCAGTTCGGTCTGCGGATCGCTGCGCCGGATGTACGGGGGGCGGTCCAGGACCCGCAGCCGCTCGCGCACCCCCAGTTGCAGGGTGCGCCACAGCTCGGCGACCGACCTGCGCCCGCAGATCACCTCGACCGGCCCGTCGGACCGGGTGCCGTCCCGGCCCTGCCGGTAGGTGCGCATCAGCTCGCCCATCCGGCCCCGGGCGCGCCGCAGTTCGACCTCGCGCCGCAGCAGCAGCTCCTCGACCGCCACGTCCGGCGGCACCGCCGCCCAGGCCCCGGCCGCGCAGGCCTCCACCAGCCCGTGCGCGGCCAGCGAGGCCAGCGCCGCGAGCACGATCGAGGTCTGGAGGTTCACCTGGGCGGCCAGCCACTGCGGGTCGGCGGCCTGGACGCCGAGCAGTCGCAGGTAGAGCTGTTCCTCGACCGTGCCGAGGCCGAGTCCGGCGAGCATGCCCGTCCCCGACACTGCGCCCTCCTCGTCCTCCACCGCCAGTGGACGAGCCGACTGTGCGCCACCCGGTGCGCGAAATCAAGGGATTGATCGGGCGACATGTTCCCGCCATGTCGGGTTCCTGCCCTGACGGCTCCCTTCCCGGCCCGCCCGCAGCGCCCGCAAGCTGGGCGGCACCCCCTCAACCCCCAGTGAAGGAGCCCCCCATGGCCCTTTCCCGTACCGGCCGGCTCGTGCTCGCCGCCCTGCTGGCCCTCCCGGCCGCCGCGGCCGCGACCCCCGCCACCGCCGCCCCCGCCACTGCCCCCACCCACGCCGCCGCGCACGGCTACGGCGCCGCGCACCGCTTCGGCCACGGCGCCCGCTACGACGGCGGAGTCTGGGGCGGCTACGTAGCCCAGGGCAGCGGCTTCCAGAGCGTCTCCGGTTCCTGGACCATGCCCGCCGTGCAGTGCAACACCGCCAATGACCTGTTCGCCCCCTGGGTCGGCATCGACGGCTACGGCTCGCAGACCGTCGAGCAGACCGGCGTCCAGGCCGACTGCTCCAGCGGCTCCCCGGTCTACTCCGCCTGGTACGAGATGTACCCGGCCCCGCCCCAGTACTTCAGTGACCCGGTGGACGCCGGCGACAGCTTCACCGCCTCGGTGGTCAACGACGGCGGCTCCGACTACACCCTGAAGATCACCGACACCACCAAGGGCTGGACCGAGAGCACCCGCCAGCAGCTCAACGGCCAGAACGTCAGCGCCGAGGCCGTGATCGAGTCCCCGAGCCAGAGCTACCCCTCCTTCAGCCGCCTGGACTTCTCCGGCGTCACGGTCAACGGCCAGGTCTTCGACGGCTACTCCCCGCAGGCCATCAACAGCGGCCCCTACACCGAGACCCCGCTCAGCAACGGCTCCTTCGCCATCGTCCCCGCCTGAACCGCCCGCCTGAACCGCCCGCCTGAACCGCCCGCCTGAACCGCTCCGCTTGAACCACCCGCCTGACCCGTTTCCACCCGACCCCCTCCGAGCCCGCCCCGGCCCCCGCCTTCCCGCAGGGGCCGGGGCGGGCTCGTGTCCCATCGGGACTCATGTCCCGACGGGACATTTCCGGGTGTACGGTGGCTCCCGTGACCACCGAGAAGGCCGAGCACACCACCGAGGGACGGCGTGACCGCAAGGCGCGCCGCACCCGCGAGTCGCTGGCCGCCGCCGCCCTCCACCTGGTGCTGGACCGCGGTCTGGCCGCCGTCTCCGTCGAGGACGTCACCGACCGGGCCGACGTCTCCCGCCGCACCTTCAGCCGGTACTTCGCCTCCCGCGAGGACGCCGTGCTGGACTGCCTGCGCGCCGACTTCGGCCGGATCAACGCGGCGCTGGCCGCCCGCCCCGCCGCCGAGACCCCGGTGGCCGCCTACCGTGCGGCACTGCGGGTCTGGCTGGGCGACGAGCGGGACCCTGCCTGGCACCGGCGCCCCGGCGTGCGGGAGCTGTTCGGCCTGATCGCCGCCGAGCCCTCGCTGACCGCCGCCTACCGGCGGATCTGCGTCGACGAGGAGGAGGCCTCCATCCGGATCGCCGCCGCCCGCCTCGGCCTGGACGCGGAGTTCGACCTGCGCCCGGCCGTCGCCGTCGGCCTCGGTGTGGCGGCCCTGCAGGCCGCCTCCCGCGCCTGGGTCCGCCACCCCGTCGGCGAGGACGGACCGGACCTGCCCGACCTCGTGGAACGGGCCTTCGACCTGCTCACCGCCGAACCGCCCCCCGACGGCCCGGCGGCCTGAACCACCGCGCCCACCCGGCGCCCCCGCACGAAAGGACGTACGCCATGACCGGCACCGACCACCCCCAGGAGTTCACCGGCAAGGCCGCGCTGGTCACCGGTGGCGCCTCCGGCATCGGCCTCGCCGTGGCCCGCCGCCTGGCGGCCGGCGGCGCGGCCGTCGCCGTCGCCGACTTCGACCTGGAGGGCGCCCGCAAGGCCGCCGCCGAACTGGAGGCCACCGGTGCCCGGGCCCTGGCGATCGGGACGGACGTCACCGACCCGGAGTCGGTGCGAGCCGCCGTCCAGGCCGCCGTGGACGGCCTCGGCGCCCTGCACCTGGCCGTCAACAACGCCGGCATCAGCGGCGCGAAGGCCCCCACCGGCGCGTACGAACCCGAGCAGTGGCGCCGGGTGCTGGCGACCAACCTCGACGGCGTCTTCTACTCGCTGCGCTACGAGATCCCCGCCATCCTCGCGGCCGGCGGCGGCGCCGTCGTCAACATGGCCTCGATCCTCGGCACCAACGGCTTCGCCGGTTCGCCCGCCTACGCCGCCGCCAAGCACGGCGTGGTCGGCCTGACCAAGACCGCCGCCCTGGAGTACGCCGCGCAGGGCGTGCGGATCAACGCCGTCGGCCCGGGCTTCATCGACACCCCGCTGCTGAGCCAGGCCGACGACGAGGCCCGTCAGGCGCTGGTCGCCCTGCACCCGGCGGGTCGGCTCGGCCGCGCGGAGGAGGTCGCCGAACTGACCGCCTTCCTGCTCTCCGACCGGGCCTCCTTCATCCACGGCAGCTACCACCTGGTCGACGGCGCCTACGCGGCCCGCTGACCGGCCCGTCACCGGCCCTTCGGGGAACCGGGGCGGCGCAACCGGGGGGCAGGCAAGTCCGGGGGCAACGAGAGGGAGTCCGAAACCCATGAAGGCAGTCCAGTACCGCAGCGTCGGCGCCGCCCCCGAGGTGGTCACCGTCCCCGATCCGGAGCCCGGCCCCGGTCAGGTCCTGCTCAAGGTCACCGCGGCGGGAGTGTGCCACTCCGACATCGCCGTGATGAGCATGCCCGCCGAGCGGCTCCCCTTCCCCCTGCCGCTCACCCTCGGGCACGAGGGCGTCGGTACGGTGGCCGCGCTCGGCGCGGGCGTGACCGGCCTGGCCGAGGGCGAGCCGGTCGCGGTCTACGGGCCGTGGGGCTGCGGCAACTGCGCCAAGTGTGCGGAGGGCAAGGAGAACTACTGCCTGCGCGCCGCCGAACTGGGCATCCGCCCGCCCGGCCTGGGCGCCCCCGGGGCGATGGCCGAGTACATGGTGGTGGACAGCCCCCGGCACCTGGTGCCGCTCGGCGGCCTCGACCCGGTCCGGGCCGTGCCGCTGACGGACGCCGGCCTGACCCCGTACCACGCGATCAAGCGCTCGCTCGGCAAGCTGACGCCCGGCAGCACCGCCGTGGTGATCGGCACCGGCGGCCTGGGCCACGTCGCGATCCAGTTGCTGCGCGCGATGACCGCGGCCCGGGTGATCGCCCTGGACGTGACGGAGGAGAAGCTGGCGCTGGCCCGCAGCGTCGGCGCGCACGAGACGGTCCGCTCGGACGCCTCCGCGCCCGCCCGGGTGCGCGAACTCACCGGTGGCATCGGCGCCCAGGTGGTGCTGGACTTCGTCGGGGCCCCGCCCACGACGGCCGCGGCCGGCGCGATGGCGGCGGTGGAGGGCGACGTGACGATCGTCGGCCTCGGCGGTGGCACCCTGGCGGTCGGCTTCGGCACCCTCCCGTACGAGGTCTCGGTGTCCTCCCCGTACTGGGGCACCCGCGCCGAACTGATCGAGGTCCTCGACCTCGCCCGGGCCGGCTCGGTGGACGTGCACGTCGAGACCTACGGGATCGACGAGGCGCCGCTCGCCTACGAGCGCCTGCACAGCGGCCGGATCAACGGGCGCGCCGTCATCCTCCCCAACGGCTGACTCCTCCCTCGGTGGGCGGTGATGTCACGTTCTCCGGCGGTGCCCGGTCCACCTGTCGGGTGCGGTCGTGGCGTGCTGCGGCGGCCGCTTCCGGTGAGTCGGGTGCGGTACGGGCGGGTAAGGCGTGTTGGCGGCCTGATCCGGTCGGCTTCGCACGGGAATCGTGAATGAGGAGCGTCGTCATGAAGGCCGTCATCGTGTGCACCTCCGTGTCCCACGGCAACACGAGGAGGATCGCCGACGTCATGGGCCAGGTCCTGGAGGCCCGGGTCGTCGACCCCGAACAGGTCGACGTCGCGGAGCTCGCCGCCTGCGACCTCGTGGGGTTCGGCTCGGGGATCTTCTCGATGAAGTTCCACCCGCAGCTGCGCCGGTTCGTCCGGTCGCTCCCGCCGGGGCAGGGGCCGCGGCGCCGGGCGTTCGTGTTCGCCACCAGCGGGCTGCCCGAGCCGTCGTTCCAGCCGTTCACCCGCCCCCTCGTGCGGGTGCTGGAGCAGAGGGGCTTCGAGGTGGGCGACACCTTCTCGTGCCGCGGGTTCGACACCTGGGCCCCGTTCAAGCTCGTCGGCGGCATCAACAAGGCCCGGCCCGACGCCACCGACCTGATGGCGGCGCGCGCGTTCGCCGAGGGGTTGCGAGCCCGGACCGGCACGGTGTCCTGACCGGTCGGGCCGGGGGCGCCCCGCTGCCCCGTGCCCCGCTGCCCCGCCGCACAGTGCGGCGGGGCAGCGGGGTGTCGCGGTCAGGACCGTCGGAGCTGTCGGAGCCGTGAGAACCGTCAGAACTGGACGTCGGTGCAGGAGTAGAAGGCGTTGCCGGTGTCGGCGATGTCCCAGACCGCCACCACCACCTGGTGCCCGGTGCGCCCGCTGGGGAGGGTCGCGGTGTGGGTGGTCGTGGCGTCGGGCTGGCGGCCGTTGTAGGGGACGGTCAGGAAGGGGGTCAGGTCCAGGCTGGCCCGGGTGATCGGCTGGGAGGCGTCGTAACCGGGCTTGGTGAGGTAGTACTTGAAGTTCGTGGTGGAGTGCCGGGCCTCGATGTACCAGGTGAAGGTGAGCTGCTGGCCCGCCGTCACCCGGGTGGTCGGCCAGGCGCCGTTGTGCGGGTCGTCCAGCGGGGCCCAACGGGCGTCCCCGCCGGCGCAGATGGCGCCGTCGGCCGGGCCCCGGCTCGGGAAGCCCTTCGGGCCCTCGACGCTCTGCGGTTCCCACTGGATGTCGCCGCAGTCCCACGACACTCCGCCCGCGCCGCAGAGCGCGGACCGGCTCGGCGGCAGGTTGATGTAGCCGTGCGACTGGGCGGGCAGGGCCAGCACGAGCGGGAGCGCGATCGCGGCTGCGGCCGCGCCGGCGAGATGACGTTTGCGCATGGTGCTCCTCCGTGGGGGTGGATGGAGTGTGCGCCCGACGTAGGGCGCGCGCGTGGGGGCGCGGCCGAAGATCGTGGCATGCCTGCGTCAGGTCGGTGCTGACACCGTAGAAGCCCCCGTCCGGGCCGTCAATGGTCTGAACCATTGCCGTGTCCCCGTGTCTCCGTGGCCCCGTACGGCTGTGGGGCGCCCGGCACGTCGGTGTCGCGGTTCAGGGGGTCAGGACGATCTTGCCGCTGACGGTCCCGGACTCCGCCAGCCGCAGGGCCTCGGCGGCCCGGGCGAGCGGGAGTCGGGCGGCGATCCGGGCCGTGACGTCACCACGCGCCACGGCGGCGAACACCTGGGCGAGGTCGGACCGGAGCCGGGCGCGGAAGCGGTCCCGGCCGAGGGCGCGGCCGGCCCAGATGTTGTAGAAGTGGGCGCGGCGGCCGTTGGGCAGGGTGTTCCAGAGCCAGGTGCGGGCGAGGATCTTCAGTACGGGCCACTGCTTGGAGCCGGTGTCGTCGCGGGTGGAGGCACTGCCGTAGGCGACGAGCGTGCCGCCGGGCGCGAGCAGGTGCCAGGAGTCGATCACGCTGCGACCGCCGACGTGGTCGAACACGGCGTCCACCCCGCCGGGCGCCAGCTCCCGGACCCGGGCCGCCACGTCCTCCGTGCGGTAGTCGACCGGGGTCACGCCGAGGTCCCGCAGGGCGTCGTGGTGCCGGGCGGACGCCGTGCCGATCACCTGCACGCCGGCCGCGCGGGCCAGTTGGACCAGGACGGACCCCACCCCGCCGGCGGCGCCGTGCACCAGGACGCGCTGCCCGGCGCGCACCCGTGCCCGGCGGTGCAGCAGCTGCCAGGCGGTGATGCCGTTGACCACCACGGTCTCCGCCTCGGCCGCCGTGAGGCCGTCCGGGACGGGCACGGCGTCGGCGGCGTCGACGACCACGTGGCTGGCCCACCCGCCGACCTTGACCAGCGCGGCCACCCGCTGCCCGGCCAGCCCGGGGTCGACGTCCTCGCCGGTGGCCAGCACCCGGCCGACCAGGTCGTAGCCGGGGACGAACGGGAACGGCGGCTGGTCGTAGTACCGGCCGCGGCGCATCTGCTGCTCGGCGAACGAGACGCCGCTCGCCTCCATGGCGATCAGGACCTGCCCCCGGCCGGCCGTCGGCACGGCTCCGTGCCGGAGTTGCAGGCCCTCCGGCGTCACGATGCCCGGCAGTACGACCTGGACGAGGCGTTCGTTGGTCATGACGCCCTCCTTCTCGATAGATGCTGTCGCTGTCATTAGAAGTTATAACTCCAGGCGTCAGTGAGGGTCAAGAGGGAGAGTGATAGCCTCTAACGAAATAGTGGTGCCGTAGTCGTGAGACCTGGAGGCGGGCATGGGCGCGTCGGATGTGAGGACCCCCCGGGAGCGCTACCGCGCCCAGGTGCAGGAGGAGATCAAGGAACGCGCCTGGGAGCAGATCGCCACCGCCGGGGCCTCCGCCCTGTCCCTCAACGCCATCGCCAAGCGGATGGGCATGAGCGGCCCGGCCCTCTACCGGTACTTCGCCGGCCGCGACGAGCTGATCACCGAACTCGTCCGGGACGCCTACCGCAGCCTCGCCGACGCCTTCCAGGCCCGCGCCGCGGCCGGTACCGACCTCGACGGGCTGGCGCAGGCCCTGCGCCGGTGGGCCCTGGACGACCCCCAGCGGTACCTGCTGGTCTACGGCACCCCCGTGCCCGGCTACCGGGCGCCCGAGGACACCACCCGGATCTCCGGCGAGATCATGGCCGTCCTGCTCGACGCCTGCACCGCCGAGCAGTCGTCCGCGCAGCAGCCGCGCGCCGAGCAGTCGTCCGCGCCGCGGTCACCGGCCGGTTCGCCGTCGCCGTCCCCGTTCGACGCCCACCTCGCCGAACACCGGGCCTGGGCCGGGGAGCACCCGGCCCCGCCGTCGGTCCTCCGCCTCGCGCTCGCCGTCTGGACCCGGCTGCACGGCGTGCTCTCCCTCGAACTCGCCGGTCACTTCACCGGTATGGGCTTCGACCCCGCCGAGCTCTACGCCGCCGAGACCCGCTCCCTCACCGGCCGCTGACGGCGCGGCGCGGGCCTGCCGCGCCCCTGTTGTGGCGTGCCCGAACGCGCGGGCACGCCTTCGGATGCGCCGACGGGCCGCGGGTGGCGGCGCGGCGCCCGGGGCCCGTCGGGAGGCGGGCGTCAGGCGTCGGAGTAGCTGAGGTCGCCCACCGTCCAGCTGCTCACGTCCTCGATGGCGATGCGGTACATGCCGCCCGTGTGGGGCAACCCGAAGTCGCCCTGGAGGATCCGCGCCCGGTGGAGGTGCAGGTGCGTCGGCCGCGCGGGCACGGTCCCGGAGGGCGGGGAGAAGAGGGCGGCGAACGGCTTCAAGTGCTGTGAGGTGTGCAGGACTTCCGACACCCGCTCGAACCAGAGGGCCATCGGCGCGAGCCGACCGGTGATGACCGCTCCGGGGACCACCACGGTCAAGGACATCTGGTTGCTGTGCTCGGACTCCACCATGGCGGCGATGTCAACGAGGAGCTCATCAGAGTTCGACATGCACCCAGACTATTGCGCCGCAGGCCGCTTCGGTGGTGTCGTGCACGGTTCGGTGCAGGCCGGGCGCGTGACCGTGCGCACGGCCTGTCCTACGGCCTACGCACGGTCCGGCGTCCTGGGAAAGGTCTTGTGGATCTTTCCGGGGCCCGGGCCCTGGTGTCCCGGGGGAAGCCCCGGGTCAGAGCTTCCACATCTCGGCGTACGGAGGGGTGAGTCGCTCCTGGCGGGAGCCGAAGTCGACGAGGACCGCGATGTCGCTGCCGTCCTCGACGTCGACGACCCGGCCGAGGCCGTGCTTGTCGTGGGTGACCCGGTCGCCCGCGGCGAACCGCTTGCGGGGCACCTCGGCCGGGGCTTTGAAGGGACTGGTGGGCAGGTGGCGCCGGACTGCCGGTGATTTCGTCATCCCGATCAGTATGCTCCGAAAAACCGGGGAGTGGACCCTTCCGGAGGGCCGGAACCCCGCCGGGTGACAGTGCACCACCAGTCGGCCGGGGCTCACCGGCCCGCCCGGCCCGAAAAAATTCTCCGGCCGGCCGGTCCCCGCCGCCGACGCCCCAACTGCCGTGGCGGCACCTCCCGTTGCCGACCCCGCCGGCGGGGGAGCGCCGCCCGCGGGGGAGGGGCCGGAAAAGCCGGGTGCGGGATGTCCACCGCGGCGAGCCCGGGCCTGCTACAGTCGATTTAGTTGCAGTAGTGGTTCCCATGAACTTTGTGTGCGCCTGCTGATGTATTGCAGGCGCATTTTTTGTTTTCCGGCTCTTTCCCCGGCGGGTGCTCATCGCGGCGACTCGGCGTCCGCACGGTGCGGACTTCGTACAGTCTCTCGAAGGAGATTTTTTTATGGCTACTGGTACCGTGAAGTGGTTCAACGCGGAAAAGGGCTTCGGCTTCATCGAGCAGGAGGACGGCGGCGCTGACGTCTTCGCCCACTACTCGAACATCAACGCCCAGGGCTTCCGTGAGCTGCTCGAGGGCCAGAAGGTCGAGTTCGACGTCACGCAGGGCCAGAAGGGCCCGCAGGCCGAGAACATTCGCCCGCTGTAGTTCTCTGCCACGGCACTCGCCTGGTAGCGAGGGGCCCGCACCGTGCACTACGCCCGGTGCGGGCCCCTCGGCCGTTCCACCCCGATCGCCTCCGGCCGTCCTGGCCGCCAGGCCGCCCCGGCCGTACCGGGCCCTGTGGATCCGCCTTCGGCCGTCGTCCGCCGTCCCCGCGCGGGCCGTGTTGCGCCGACCGCGCACCGGCGCCCGCCCGTCGGCGGCTGCACCGTCCATGCCTCGCCCGGCCGCATCGTCCGCGCCCCCGCCCGGCACATTCTCCGGCCCGTTTCTTGCGATCTCCGCGCGCCCGCGCAGTGGAGCCTTCCTCGCGACGTGCCGTCATGAGGAAGGTTCCGTATGAACCGCTCCAATCGCTCGTCGCACCGCAGCCCGCACCGTCGCACCGGAGCCCCGAACCGGGCCCAGGGCCGCAGCTCCCAGCGGGAGTTCGAACTCCCGGTCAGCACCACCCCCGCCCTGCCGGCCGTCGAGTCGTTCGACGAACTGGACATGCCCGCGGCCCTGTTGAAGACGCTGACCCGTCAGGGCGTCACCTCGCCGTTCCCCATCCAGGCCACCACGCTGCCGAACTCGCTCGCCGGCCGTGACGTGCTCGGCCGGGGCCGGACCGGCTCCGGCAAGACCATCGCCTTCGGTCTGGCCGTGCTGGCCCGCACCGCCGCGCGTGCCGCCGGCCGCAGGGCCGAGCCGGGCAGCCCGCTGGCCCTGGTGCTGGTCCCCACCCGGGAGCTCGCGCAGCAGGTCACCGAGGCGCTCACCCCCTACGCGCACGCGGTGCGGCTGCGGATGGCGACCGTGGTGGGCGGGGTGTCGATCGGCCGCCAGTCCCAGGTGCTGCACCGGGGTGCCGAGGTCGTCGTCGCCACCCCCGGCCGGCTGAAGGACCTGATCCAGCGCGGCCACTGCCGACTGGACGACGTCGGCATCGCGGTCCTGGACGAGGCCGACCAGATGGCCGACCTCGGCTTCCTGCCGCAGGTCACCGAGCTGCTCGACCAGGTCTCCGTCGGCTGTCAGACGCTGCTCTTCTCGGCGACCCTGGATCGCAACGTGGACCGGTTGGTGCACCGCTTCCTCAAGGACCCGGTCACCCACTCGGTGGATCCGTCGGCCGGAGCTGTCACCACCATGGAGCACCACGTGCTGCATGTGCAGAACTTCGACAAGAACGCCCTGATCGTCCGGATCGCCGCCCGGGACGGCGGGGTGATCATGTTCACCGACACCCGGGACCGTGCCGACGCGCTGGTCGAGGACCTGCTCGCCAACGGGGTGAAGGCCGCGGCCCTGCACGGCGGCAAGTCCCAGCCCCAGCGCACCCGGACCCTGGAGCAGTTCCGCACCGGGCAGGTCACCGCGCTGATCGCCACCAACGTCGCCGCCCGGGGCATCCACATCGACGGCCTCGACCTGGTCGTCAACCTGGACCCGCCGATCGACCACAAGGACTACCTCCACCGGGGCGGCCGCACCGCCCGGGCCGGCGAGTCCGGCACCGTCGTGACCCTCGTCCTGCCCAACCAGCGCCGCCAGATGGCCCGGCTGGCGGCCACCGCCGGCATCGCCCCGACGGCCACCCGGGTCCACTCCGACGACGACGAGCTCGCCCGCCTCACCGGCGCCCGCGTTCCGACCGGTATCCCCGTGACGATCCCCGATCCGGTCGTCGAGCGTCCCCGCCGCTCCGCCCGTGGCGCCGCAGGCGGCGGCGGCCGTCGCCGTCCTGCCGGCGCTGCCGCCGCCCGTCATCCGCGCTCCGTGAGGTCCGCCGCGCGGTCCTGACCCGGTTCGTGCGGGCCCGGTGCGAACCGGCCCGGTACGACGGCCCCGTGCTCCTCGCCCCGACGGGCGGTGGAGAACGGGGCCGCTCGCGTTCAGGCCCGGGGCGGGCCGCCTTCCTCGGCGAGGAGGAAGTCGAGGGCCGGCCGGGTCTGGTCCCTGAGCAGGTGGCCGACCTCGGGGAGGAAGGTGACCGACACCCGGGGGGCGGCCCGCTGGAGCCGGCGGCGGGTGTCGTGGGAGTCGATGAGCCGGTCGCGGCCACCGATGGTGACCTGCACCGGCATGTCCAGGCCCGCCAGGTCGGCGTCGGTGACGACCGGCAGCTTCTCCCGCCGCGGCCGGAAGTGCCGGTGGATGAGCAGCACGTACGCGCCGAAGGTGCGTTCCTCGGCCGTGGGCCGGGCGGGGGTGGGGGTGGGGCCCAGGGCCAGCTTCAGCATCGTGCGCCGTCCCCACTCCCCGAACGGCAGCACGAACGGCGCGGCGACCAGCACCCCCCACTTCTGGCGGCCGATCCCGCAGGGGCAGCGCAGTGCCAGCCGCTCCACCCGCTGCGGGCGGCGGATGGCGTAGTCGAGGGCCAGCAACCCGCCCAGCGACGTCCCCACGAAGGCGGCGCGTTCGACGCGCAGCGCGTCCAGCACGTCGTCCAGCCACAGCGCGTGCGCGTCGGAGTGCAGTGCGGGGCGTACGGGGGCGCTCAGGCCGGGCTCGCCGATCACGTCGACGGCGTAGACGCGGAAGTGCCGGGCCCACAGGGCCACGTCGTCCGCCCACATCGCCGCGTTCGCCCCGGATCCGTGCAGCAGGACCAGGGGCGCCGCGTCCTCGGGGCCGCAGGCCAGGACGAAGGTCGACCCCTGTCGGGTGGGGACGTGCAGCCGTTCGGCGGGCACGGGCCAGCGCTCCAGGAGGGCGGTGTAGTGCCGGGCGAGGAGGCGGGCGCCCTCGTCGGAGGTGTAGATGGTCATTCCGTACTCCAGCTCGCTCAGTAGGTCGATTCCTATCCTTAAACTACCTTGATGAGGGAAGTGAAGGTGAATATAGGGAGTGATGGGGAAGGGTTGACTCCGTCTGGAGTCGCGTGGGCCAACCGGTCGCACGGAGGCCGGCCCCGTGTGGCGTCCGCCCTCCGGCCGTCCCAGCCTGGAGTCACCAGGCGGGCCCGCGGATCCGCCGGGTGCCTGCTTCCGCCCGCCCGCTGGCCGGTCGCGCGGCCCCACTACCAGCCCGCGAGGGCCAGGAGATCCATGAGCACCCTGACCAGGTTCGAGACGCCCGAGCCGAACGAGGACCAACTCGTGGCCGAGATGATCGAGGCCATGAACCGGCAGCAGGAGAAGGACTACCCGCCCGGCGCCACCGGCCGGGCCGCCCACGCCAAGCACACCGGGCTCGTGAAGATCACCTTCGCGGTCGAGCCCGACCTGCCGGCCAACCTGCGCGTCGGCGTCTTCGCCCGGCCGCACACCTACGAGGGGTGGCTGCGCTTCTCCAGCGGCAACGGCAAACCGCAGTCCGACGACGTCAAGGACCTGCGCGGCGCGGCCATCAAGCTGCACGACGTGCCCGGCGAGCGCATCCCGGAGAGCGACGAGCCCACCACCCAGGACTTCATCCTGCTCAACACCCCCGCCATCCCGCTCGGCACCGTCAAGCTGTTCCACGACGTCATCACCCTCGAACCGGCCAGGTTCGCCGCCAAGATGCTCACCAGCCACCCGCACGTCCTCGCCGGCCTGGCCAAGGCGGTCATCACCCCCACCTCACCCGCCGACATCCCCTACTGGAGCAACACCGCCTCGCTGCTCGGCCCCGACCAGGTCGTCAAGTACGCCCTCGTACCGACCTCGGCGTACACCAGCCCGGGGCGCGAGAAACACGAGGACCACTACCTCAGCGACCACCTCCAGGAGCACCTCACCCAGACCGACGCCACCTTCGACTTCATGGTCCAACTGCGCACCGACCCCGACACCATGCCCGTCGAGGACATCGCCGTCGAATGGAGCACGGACCGGGCCCCGCTGGTGAAGGTCGCCACCGTCACCGCCCCCCGGCAGGAGTTCCGCACCGCCGCCCGCAACCAGCTCGCCGAGGAACTCACCTTCAGCATCGCCCACGCACTCCAGGACCACCGGCCGATCGGCGCCGTCGCCCGCGCCCGCATCCGCATCTACGGCCAGATGGCCACCTGGCGCCAGCGGCGGGACCAGCGCACCAAGGCGATCTGACGCACCTGCGGGCCCGGAGCCGTGGCCGGGCGCGGGCCCTGGTCCGGCCGGGTTCCGGACCGGCCGCCGTGGAACGACTCCGGCCCGGCCGCCGTGGGGGCGACCGGGCCGGGAGGCGGGACGGCTCAGGAACGCTTGGGCGGCAGCACGGCCAGGGCGAGGAGGACCACCAGGACACCACCGCAGGCGCTCCAGAAGCCGTTCTCCAGATCGCCGATCCCGAGGGAGAGCGGCTTCAGCTCCCGGCCCTTCTGGTACACCCAGAGCACGCCGGTGACCACCGCGACCACGGCGGCCAGGAGCAGGCCCGGGCGCGAGCGCACCAGCAGCGCCAGCACCGCGATCGCCGCGGCGACGGCCAGCAGCAGGAACATCGACATGCCGGTCGACGTGGTGCGGGTGGGCGACATGCCCCGGAACAGGTCGGCGACCGGCACGGACCTCGGATCGCTCTTCGCGTACCAGGGTTGGAACGAGCTGAGCACCAGCCCTGCCGCGCCGGCCAGGGCCAACAAGCTTGCTACGGCGGTTCGCATGGGACGGGACCCCCACTTTCCTCTTGGTCGTGTTCCTCATGGCCGGCCGATCGTCGTCGCGATCGGCACCCCCGCCTGGAGCATGCCATGGACGACCGGCCGGTCGGTGCCCAACAGTCGGATCAACGCCAGAAGTTGGGCGACGGCCGAGGTACGGTGCGCGAGCCCGTCGAACGCCGGGGCGGCAGTCGGCGGGTCAGAAGATCGAGCAGCCGGAGAGGGTGGTCAGGGCGTCCAGGGCGGTGACCGCGGCCACCGAGTTGCCGGCCTGGTCCAGCCGGGGGCCCCAGGCGCAGACCGCGGCCCGCCCGGGCAGTATGGCGAGGACGCCGCCGCCCACGCCGCTCTTGCCCGGCAGCCCGACCCGGAAGGCGAACTCGCCCGCCGCGTCGTAGGTGCCGCAGGTGAGCAGGACGGCGTTGACGCGCTTGGCCTCGCTGCGCGACATCAGCCGGGTGCCGTCGGTGCGCACCCCGTAGCGGGCCAGGAAGGAGCCGGCCAGGACCAGGTCCCGGCAGCTGGCGGACACCGCGCAGTGCGCGTAGTAGTGGTCGAGGACGGTCTCGACCGGGTTCTCCAGGTTGCCGTGGCTGGCGATGAAGTGGGCCAGGGCGGCGTTGCGGTGGCCGTGCTCGGCCTCCGACGCGGCCACGACCGGATCGGTGTCGAGCAGCGGGTTGCCGGACTCCCGGCGGAGGAACTCGCGGACCGCCCCGGCGGCGTCGCCCGTCATGGTCTGCAGGCGGTCGGTCACCACGAGCGCGCCGGCGTTGATGAACGGGTTGCGCGGGATGCCGTGCTCGCTCTCCAGCTGCACCAGCGAGTTGAACGGGTTGCCGGACGGCTCCCGCCCCACCCCGCGCCAGACCGTGTCCCCGCCGTGTGCCAGCGCCAGCGCCAGCGTGAACAGCTTCGAGACGCTCTGGACGGAGAACGGCCGCTCCCAGTCCCCGATCCCGTACAGCTCGCCGTCGACCGTGGCCACCGCCATGCCGAACGCGTCCGGATCCACCGTGGCGAGGGCCGGGATGTAGTCGGCGACGTGCCCCTGGCCGCCGGTCGCCCGCGCGGCCGCCGCGGCGGCGTCCAGCAGCAGCCGGTAGTCGAGGCTCTCTCCGGCGGGCATACCGTTCAACGCTGTTCCTCCATGAGCACGATCAGGACCACGACCTGGTCCGATACAGGATTATCCGTGCTCCGGCATGCGCGGATGAGCACCGAGGGCGAGGTCGGCGCCCGCGGGAGGGGCGGCCGGGGAGGCCTCGGGCGCTCGTCGATCCCCGAACCCCGCCCAAAACACAACTCGGTCATTCTCTTAACTGGGTTCAGTTATGCTGCTCCGTGCGCACGTGCTCCGTGCGCACGTGCTCCGTGCGCACGTGCTCCGTGCGTACGTGCTGCGGGCGCACGGCCGGGCGGAACCGGTGGCAGGGAAGTGGCGGGGAAAGGGGTGCGGCGATGGCGGGAGACCTCCGGCGCGCGGACGGCGAGCGGAAGGCGGCCGGTCTCGACGGGGAGCTGGAAGGCGAACGGGCCCATGTCGAGGCCTGCCGGGCGGCACTGGCCCGGCAGGTCGAGGACGCGGACCACCAGGTCGTCGCCGCGGAGGACGTCTCCGGCGACGGTGCCGGCGCGGAGGCCCTCGGCCGCTACCTGCGGACCCGGGCCCGGCGGATGCGGGAACTGCCGCTGAGCCCGGCGTTCTTCGGCCGGCTCGACTTCGACGACGCCCCGGAGACCGGCGACCACCGGCGCCAGCGCTACCACGTGGGCCGCCGCCGGATCTCGGCCGACCCGGCCGCGCCGCCGCTGGTGATCGACTGGCGGGCCCCCGTCTCCCGGGCGTTCTACCAGGCGAGCGCCGACCGGCCGCTCGGCCTCGCGAGGCGACGGCGCTTCGGCTGGGCGCCGTCGAGCCCCGGCGTGCCCGAGGACCTCACCGGCCTGGAGGACGAGTACCTGAGCCGCGCCGAGGCGCGGGGCGGGCGGCGAGGCGCCGGCGGCATCCTCACCGCCGAGATCGAACGCCCACGGACCGGGCCGATGCGTGACATCGTCGCCACCATCCAGCCCGAGCAGGACGCGCTGGTGCGCGGCGGGCTGACCGAGTCGGTGTGCGTCCAGGGCGCGCCGGGCAGCGGCAAGACCGCCGTCGGCCTGCACCGCGCCGCCTACCTGCTCTACACCTTCCCCCAGCGGATCCAGCGCGGTGGCCTGCTGGTCGTCGGCCCGAACCCGACCTTCCTGCGCTACATCGCCGAAGTCCTGCCCGCGCTCGGCGAGATCGACATCGCCCAGTGCACCGTCGAGGACCTGGTGGCCACGCACCCCGTCCAGGCGGACGACGACGAGCGGGCCGCCGTGGTCAAGCAGGACGCCCGGATGGCGGCCGTGCTGCGCCGGGCGCTGTACGGGCGGGTCGGCGCGACCGGCTCCGAGGCGTTGGTCGTCCCGGACGGCTCCTACCGCTGGCGCGTCCCGGCGGACGAACTGGACCGGATGGTCGCCGAACTGCGCGAGCAGGACGCGCCGTACGCGATCGGCCGGGAAAACCTCCGCACCCGGGTGGTGGCCGCACTCCAGGACCGGGCCGAGCGGCGGTCCGGGATCAAGGGTGGAGCCTGGCGGACGAGGATCGGCCGCTGTCGGCCGGTGGCGGCCTTCCTCGACGCGGCGTGGCCCGCGCTGCGCCCGGAGGCGGTGCTGGCGGCCCTGCTCGGTGACCCCGCCGTCCTGGCCGAGGCCGCGGACGGCCTGCTCGCCCCGGCCGAGCAGGCGGCGATCCGCTGGCACCGGCCGCCGCGCTCGCCGAAGAGCGCACGCTGGTCCGGGCACGACCTGCTGCTGCTCGACGAGGTGGCCGGGCTGATCGAGCGGCCGGCCGGCTTCGGCCACGTGGTGGTCGACGAGGCGCAGGACCTCTCGCCGATGCAGTGCCGGGCGATCGCCCGCCGCAGTGCCTTCGGTTCGCTCACCGTCCTCGGCGACCTCGCGCAGGCGACCGCGCCGTGGTCGGCGCGCAGCTGGCCCGAGCAACTGGCCCACCTGGGCAAGCCGCAGGCGGCCGTGGTCCCGCTGACCACCGGTTTCCGGGTGCCGGCGGCCGTGCTGGCCCTGGCCAACCAACTGCTCGCCGCGCTGGACGTGGGAGTCCCACCGGCCCGCTCGCTGCGCCAGGACGGCGAACTGACGGTACATCAAGTCGGTGACCCGGGGCGGGCGGTGGTGGAGGTGGTGCGCGGCGCGCTGGAGCGGGAGGGGTCGATCGCGGTCATCGCCGCGGACGCGGAGGCCCCGGGGGCCGCCTCGGCACTGCGGGAGGCCGGGGTGGCGGCCGCGTCGGCGGCGGAGGTCGGCACCCCGGCGCGGGTCACGGTGCTACCGGCCTCGCTGGTCAAGGGACTTGAGTACGACCATGTGATCGTGCTGGAGCCCGCCGCCATCGTCGAGGCCGAACCGCGCGGCCTGCACCGCCTCTATGTGGTCGTGACCCGGGCGGTGTCCCGGCTGGACGTACTGCACGCCCGTCCGCTGCCGGCCGCCTGGTCCTGACGCCAGCCGGGCGGCCAGGCGGCCGGCCGCGGACGGGAGGGGCGGGCCGTCAGGGAGCGGAGGTGGGGGCCTGGACGGGCGGGCCGGTGAGCAGGGCGCCGGTGTCGGAGTAGGGCCAGCCGTTCGGGACACAGCCGTGCAGGCCCTTGATCTGCTGCATCATCACCGGTGCCGGCGCGCCGGCGCCCGGGCAGTCGACGTGGCCGTGGCCGAGGATGTGGCCGACCTCGTGGTTGACGGCGAGCGCGTGGTAGAGCTCGGGCTTGCCGACGTAGAACTCCGACAGCTCCGTCCAGCGCTTGAGGTTGATGACCACTTGGTGGCCCACACCGCAGTTCACCGTGCCGCCGGTGTCCAGGCCGTACTGGCCGCAGATCCGGTCGGTGGTCTCCGGGGTGGCCAGGTAGACGGTGAAGTCCACCGGGTCGGCGGGCATGCGCTGGAAGGACGCGGTGCCACCGGCGGCCCAGCCGTACTGGACGTTCCCGAGGACCGCGTCGACCTCGGCGGCGAACTGCCCGGGGCTCTCGGCGAGCCCGTTCTCCGCCCGCACCTTGTAGCGGTACAGGTGCTCGCCGGTGCCGAAGCGGGGCGAGCCGCCAGCGGCCGTGGTGAACTCCATCGGCTTCTGCCCGTCGCCCGGGGCCCACGGGTGCCACCACAGCAGGCCGGCGGTCACGGCGCCGGCCACCACCAGGGCGAGCGCGCCGTGCCAGAGCCGCCAGCGCCGGAATCCGGTGAACCTCCTCATCGGCCGCCCCCGGTCGCGAGGTGAGCCCTCGTTCCGGCGGTCTGGTCGGGCCCGGTGGGCCCGCCGGGTATGGAGGTGTGGGGCGTCGGGCTGGACATGGCGGTGAACGGCTCCTGGGCGGGTTCGGTCGGGATCAGACGAGTCTAGGCGGAGTTCGGACGGGCTCGGTCATGACGGGGGAGGGTCATATAGGGAGGAACGGGTGAAAGCGGGCCGCCAGTTCAGCCGGTCGACGGCGGCCCGTCGGTCGCGCGGCCCGATCGGTTCCCGGAACCACTCGAAGGTGCCACCCGTGCGGCGTGTCCCTCGGTGTCGGCGGCGCTTTCCGCTGTGGTGGTGCACGTTGATCACCGGCCGCGTCCGAGCGGGCCCGGCCGGGCTTCCCCACCCACCCACCCATCTCACCTCACCGGAGGCACCGTCATGTCCATCACCACCGTCCTCACCGTCGACGGCATGAGCTGCGGCCACTGCGAGAAGACGGTCAGCGCCGGGCTGGCCGCCCTCCCCGGCGTCACCGGCGTCAGCGCTGACGCGCCGACCGGCTGCGTCACCGTGGTCTCCGCGCAGCCGCTCGACGACGCCGTGCTCCGCAGCGCGGTCGGCGGGGCCGGCTTCACCTTCGTCGGCCGGGGCTGACCCGCCCCCGGCAACCGGTCGAGGGGGAGGGGCGGCCCGGGGCCTGTCCGGCGGATCCGCCGGACAGGCCCCGGGCGCCCAGGCCGTCCACCGGCGTCAGCCCATGCTCTTCGCGCCGTCCAGGGCCTCGCGGATGATGTCGGCGTGGCCCGCGTGCTGGGCGGTCTCGGCGACGATGTGCATCAGCACCCGGCGGGCCGACCACTCGGCGTCGGCCTCGAACCAGGGGGCCTTCGGCAGCGGCTGGGTGGCGCCCAGGTCGGGGAGGGAGGCGATCAGGTCGTCGGTGCGGCGGGCCACCTCGGCGTACTCGGCCAGGACGCCGGCCAGCGTCTCGCCGGGCAGCAGGCGGAACTCGTCCGCACGGCGGGCGAAGTCGGCCTCGGTGAAGCTGCTGAAATCGGGCATCGCGGACGGGCCTTCCACGATGAAGGCCACCCAGAACCGTTCGACCGCGCTCACGTGCTTGATCAGGCCGCCCAGGCACAGTGCGCTGACGGTGGTCCGCAGGGCGGCCTGCTCGTCGGTGAGGTCGCGGGTGGTGAAGCGCAGGAAGTGCCGCTGCTTGGCCAGGGCCGCCAGCAGGTCGGCGCGCTCGCCGGTGGTGGTGCTGTTGTTCGGGGTCGCGGTGCTGGTCATGGTGTGGCCTTCCGTTCGGTTCCTGCTCCTTCGGACAAGGTCCACGCTAAACGCGATAGCGGCCACTTTCTGGCCTGAATTCCGGGATGATCGGAGTCATGGCGAACACCAGCACCCGGACGCTGCGACTGCTCTCCCTGCTCCAAACCCACCGTTACTGGCCGGGCGAGGAACTGGCCGACCGGCTCGGGGTCTCGATCCGCACCCTGCGCCGCGACATCGACCGACTGCGCGAACTCGGCTACCCCGTGGAGGCGCAGCGCGGCGTCGACGGCGGCTACCAACTCGCCGCGGGTGCCGCCCTGCCCCCGCTGGTGATCGACGACGAGGAGGCGGTCGCCCTGGCCGTGGGCCTGCAGGCCGCCGCGGAGAGCCCGGTGGAGGGCATCGCCGAGGCCTCGGTGCGGGTGCTGGCCAAGGTGGTGCAGGTGATGCCCGCCCGGTTGCGGCGCCGGGTCGAGGCGCTGCGCGCGGTGACCGTACCCGTCGGCGGGGGCGCCCCGGCCGGGCCGGGCGTCGACCCGGACCGGCTCACCGTGGTCGCGCTGGCCTGCCGGGACACCGAGCGGCTGCGCTTCTCCTACACCGCCGCCGACGGCCGGCACGCCGAACGGGACGTCGAACCGCACCGGCTGGTCTGCCTGCACCGCCGCTGGTACCTGGTCGCCTACGACCTCGACCGGCAGGACTGGCGCACCTTCCGGCTCGACCGGCTCAGCGCGCCGCAGGGCGGCGGCGTCCGGTTCGGGCCCCGTCCGCTGCCCGCCGCCGACGCCGCGGAGTTCGTCCGGGCCGGTCTTCACGGCGTGCCCCGCCCGTACCGGGTGGCGGCGCTGGTGGACGCCCCGGCCGCGACCGTCCGCGCGCGGGTCGGCCGGTGGGGCACCGTCGAGGAGGTCGACGGTGGGCGCTGCCGCCTGGAGATGACCGCCGACTCGCTGGACTGGCCGGCCATGGCGCTCGGCTCGCTCGGCGCGGACTTCCGCGTCCTCGGCCCGCCCGAACTGCTCGACCTCGTCGAGGAGTGGGGCGCGCGGTTCACCCGGGCCGCGCGCGGCGGGGCGGGGGAGTAGGGCACTGGAGCAGGGCGCCAGTGCAGGGCGCCAGTGCAGGGCGCCAGTGCAGGACGGTCGGAGCAGGACGTCGGAGCAGGACGTCGGAGCAGGACGTCGGACGGGCCGACTTCTCGTGCAGGCGGACCTGCGCGGGCGGCGACGTGCTCACGGGCGGTCGGACCTGCTGAACCGGGCCGTCCGGGGAGGTTCAGTCCGTCGGGGGCCGGCGGGCGCAGTGCTCGGCGACGGTGTCGGCGAAGGCGCGGGCCAGCGGCGAGAGGGTGTCCCAGCGGCGGACGGCCCAGCCGGCGGTGAGAACGGGCAGCGCGGGCAGGGGCAGCAGCCGCAGGCCGGGGTGGCCGGGGCCCTGCCACTGCGGCAGGGCGGGGACGACGGCGTGCCCGAGGCCCAGTTCGGCCAGCAGGATCGCCGTGTCCCAGTCCGCGACGCTGGTGTCGAAGACCGGCCGGATGCCCGACTTGCCCAGCCAGGAGTCGAGTTGGGACCGGGACACCGAGTTCTGCGGCAGCCCGATGAGCCGGGTGTCCTGAAGGTCGGCCGGTTCGAGGCGTCGCCTGGCCGCCAGGGGGTCGCCGGCGGCGACGGCGAGCACCCAGGGCAGCTCGACGACCGGCCGCTGCTCGATCCCGCGCACCGGGGTGCCGAGGGTGATCCAGGCCAGGTCGACCCGGCCTGCGGTGAGTGCCTCGAAGCAACTGCGGCTGGAGACCTCGGTCTGGAACTCCAGGCTGACCAGCGGGAAGCGTCGGCGGTAGTCCACGACGGCGGCCGACATGAAGTGCCGGATGCTGGTGGCCCCGGTGGTGATCCGCACCGATCCGCCCTCGCCGCGGGCGAGTTCACCGATGCTGCGCAGCGCGTGGTCGATGCCGCCCAGGCCGGTGGCGACCGCCGACTGGAGGAGCCGGCCGGCCTTGGTGGGTACCACCCCTCGGGGGTGCCGCTCGATCAGGGTCAGGCCCAGCTCCCGTTCGAGCCGCTTCACGTGCTGGCTGACGGCGGACTGGGTGCACGACAGGTCGCGGGCGACGGCGCTGAGCGAACCGGCCCGGCAGACCGCGGCGAAGACGCGGAGGTCGTCAAGGGTCACGGGGATCCAAGGTAGCGCTTGGAGGTTCCCCAGCAAACCGGTGGATTGACTTGGGTGTTCGGCAGGATTGATCATCGCTGTAGGGCCCAGGGCGGCAACCCGTCCGTTGCCTTCGCCGCGTTCCGGACGCACAGGCGGGGGCACGGCGGGTGCCGACCCGCACCGCAGGACTACCTGACGCCGCGGACCTCCCCGTGCGCGTACTACGGCGTGATCGCGATGGAATGCGTGGACGAGCGAAAGACCTGGTGCAGCTGATGGCCGACCGGAACTCCGGGCTCTGACCGAGGCTGCACGGATCGAGTCCGTTGACGTCCCGACGGCCGGGTCATCCGATCGGACGACCCGGCCGTCGGGCCCTGTGCCGGTACGGCGTTCTCGGGCCGGAGCCTCAGGTGTTGGCGAGGGTGCGGTCGAGGAGGGGGAGGAGACGGTCCCAGTGGTGCTGCAGTGCGGTGGGGTTGAAGGCGTCGGTGTCGGACATGGTGAAGCCGTGGACGGTGCCGGGGTAGATCTCGATGGTGTGGTCGACGCCTGCGGTGTCCAGGGCCTGGTTGAGCTCGCTGATGGTCTCGGGCGTCATGTCGTTCTCGGCGAGGCCGAGGTGGACTTCGGCGGTGAGCTGGGGAACGAGGCGGTGCGGGCTGTCGGGCGCGTCGGTGACCAGGAATCCGGGGTGGAATCCGGCGACGGCGGCGACCTGGTCGGGGTGGGCCGTCGCGGTGCGCATCGCCAGGACGGCGCCGAAGCAGTAGCCGATCGCGGCGACCGGTCCGGCGCTGACCTCGGGCTGGGCGGTGAGGAACCGGAGGTAGGCGTCGGCGTCGCGCAGGATGCGGTCGGTGGTGTGCGCCTCGATCAGGGGCATCACTTTCGCGATGACGGCGGGCCGGTCCTCTTCTCCGATGCGTGCGGGAAGTTCGAGCACCGGTGCCGGGCCGTGCCGGTAGTAGAGGTTGGGGACGAGTACGTAGTACCCGTGCTCGGCCAGTTCGCGGGCCATCTCCTCCAGCACGGGCCGCAGGCCGAAGGCGTCCGAGTACAGCAGCACCCCCGGGTGTCGCCCGCCACGGTCGGGGAAGGCGGCGAAAGCGTCGGCCTGGCCGTCCGGGGTGGGAATCCGCAGTGTCTTGGTGGGCATGATCGTCCTTCCGTGGAGTTCACTCAGCCAGCGTTCGTCACACTAACGTCTTCGCCGCACGCCGCTCGCGTGCTTCTTCACGCCGGTGACGATTCGCGTACGTAGCCCTACCGTTGGCCGTGATCGCGGGTCGCGCCCGGCGCCCCGGTGCGCACAGGAGGTCCATCATGCGACGCCTCGTCACGACGATCGGTACTCTCATCGCCGCAGGGGCGGTGGCCGTGGCCGTCCCCACGTCCGCCCAGGCCGCCACGGGCACTCTGACGTTCTACAACGTGATCTTCCACGACGGGTCGGGCAGCGGCCCGGGCGTGCCGTATCTCAACCCGGACCCCGGCTGCTACGAGGTGCCGAGGGAGGCACACGGGCCGCTGTCGGGCGTGAACAACGCGACGGACAGCACCGTCCGCTTCTACTGGGGAGAGGACTGCACCGGCGGGTCGGCGTTCAGCGTGTCGGCCGGCCGTTGGGTCAGGTTCAACTCGCGCCCGCGCTCCTTCACGGTCGAGAGCTGACCTGAGTCGAGAGCTGGTCTGAGGGGCGGTCAGAGCTCCGGGGCCTGTATGAGCCCCGTCGGGAGGTAGCCGGAGGAGGTGCCGAGCTGCCAGCCGTGCGCCTGGACGGCGAGTGCGGCCAGGGCGATGGGGAGGACCGGGAGCAGGCTGCGCGGGGCCGCGTCCGGAGCGCTGCTCTCGCGGTGCTGGTCGAGGCGGGCGGCGAGGGCCTGCTCGAAGGCCGTCCGGTCGTCGTCGAGCAGGACGCGCAGCAGCTGCTGGTCCGGCGTGAGCCGGCCGGAGGCGTCCAGCGCCCGGGCGGCGGCGGTGCGCTCCTCGGTGTCCGGCTTGCGCAGGGGGACGGGGCCGGGGGCGACCCAGGGTGAGATGGCGGTCGGCACGACGTGGAGGTAGGAGCAGAGCGCGTCCAGCTCGGCGAGACTCGCCGGGTCGGAGGTCGAGTCCAGGTCCGAGTGGGGCAAGCCGTTGCGGACCGAGGGCGCGTAGTCGTCCTTCAGCAGTGGGCCGAGCATGCGGTGGCGTTCCCAGATCAGGCCGCTGATCACGCACATCGCGAAGGCGTCGACCCAGGTGGCGGCCGTGGGGGCGAAGTCGATGGTGTCGCCGAAGCGGTTCTCGTCGCTGGTCAGCGTCTCGCCGATGAACGGGAAGGGGACCTCGAAGTCGCCGCGCGGGAAGCAGCCGAGGGACAGCACGCCGAGGGAGCACTCGGCCGCGGTCTCCAGGGTGATGCGGGCGGGGTGGCCGCTGAGCGGCTGGTCCTCCAGGGTGAGCGCGCCGATGTGGTCGAGGAGCTCCTCGCCCATCGTCCGGATCTCCTTGATGGCCAGGCGGCCGTAGTGGATCCGGTACCAGCAGGTGAGGACCCGGTCCTGGATGCCCTCCAGCGCCTGGGTGATCCGCTGGGGTGCGACCTGGTGGCGCGTGACGTTCACGATCTGATGCGGCCCTTCCTTGATCGTCTGCTGACGGAACGGCACGCTAGCACCGGCCACTGACAGCCGATCACCCGTACGGGCGAGGGGCGATGGCCTGGCCGCCGCTCCTCGCCCGGGCCGGTCAGAACGCCGAGTTGGCGAACCAGTGGGCGAGCAGTTCCTCGTCCCCGCGCAGGTCGAGGCGGGCGGAGGCCCGGTCGAGTCGGCCGTAGAGGAGCAGCAGCAGATCGGCGGCGCTCGCGCGGACGGTCGCGTCGGCCTCCGGGCCCGTGCCGCCAGGGCCCGCGCCGTCCGGGCCCGCGCCGTCCGGGTCCGGGCTGGCCAGGTCGAGCCCGAAGCCGTCGGGCCGCAGGCGGATCAGCCAGTCACCGCCGGCGGGGGTGGCGCCGCCGTCGGTGCGGGTGAAGCGGATGGTGCGGTCCGCGCCGCGCAGTTCGGCGGTCCCGGGGGCGAAGAAGGCGGCGAAGGGCAGGTTGGTGAGGAACTCGGACACCCCGTCGGCGGCCAGCTCCGGGTCGATCACCGGGGTGCGTCCGAGGGCGAGTTCCGCGTCGGCGCGGTGCACCAGGGTCTCGAACAGCATCCGCCGGACCCAGAAGCGGGCGTGCTGGTCGGCGCCCCAGGCCCACATCGGGGCGTCGAGGTCGGTTTCCGCGAACGCGGCGCCGGCCTCGGCCGCCGCCTCCGCCAGCCAGGCGGGGTAGCCGTCCGGCCCGGCGGGCAGCCGCAGGTCGACCTCGCGGCTGCGGGGCGGCTGCTGGATCCGCTGCCGGAGCAGCACGGTGAACCAGCGCTGCACACTGCCGGTGTGGCGGGTGAGGTCGGTCAGTGTCCAGCCGGGGCAGGTGGGCACCGGGGTGGTCGGGTCGGCGTCCCGGAGGGCGGCGACGAGGCGGGCGGTCTCCGTGGCGACGGCGGCGCCGTGGTCGATGGTGGTCATGAGGGTGCTCGCTCGGTGTCGGGGTGGAGGGGAGGGGCGGGGAGGGGAGGGGAGGGGAGGGGAAGGAGGGAGGAGGGGCGCAGCGGTCAGGCGAGGGGCTTGTCGACGACGGCCTTGGCGTGGCTGAAGGTGTCGATGGAGTACTCGCCGTGGTAGCGGCCCATGCCGCTCTCACCGACGCCGCCGAACGGCAGCTCGGGCATGGCCAGGTGGGAGACCGGCAGTCCGAAGGCGAGCGCGCCGGAGGAGGTCTCCTCGGTCAGCCGCTGCTTGGTGTGCTCGGACTCGGTGAAGGCGTAGAGGGCGAGCGGCTTGTCGCGCTCGTTGATGAAGGCGATCGCCGCGTCGAGGTCGGGCACGGCGACGATGGGGAGGATCGGGCCGAAGATCTCCGCCCGCATCACGGGGGCCTCGGGGGAGACGTCGGCGAGGACGGTCGGGGCGAGGTAGCGGTCGGCGCGGTCGTGGGTGCCGCCGGTGACGGTCCGGCCGTCGCCGAGCAGCGCGGTGAGCCGGTCGAAGTGGCACTCGTTGACGATCCGGCCGTACGCGGGGCCGGCCGCCGGGTCGTCGCCGTACAACTCCCGGACGGCTTCGGCCAGGTGGGCCTCCAGCGCGGGCGCGCTCGCGCCGATGGCGAGGACGTAGTCGGGG
Source organism: Kitasatospora sp. NPDC086801 (assembly GCF_044745805.1). Taxonomy (NCBI): domain Bacteria; kingdom Bacillati; phylum Actinomycetota; class Actinomycetes; order Kitasatosporales; family Streptomycetaceae; genus Kitasatospora; species Kitasatospora sp. NPDC086801. The sequence goes on from NZ_JBIVAX010000039.1 coordinate 33,462, forward strand.
GCGACGCAGGTCTGGCCGGCGTTGAGGAACTTGCCCCGGGCGATCCGGCGGGCGGTGACCGCGAGGTCGACGCCGGGTTCGACCACGACGGGGCTCTTGCCGCCGAGCTCCAGGGTGACCGGGGTCAGGTGCCGGGCGGCGGCGGTCATGACGATCCGGCCGACCGTGCCGTTGCCGGTGTAGAAGATGTGGTCGAAGCGCTGCTCCAGCAGCGCGGTGGTCTCCGGGACGGCGCCCTCGACGACCGCGACGGCCGCCGGGTCGAGGTAGCGCGGGAGCAGCCGGGCGAGTGCGGCGGAGGTCGCGGGGGCGAGCTCGCTGGGCTTGAGGACGGCCGCGTTCCCGGCGGCCAGCGCGCCGACCAGCGGGGCCAGGGCGAGCTGGAGCGGATAGTTCCAGGGCGCGATGATCAGCACCACGCCGAGCGGGTCGCGCACCACGCGGGCCGCGGCGGGCTGGAAGACCTCGGGCACGGCGGCGGGCTTCGGCCGCAGCCACTGCTCCAGATGGGCGACGGTGTGGTCGAGCTCGTTGAGCGTGAAGCCGATCTCGGTGCGGTAGGCCTCGGCGGTGCTCTTGCCGAGGTCCTCGTGCAGGGCCTGGAGGAACGCCTCGGACTGCTCGGTGAGCAGCGAGCGCAGTGCTGCCAGCTGGGCCTGGCGCCAGGCGAGCGGCTTGGTCCGGCCGGTGTCGAAGGCGGCGCGCAGGCGGGCGACCGTGGCGGCGGCGTTCTCCGGGGCGGCGTTCTCCGGGGTGGCTTCGGGAGCGGCGGTGTCCGGAGTGGCGCCTGGAGTGGCTTCCGAGGCGGCGTCGGGGGTGTGGCTCATGAGGGCTCGTGGTCCTTCCAGGTGGCTTGAGGTCGTCGATGGTTTATGACCTCAAGCATTCGTGGACGGTAAACCTCAATGGTTGAGGATGTCAAGCAATCTGCCTATGCTCGATACCGTGCACCAGAACCCCCGGCCGGACCCACCGGCCACGCCGGGCGAGCTGATGGATCAGCTCGCCCGGGTGGCCGCCGCTTACTACCGCCACTTCGCCGCCGCCGCCTCCGGGCACGGGCTGACCCTGATGCAGGGCAAGACCCTCAGCCTGCTGACCCGGCCGCGTTCCATGCGCGCCCTCGCCGGCCTGCTGTCCTGTGACGCCTCCAACGTCACCGGCATCGTCGACCGGCTGGAGGGCCGTGGCCTGGTCCGCCGCGAACCCGACCCGGTCGACCGCCGGGTCAAGAACATCGCCCTGACCGACCAGGGCGAGCACACCGTCCGGCTGATCCGCGCCGACCTGATGTCCGGCCTGACCGCGCTGGAGCGGTTCTCCGACCAGGACCGGACCGCCCTGGGCGCGCTGCTGGACCGGGCCTTCCCGGACACGGCCGCCCCATCGGCCTGAGGCGGGCCGGCCCATCGCGCCCGCCGGCCGGGCTCAGAGCTTGTCGGCCTCGCGGACCTGGTGGAGGTGGACGAGGGCGTCGTAGGCCCGGCCGAGGGCGAGGGTGGGCAGCGGGTCCTTCTCGAACGTGGAACCGGCCTCGTAGACCGGCCGGGCGGTGTCCAGCCAGTTGCGGACCGTGCGCGGGGCCGTGCGCAGGTCGACGTAGTAGTCCTGGCCGCGGACTTGGTCCAGGGTGTACTCGTTCATGTCGGGCGTGGCCGGGGGCACGGTGGTCTTCTCCCAGTCGGTGCCGAGGGCGGCGCCCATGGTGAGGAAGGAGCCCCGGTCGAAGGTGAACCCGATGTTCAGGTACTCCGGGCCGAAGGCGTCGCGCAGGAAGGCGCCCTGTGTCTTGGGGTACATCTCGGGATTGCTGGCCAGGTAGCCGACGTGCCCGTTGTGCGCCGAGAGCAGGATCCGGTCGCCGGTACGGCGCTGCCACCACGCGGTGTTGTCGGCCATGGCCTGGTCGCGGAGGAGTTCCGAGGCGGTCACCGAGGCCGGGTCGGCGAGGTCGAAGGTGGCGAAGGCGAAGGTCTGGGCGATGATGCGGGCGTGCTGCACGGCCCACTCGTACTCCTCGCCGCCGGCGCCCCTGGCGGCGGTGACCAGGTCCAGCGCCTGCTGCGCCTTGGCGGCGTTCTCCTTCCGCTCGGCCACCGGCCGCTGGATGTACGCGATGGTGTCGTCGAGCGGGCGCAGGCCCGCGTACAGCCCGTCCACACGCGGCAGGGCGTCGGGGTCGGCCTTGCGCAGGTAGGCGTCGACCCGGGCGAAGACCTCGTCGCCGAGCCTGGGGGCGCCGACGTCGTCGCCCAGGAAGTGGACCGGGCGCTGGGGGTGCTGGCGGTTGTACTCGCGCATCCAGCTGATCAGGCTGACGAACTCCTCGCGCTCCCAAGGTGATTGGCCCAGGGCATCCTTGACGATCTGGCGGGCGTCACCCCCGCCGCCGCCCTGGAGGTACCCGTCGATCTTCAGGCCCGCCGACCAGCTCATCTCCAGGGCGAAGGTGGTGAAGCCCTTCTCCTCGACCAGGTAGCGGAAGACCCGCTCCTTCATGGCGAAGAACTCGTGCGAGCCGTGCGTGGCCTCGCCGAGGCCCACCACCTTGGCGTCCCCGACCATCGCGCCGAGCGCCCGCAGGTCGCCGGTGCGGCCGCCGGGCTCGGTCGACCGCAGCGGGTGCGCGGCCCGCTCCAACGCGCGGACCACCGTGCTCCGTTGGCCGTCCGCCGCGGGGGCGGCGGAGGCCGCCGGGGCCAGCAGGGCGGCGGTGGCGGCCGCCGCCGTCACCGCGATCAGTCCGCGTCGGCCGATCCGCCGCCTGTTCGCCGTCGTCATGATTGCTCCTCAACGTTGTTATCCCGAAAGCTCGGTGAGAAGATCATCGGCCGAGGTGGGGGCGCGGCGCGCTGGGGCCGGCCGCCGGGTTTCCCGGGGGGATAACCCCCGGTTCACGCGCGGGCGGGGCCCTGGCCCCACCCGCGCGGGTCAGAGCGCGGCGGCGCGGTGCGTCGGGCGGCCGTCCAGGACGGTGAGCAGCACGGGGACGTCCGGCAGCTCGGTGGCGGGGGTGGTGAGCGGGTCGGCGGCCAGGACGGTGAGGTCGGCGCGGTGCCCGACGGCGATCCGGCCCGCCCGCTCCTCCTCCCCGGCGGCGTGTGCGGCGTTGACGGTCATCGCCCGCAGCGCCTCCAGGGCGGTGAGCGCCTGTCCGGGGTTGTGCGGCGGCTGGGTCAGGTCGCGGCTCGGGCGGCGGTGGCGGGCGCCGGCCATCACACCGAGCGGAGGGTAGGGCGCGATCGGCCAGTCCGAGCCGAATACGACGGTGGCGCCCGCGTCCCACAGGTCGCGGCACCGCCAGGCGCGGTCAGCGCGCTCCTCGCCGAGGCGGCGGGACCAGTTGTCGGTGTGGTCGGCCCGGGTGAAGTCGCAGCAGTGGGTGGGCTGCATGGAGGCGATCACGCCCAGCTCGGCGAAGCTCCGCACGACGGAGTCCGGGACGGTCTCGATGTGCTCGATCCGGTGCCGGACCGGGCGAGCCCCGGCGGCGGTCGGCCCCGGGCCCTGTGCCGAGGCCTCGGCCACGGCGTCGAGCGCGTGGCGGACGGCGGCGTCGCCGATGGCGTGGGTGGCGGTCGGCACACCGGCGCGGTGCAGGTGGGCGATGACGCGGGTGTACTCCGCCGGGTCGGGCCAGAACGCGTGGGTGGACTCGCCGTGGCAGTCCGGGCGTTCCAGCCAGGCGGTGCCGTTGTCGATCGTGCCGTCCATGAACAGCTTGACGCCGTCGACCCGCCAGAGCCGGCCGCCCCGGCGCTGCTGCTCGACGAGCGCGCGCAGCCCGTCCGCGTCCACCCCGGGCTGGCACCAGGGGGCGACCCGCAGCCGCAGCGGCAGGTCGCCCGCCTCGTCGAGTTCGGTGTAGAGGTCGAGGCTGTCGCCGTTCGCGTCCATCGCGTGGCCGCCGGTGAGGCCGGCCGCGGCCATGGCGGACAGCGCGGCGGCCAGGCGGTCGCGGCGTTCGGCCCGGGTGGGCTGCGGGGCGGCGCGTTCGACCAGTTCGCAGGCGGCGTCCTCCAGCAGCAGGCCGGTGGGCCGGCCGGCCGCGTCGCAGACCACCTCGGCGGCCTGGGCGAAGCTGCGGGGGCCGTCGACGCCGGCGAGTTCCAGGGCGCGCGGGCTGGCGAGCATGGAGTGGGCGTCGAAGAGCTGGAGCAGCGCCGGGACGCCGTCGAGGACGGGGGCGAGCGCGGCGGACTCCACCGGCCGGTCGCCGAAGACGTTCGGGTCCAGGCCCCAGGCGTGCAGCCAGGCGCCGGGGGCGAGGGTGCGGACCCCGGCGGCGAGGGCGGCGCGGACCCCGGCGAGGTCGGTGCAGCCGGAGAGATCGAGGCCGTGGGTGAGTTCGGCGCCGGTGACCGGGTGCAGGTGCCCGTCGACCAGCCCGGGGGTGACGACGGCGCCCTTCAGGTCGATCACCGTGGTGGCGGCGTCGGCGAGTCGGCGGATCTCCCGGTCGTCGCCGAGGGCGGCGATCCGGCCGTCGGCGACGGCCAGGGCGGTCTGCGGGAGGGGATCGCCGGTCGCCGGGTCGAGCAGGCGGGCGGACAGGAGGACGAGGGAGGTGCGCACAGCGGCTCCAGCGGTGGTGCGGGGTGGGGGAGTCGTGGGGTGGAGGGGTCAGTCTTTCCAGGTGAGGGCGCCGTCGGGCAGGCCGAGTTCACGTTCGGCGGTGGCCACGGCGAGCCGGGTGACGGCGGACGGGTGGTTGCGCAGACCGGTGTTGGCGTGGACGGCGAGGCCGTCGATCACGACCAGAATCTGAAGAGCCGTCACATCGACGTCCTCGGTGCGGAATTCGCCCTGGGCGACGCCCGCTTCGACGACGCCGCTGAGCCGTCCGCGCCAGCCGGCCTCCTGCTCCAGGACCCGCTCGCGCAGGACGGGCCGGTAGCGGCTGAGGTGGCGGGCGTTGATCCAGAGTCGGCTCATGTCGTCGTAGGCCGGCCCGGTGGCGCGGGCGAAGAACCGCGCGAGGTGGTGCAGCGGCGACCCGTCGGGCGGGTCGGCGGGCAGCAGCGTCTCCAGTTCGGTGGTGGCGGCGCTGCCGAAGGCTTCGGCGACGAGATCCTCGACGGCGGGGAAGTAGTGGCTGATCAGGCCGGGTCGGACGTCGAGCTGCTCGGCGATCCTGCGCAGCGTGATGCACTCCAGGCCCTCGGTGAGGGCGACGGCGGCCGCCGCCTCGACGATCTCCGCCCGCCGGTCTTCGGGGGACTTGCGGACCCGTTTGCGCTGAACGCTTGACGTCATGTGCCGGATGCTATTGAGTGTGCGACCAATAAGCAAGCAGGTGGGCACGACACCCCCACGGAGGGCCCCCAATGGCGTCCACGCTCCCGGACCACCCCCATCCCGACACCCGCGCCGCGGCACCGCTCCAGCAGGAGCGGGCCGGCCGGGTCGAGGTCCACGGCATCGACCACATCCCCGAGACGGAACGGCGCGGTCGCGCCCGCGAACTCTTCTCCGTCTGGGCGGCGGCCAGCGTCAACTACCTCAACCTGGTCGTCGGCGGCGCCCTCGTCCTGGCCGGCCTCGACCTGCTCCAGGCGTTCGCGGTGGTCGTCGTCGGCAACCTGTTCTGGCTGGGCACCGGCCTGCTGGCGGTCTCCGGGCCGGCCGCCGGCGCGCCCAGCGAGGTCATCACCCGCGCGATGTACGGCGTCCTCGGCAACCGCGTGAACAACGCGGTCACCGGCTGGATGATCTCCGTCTGCTACTTCGCGCTCAACCTCGCCGCGGCCGCCGTCGCCGCGTTCTCGCTCGCCGAACAGGCCGGGATCACCCCGACCACCCCGATCAAGATCGCCATCGTGGTCGCCATCGTCGTGGTCACGCTCACCATCAGCGTCTACGGCCACGCCGCGATCCTCCGGCTCTACCTGCCGATCACCCTGGCGCTCGCCGCCGCCTTCGCCGTCGTCGGGTACGTGGTGCTCCGGCACGCCGACTTCGGCTACGCGCCCGCCGAACCGCTCTCCGGCACCCGCCTGTGGTCCGCCGTCCTGGCCGGCGTCACCCTGATCGCCTCCGGCCCGTTGTCCTACACCACCAGCGCCGACTTCTCCCGCTACCTGCCGCACACGACCTCCCCGCGCGCCGTCCTCGGCTGGACGGCGCTCGGCGGCCTCCTGCCCAGCGTCGTGGTCGGCGGCCTGGGCGTGCTCGCCGCCAGCGCCGTCGACATGACGGACCCGCAGGCCGCCCTCCAGCAGATCCTGCCCGGCTGGTTCTACCCGGTCTTCCTGCTCTCCCTGGTCGTCGGCACGATCGCGGTCAACGCGCTCACCGCCTACAGCGCCGGCCTCGCCCTGCAAGCCGTCGGCATCCGGATCCGCCGCACCCTCAGCGTGCTCGTCGACGGCACCGTCGCCGTCTCCCTCACGCTGTACGCGCTGCTGGTCTCCAACTTCCTCGACACCGTCAGCAACGTGCTCCAGCTGACCGTCGTCCTGCTCGGCCCCAGCACCGCGATCTACGCCACCGACATCCTGCTGCGCCGCAACCGCTACGACGGCCGCGCGCTCACGGACGAGACCCCGGGCAGCACCTTCTGGTACCGGGCGGGCGTCAACCCGGCCGGCGCGCTCGCCCTCGCGGCCGGGGTGGCCGGCGCCGCGCTGTGCGTGGACACCCTGTACACCGGGCCGGTGGCCGCGCTCGTCGGCGCGGACCTCGCGCTGCCGGTCGGCATGGTCGTCGCGGCGGCGGTGTACGCGGTGCTGATGCGCAGGGCGCTGACGCGCCGGGGCGCCTGAGCGCGGCCTTCCGGCGGTCCCCGGTGAACTGCCCTTCCTCCGACGGGTGCTGAGCTGCCCGGCCGGGACGCGCCCGGGGACCGCCGGTGTCAGCGGCGTCGGTTAGGGTGCGGACCGGCGGCCCGGCCACCGCAGGCCGGCGCGAGGTGAGGGGGCGTCATGACGGACGGTACCGAAGGGGTGGGGGGCGACGACGGCATCCGGTGGCTCGCGGACGCCGGGCGCTCCGTCGACGGCGTCCTGTTCGCCCGGGGGATACCGCCGCAGGAGCTCGCCCGCCGGATGGGCGCCGATCCGGCCGCCGCGGCCGGGCCGCTCAGTGGCACCGAGGTGTGGGACCTCGACATCGAGGTGTTCCGCCCGAGCGACGACGGCGACGGCGTGATCCGGGTCGGCGAGTCCGGCGACTGGTCCTTCGCGGTCGAGTACGGCGACTCCACCGGCGGCGAGCGGCTCACCGAGATAGCGCGCGACGGGGTCGAGGTGGTCCACTTCCGTTCGATGCCGGACCACCCGCCGGCGCTGCTCGACTACGCCCGCGACGGCGCCGTGCTGTGCGGGTTCGGCCTCGCCGAGGAGCGCTGGCGTTGGGGCCGGGAGCCCGACCTGCTGGTGCCCGAGCTGGTCGCCGCGGGCGTCCTGGAGCCCGACGGGATCACCCGCCGGCCCGGGGACGAACCGCCCGCGGCCGTCCGCCGCCGCACCCTCGGCGTGGTCGGGCGGCGGTTCGGGCTGAGCCTGCCCCGGGCCGTCCTCGGCGAGCTGCGGCTGCCGACGTACGCGGTGCGGGGCAGACCGGGGATGGAGCCGCAGGGCCGTTGAGCCCGGACGCGCCCCGGCCTGCCCCGGATGCGCGTCGGCCGTGCGCCGGGCCGGCTAGTCGGAGCGCTGTCCGGTCCGGCCGGCCCGGGCCTCCAGATAGCGCCGCTCGGCGAGGCTGGCGGTGGCCTTCGCGGCGCGCCGGTAGTGCTCGGACGCCCCGGCCCGGTCACCGGCCTTCTCCAGCAGGTGTGCCCGGACGGACAGCAGCCGGTGGTGCCCGGCCATCCGCCCGTCGCCGTCCAGGGCGGACAGCAGGGCCAGTCCGGCGGCCGGGCCCGCGGTCTCGGCGAGCGCGATCGCCCGGTTGAGGGTGACCATCGGGTTGGGCGCGATCCGTTCCAGGATCAGGTACAGGGCGTGCACCTGCGGCCAGTTCGTCTCCTCGGCCGTGGCCGCGTCGGCGTGCGTGGCCGCGATGGCGGCCTGCAACTGGTAGGGCCCCAGGGCCGGGCCGGCCAGCGACGCCTCGACCAGCCCGACGCCCTCCTCGATCAGCGCCCGGTCCCACGTCCTGCGGTCCTGCTCGTCCAGCGGCACCAGGTCGCCGGTCGGCGTGGTCCGCGCCGCCCGGCGGGCGTGGGTCAGCAGCATCAGGGCGAGCAGCCCGGTCACCTCGTCGTCCTCGGGCAGCTGCGCGTGCACCGCCCTGGTCAGCCGGATCGCCTCGCGCGCGAGGTCGGGGCGGTGCAACTCGGGGCCGGAGGTGGCGGTGTAGCCCTCGTTGAAGATCAGGTAGAGCACGTGCAGCACGACCCGCAGCCGCTCCTGGCGCTCCGCACCGTCCGGCAGGCCGAACGAGCTGCCGGCGGCCCTGATGCGTTGTTTGGCCCGGCTGATCCTGGCCGCCATGGTGGCCTCCGGCACCAGGAACGCGCGGGCGATCTCGGCGGTGGTCAGGCCGCCGACCGCGCGCAGCGTCAGGGCGGTCTGGGAGGCCGCGGTGAGCGTCGGATGGCAGCACAGGAACAACAGGACGAGCGTGTCGTCGGTGTCCGGCACCTCCTGCGGCACCACCTCGGCGGCCGTCGCCGACTCCCGTTCGCGGCGCGCGCGGTCGCTGCGCAGCTGGTCGATGAGCCGTCGGGAGGCGACGGTCACCAGCCACCCGTGCGGATTGTCCGGCACCCCCTCGGACGGCCACTGCACGGTGGCGGCGAGGACGGCCTCCTGGACGGCGTCCTCGCACCCCTCGAACCGGCCGTACCGGCGAACCAAGGTGCCGAGGACCTGCGGCGTGAGCGCACGCAGCAGGTCCTCGAAGTCCGGTGCTGTCATGCCTCCAAGTGTCCGCCGGCGAACATCACCTGCCGCACCTCGACCCCCAGGCCCTCGATCGCGGTGTCCGGGATCCGCGCCGCCAGCGCGATCGCCCGTTCCCTGTCCTCGCAGTCGACCAGGTAGAAGCCGCCCAGGTACTCCTTGGCCTCCAGGAACGGACCGTCGGTCACCACCGGCTGGCCGTGGCGCACGGTCACCACGGCGGCCTGGGCCGGATCGACCAGCGCCTGGGTGGTGATCAGCTCGCCGGACGCCTTCAGCGCCTCGATGAACTCGCCGTGGCCGTGGCCGATCGCCGCCTTCTCCTCGTCGGTCAGCGCGTCCATCACGGCCGGGTTGATGTGCAGGCTGATCAGGAACTTCATCTCGTGCTCCTCGTGCTCCTCGTGGTTCGCGGGCCCGGGCCGGGCTCCTCGACCGGTGGTCGGAGCCGTCGCCGCGGTCTTGACATCCTCCGCTGGACGTTCGGAGGAATCTTCGCGGCCACTTCGCCGCACCGCCACTTCGCCGCACCGCCCGCGCCGGGGGTCCGGGAGCCGGTCCGCCGTCACCCGGGAGTGTGATGGTCACGTCACCTCGGGCGCCGCTACTGTGGCCCGGTGGCGGAGCGTCACATGGAGCGGGTGGGCCGTCCCGGCCCGGTCCCGTCGGGAAGGGCAGTCATGAAAACCACTCGTCGTGTGTTCGGAGCGGCGCTCGCGGCCGCCGCCCTGGTCGCCTGCGCCCCGTCGACGTCGCCCGCCGCGGCCTCGATCGCCGCGCCGGCCGCCTCCGGGGCCAAAGGAACCGGAGGAGCCGGGGCAGCCGCGCCGGCCCCGGTGGCGAGCGGGAAGGCGGCCTGGACCGGCCAGTTCCGCGGTTACGGGACGGACCAGTGGAAGCACGCCTGGGGCGCGGTCGACCAGGGGACGTGGGGCGGTTCGGACCTGAGCGCGGTCGACGACGCGGCCGCTCCCGGGGACGGTTCGGCGCTCCAGGTCACCTACGGGGCCGGGTCCTCCTCCAACCAGTGCACCGACTGCCCCAACCCGGGCGGCGGCCAGTTCTACACGGATCTGACCAGCCTGGGCCTGTCCGCCCTGGCCCAGGGCCGGACGCTGGACCTGAAGTACTCGCTCAAGTTCCCGACCGGCCGGGACTGGGGCAAGGCGGGGAAGCTGCCCGGGCTGTACGGCGGCAAGGTCGGCGAGGAGTCGGGCGGCAACCACGGCGCCGGTTGGTCGACGCGCTACATGTGGCGCGGCGCCAAGGGCGTGCCGGACAACGGCGAGGTCTACCTCTACACCCCGACCAACTCCGGCCCGACCGGCTACGGGGTGGACGAGGGGCTCGGCGACTGGCGGTTCCAGGCCGACGGCGCGTGGCACAGCGTCGAGCAGCTGGTCGACCGGAGCACCGGGGACGTCACCGTCTGGTACGACGGCCGCCAGGTCTACGCGGCGCACGGGGTGGCCTCGGGCATCGGCAAGATCCCCTTCGGCGGCGTGTTCTTCTCCACCTTCTACGGTGGCCACGACACCAGTTGGGGCCCGGCGAGCACCCAGCGCGCCTACTTCGCGGACTTCTCGCTGTCCTCCGGCGTCCAGCACTGACCGTCAGTCGGCGGACACCGTCACCGTCACGGTGAAGGCCCGCTGCCCGGGCGGGCAGGCCAGCGCCTCGCCGCAGGTGGTGCGGTGGGCGGAGAGCCGGGCCGTGCCGGGTGCGGCGGCGAGGAAACCGGCGGTGACCTGGCCGCAGCCGCCACCGGGCCGGCAGGCGGTGGCGGTCGCGGTGGCGGTGGCGGTCGGGCGCAGGGTCCGCGGGTTGTCGTCGGCGGCCGGGGACCAGTAGGTGCTGTGCAGCTCGACCCGGACGACGGTGCCGGGTGCCACCCGTACGGCCGTGCCGTCGGCGTGCTCGTCGAGCACCAGGGCCGACGGGGTCGACGGGCCCGGCGCGGCGGGCCCGGTGCCCGGCGAGCAGCCGGCCGCCAGGGCGAGCAGGGCGGCCGCCGCGAGCGTTCGCGCGGTCACGGTTCTCCTCCTTCGCGGGGCGCGGGGCGCGGAGCCGCCGGGGCGGGCCGTGGTGGCCCGCCCCGGCGGCGTCAGGGGCGTGGACGGGTGGCCGTCAGGAGACGGTCACGTCGTCGTAGTAGGTGTAGGTCGGGTCGCCCGGGTAGTTGTCGTCCACGTTCGTGAGGGTGAGCGTGTAGCTGTGGCCCGGGGTGACGGTGGCGGAGGCGGACTTCCAGCCGAGGCCGCTCGTGCAGGTCTTGGCGAGCACCGTGGTCGTGGTGTTGGTGGTGTTGTCCTTGAGGGTCGCGGTCGCCCAGTCGTAGGTGACGGTGTCCGGGCAGGTGACGTCGTACCAGAAGGAGACCTTGCTGCTGCCGGTCGGGGCGGTGAAGGTCTGGCCGGCCGAGGACGTGGTGGTGGGGCCGGTGGAGCCGAGCATGGCGCCGTAGCCGCCGGTGTGCTTGGCGGCGCTGGTGGCGGCGGCGCTGCCGGTGGAGGTCCAGCCGGTCAGGGTGCCGGTCTCGAAGCCGCCGTTGGTGAGGCCGCCGCCGCCCGGGGAGGTGACGGTCCAGCCGAAGGCGGCGGAACCGGTGGCGCCGGTGGCGTCCTTGGCGGTCACCGTGACGCTCGACGTGCCGGCGGTGGTCGGGGTGCCGCTGATCAGGCCGGTGGCGGAGATGGACAGGCCGGCCGGCAGGCCGCTCGCCGTGTAGGTGAGGGTCTGGCCGGAGGCGCTGTCGGTCGCCGCGATCTGGAGGCTGACGGCCTTGCCGGTGGTGCCGGCCTGGGCGCCAGGGTTGGTGACGGTGACGGTGTTGCCGGTCGTGCCGCCGACGATCGGGTGGGACATCTCGCAGCCGCCCGCACCGCTGTTGAAGTCGTTCGCCCAGGTCGACTGCATGGCGAAGCTGCCGGTGGTGAAGCCGACGTTCGCCGAGGCGCCCTGGCCGCTGCTGACCCAGGCGCACTTGTCGCCGTTCTCGGCGCCGCTGCTGTCGGTCCAGCCGCCGGCCGGGTTCTGGTCGGTGATGGTCTCGGCGTACTCGTGGCCCTCGACGATGGTGACGCCGTCGAGGGTGCCGGCCGTCCCCGCGTTGACGAAGCCCTGGCCGCAGCCGGAGCCCGCGTCGGTCACGTACGGCAGGTTGGTGAAGGGCAGTTCTCCGTACGGGGAGGAGACCGCGCCGCCGGTGAGCGTGGTGTCGCCGGTGTAGTCGTGCCAGGCGCAGAAGTTGCCGGACGCGGTGTTGAAGCCGTCGGGAGTGGTGCCGGTGGGGGAGACGACGACGTACTGGTCGTTCCGGTTGGCCGCGGCCGTGGTGTTGCCGAAGTGGCCGGACGCCTTGACCGCCTCGGCGCCGATCTGGTTGCCGGTCGCGGAGGCGGGTGCCGCGGCGGAGGTGTCCACCCAGACGCCGGCGAGCGCGCCGCCGGTGGGGTAGGCGACGTGCGCGGAGTTGCCCGGACAGGTCTGGGCGCCCGTCGCGACGCCCTCGCAGTACTGCGTCATGACGCCGGACCAGAGTTCGTTGCCCGCGCCGATGCCCTTGAACAGCTGCTGGAGGCGCGGGGCCATGCCCTTGGCGTCGCCGCTGAGCGTGGTGTTGCCGTTGGCGTCGGTGCCGGAGCTGCCCCACTGGGAGCCCCAGAACACCAGGTAGACGTGCTCCGGCCCGGTGGTCACACCGATGCTCGGACTGCCCGCGCCGCCACCGTAGTTGAGGTTGTTGGCGGAGGTGGCGTTCGGTGTGGCCTGGTGGCCGCGCAGCGGGACGGCGCCGTGCCGGTACGGGTGGTTCGCCGACGCCGTGGGGTGCGCGGTGCCGTCGGGTTGTGCCTGGGCGGGCGCCGCGGTGAAGCCGGCCGCCGCGAGGGCGAGCGCGGCGACGCCGGTGAGTGCCGCCCGTCTGGCATGACGGAATGTGGGGGTTCGGCCCATGTGAGGGTTGCCTCTCTCATGCCGACCTCCCGGACACCGGTGGGTGACGGGTGGTCGTGAAGGACAGGGAGAGGCCGGAGGCGGTGGAAACGCCTGGATGACCCGCCGCACAACGGATCACCGGGGGGATGTCAGGCCCGCCTCGGCCGCCGAGAAGCAAAGCAGTCGCCGAAGAACCGGGTCAACGAGCCTGACGGTAAAGTGAGTTGCCTTGATTCCCGCGTAATGGAAAAGCCCCCAGATGGAGGGGGCGCCGGTCCGGGTTTTCAGATCCGCACACTGTATGCGGCTTTCCGTTAACCGTATGAACGGCCGTGGCTGAAAACGGATTTGACGGTGAGAAACCGGTAAGACGTTAGCGGTCGGGAAGGGGTGCGCGCAAGCGCGGGCCTCATCGGATCGGCGTGCTCCGTGTACGTCCTTGTCGCCTCGCGTCGACGCGCTCCGTGGGCGTGAGGACCGCTCCCCGGCGTTCGGGGAGCGGTCGCCGAATGCTCGAATTGATGGAACGTCAATGATCCGGAGTGGCAGCCTGGTTCACGCCGTGAGTGCGGCGGTGCGCAGCCGGGCGGCGGAGCGGGCCAGGAGGAATGCCGCGAGCAGGGCGGGGCAGAAGCCCACCGCGCAGGCGATGAGGACGGCGAGCGGCGTCAGGCCGGTCGGGGACGCGGCGGCGGCGACGCCGGCCAGCGGCGTGACCAGGACGGGGGAGAGGAGCAGCAGGGCCGCCAGCCGCTTCTCCCGGCGGGTCCACTGCGTGGACCTCCAGGCCCTGATCGCGGCGACGACGGCGGCGACCAGCGCGAGCACGGGCCCGATGGCGGGCACGAACGACAGCGGCACCGGCAGCACCGCGAAGACCACGGTGAGGGTGGTGCGGCCGCTGCTCTCCGGCTCCGGCCGGGCGCGGCCGTCCTCGTCGAGCGCGGCGTCGGCGATCTGTCGGGGGCTGCCCAGCTGCTCCAGGACGCGCCGGACGGCGGTCTCGTCGGCCGGGTCGCTCTCGGCGAGCGAGACCTCGACGTGCTCGCGCAGGTCCGCGAGCAGTTCGCGGCGGCGCTCCTCGGGCAGCGGGGCGGTGTACCGGGCGACCGCGTCCAGGTGGGCGCGGACCAGGGGGTGCTCGACGGGGTTGTTCACGGGTTCTCTCCCGGGGCCAGGACGTGGTCGACGGTTTCGCGGAAGGCGGGCCACAGTGCGGTGAACTCCTCCAGCGCGCTGCGGCCGGTGTCGGTGAGGGTGTAGTACCGGCGGGACGGGCCGCTGGCCGAGTCGCGCAGGAAGGTGTCGGCGAGGCCGGCCCGGCGCAGCCGGGACAGCAGCGGGTAGATGGTGCCCTGGCTGGTCGCCAGCATCGGGAACCGGCCGAGCTCCTGCAGCAGCTCCACCCCGTAGCGGGGGCCGTCCCGCAGCAGCGCCAGGACGCAGTACTCCAGTACGCCCTTGCGCAGTTGCGTCGCCACCGGCCCGTCGGCCGTGCCGGTGGCGCCGTCATGGTGTGTCATGCCAGGTACCATGCAATGCAAGATAGCATGCGATGCCAGGTAGCGGTCGGAACCGGAGGCGTTCTCGCCGCGGAGGGCCTGGGGTGCGGGTCACCTCACCCGGACGGCGGGTGGCAGCCGGACCGGCGCACGCCCCTCGACGGAGGCTTCCGACGGGCGCGACCGCCGTGCCGCGCCTAGGGTGTGGCTGACAATTCCCGCCGGGCGCGCGGCCGGAATCGTCGGACACGCCCTGGGGTCCGTGGTGCGTTGACCGTGCCGAGCGCCCCGGCGCACGCCGCCCCGCCGTCCGCCGGGGCGCGCCCGGCAACCCGAGAGGTGGACCGCTCCATGCACACCGTCGTCCGCGGCGCCGGCGCGTTCGGCCTGGCCGCGCTACTGCTCGCCGCCACCGCCGGCTGCCAGGGCGAAGCCCGGTCCGCCGTCGAGCCCGCACCGACCTCCCCGGCCGGCTCCCCTGCCGCGTCGGCGAGCGGCCTGGCCGCCCAGCGGCTCGACTGGAAGGCCTGCCCGGCCCCCAGCCCCGCGCAGGGCGACGGCACCGCGCCCGCCTCGGACTGGCAGTGCGCCACCCTCAAGGCCCCGCTCGACCACGGCAAGCCGGACGGCCCGACCATCGACCTGGCCCTGATCCGGAGCCGGGCCAAGGACGAGAAGCACCGGATCGGCTCGCTGCTGTTCAACTTCGGCGGCCCCGGCGCCTCCGGCGTCGCCACGCTGCCCGCCCTCGCCGCCGACTACACCTCCCTCAACTCGCGCTACGACCTGGTGAGTTTCGACCCGCGCGGGGTCGGCGCCAGCGCCGGGGTGAGCTGCCTGGACGACAAGGCGATGGATGCCACCCTGGCAGCCGACAACACCCCCGAGACCCCTGACGCGGTGAAGGCGCTGGACGCCAGCAACGCGCAGTTCACCGCCGCCTGCGAGCGCAACTCCGGCCAGGTGCTGCCCTACGTGGACACCGAGAGCGCCGCCCGCGACCTCGACCTCATGCGGCAGGTGCTCGGCGACCAGAAGCTCTCCTACTTCGGCATCAGCTACGGCACCCAGCTCGGCGGCGTCTACGCGCACCTGTTCCCCCAGGAGGTCGGCCGGCTCGTCCTGGACTCGGTCGTCGACCCGACGAAGGACCCGCAGCAGGCCGCGCTCGGCCAGGCCCAGGGCTTCCAGCTCGCCCTCGACGACTTCATGAAGACCTGCACCACCCAGGAGGCCGCCGCCTGCCCGACCGGTGCCGGCGGCGCCGAGGGCACGGCGGCGATCACGGCGCTGCTGCAGAAGCTGGAGCAGTCCCCGATGCCCACCACCAGCGGGCGGCAGCTCACCGAGACCCTGGCCGTCACCGGCATCGCCGCCGCCCTGTACAGCCAGGAGACCTGGCCCGTCCTGGCCGCCGGGCTCACCGAGGCGATGCAGCAGGGCACCGGCGACACGCTGCTCCAGCTCTCCGACTCGATGTTCGGGCGCGACCCGCAGGGGCGCTACACCAACCTGAGCGCCGCCAACCGGGCGATCAACTGCGTGGACGCCCGGCAGCGCTACTCCGACCAGGACGTCGAACAGCAGCTGCCGCAGTTCCGCACCGCCTCCCCGGTGTTCGGCCCCTACTCCGCCTGGGGCCTGACGAGCTGCACCGGCTGGCCGGTGCCGGGCAAGACCGACCACCCGGACGTCTCCGCCGCCGGCGCGGCCCCGATCCTGGTGGTCGGCACCACCGGCGACCCGGCCACCCCGGTCGAGGGCGCCCACGCGATGGCGCAGCAGCTCGGCCCGGGCGTCGGTGTCAACGTCACCCTCCAGGGCGAGGGCCACGGCGGCTACGACACCGGCAACCCGTGCCTGAAGCAGACCGTGGACGCCTACCTGCTGGACGGCACCGTGCCGGCCGACGGAACCACCTGCAGCTGAGAAGTAGCCCACCACCGTGGTGATCAATTGGCCCTGGAAAGCGGTCCACTCGACGCCTAGGCTCTCCACCGTGACCACCAAAGTCGACTTCTACTTCGATCCGATCTGCCCGTTCGCCTGGATCACCTCCCGGTGGATCCTGGAGGTCGAGCGCCACCGCGAGCTCGACCTCACCTTCCGGGTGATGAGCCTGTCCGTCCTCAACGAGGGCCGCACCGACCTGCCCGAGCGCTACCAGCGCCTGATGACCACCGGCTGGGGCCCCGTCCGGGTCTGCGTCGCCGCCGCCGAGCAGCACGGCGAGCACGTGCTGCGCGACCTGTACACCGAACTCGGCACCCGCCTGCACGACCAGGACCGGCCCGCCGACGACGCCGTCATCCGGGAGGCCCTGGTCGCGGCCGGACTGCCGGAGGAACTCGCCGACGCGGCCGACAGCACGGCGTACGACCTCGCGCTGCGCAAGAGCCACCACGAGGGCATGGACCCGGTCGGCGAGGAGGTCGGCACGCCGACCATCCACGTCGACGGCGTCGCCTTCTTCGGCCCGGTGCTGAGCGCCATCCCGCGCGGCGAGGACGCCGTCCGGGTCTTCGAAGGGGTGCGGCTGCTGGCCGGCTACCCGAAGTTCTTCGAGCTCAAGCGGACCCGGACCGGCTCGCTCGACTTCTCCTGACGGCGCCGCCGCCCGCCGCGCCGCCGCCCGCCGCGCCGCCGCCCGCCGCGCCGGGGGCCGGCGGCGTTCGGCCGGATGGTCCTGAACCTCCCGTCCGGGCCCTTCTCGTCCCACCATGGAGGGGAAGGCCCGGCGGCGGAGAGGTGGTGGGCGTGGATGATCGCACGAATCCGGCTGCGCGCCGCCCGCCACCCCGCGACCCCGCCGCCCCCGGGCAGGGGCCCCGAGCGGCCCCGCGCCCCCGGCGGCCCACCGCCCAAGCCGCCCGCCCCCGCGCTGCGTCGCTGGCTGCTGCCCGTCGCCGCCCTGGTGACCCTGCTGATGCTCGTCCTGTTCTCGCGCTCCGGCTCGACCGGCGCCAGCTACGGCTACACCGACTTCGTCAACCGGGTCGGCGCGGGCCAGGTGCGGACCGTGGACATCACCGACACCGGCGGGGTCACCGGCACCCTCAAGGACGGCACGCACTTCACCAGCCAGATCCCGACCGCCCTGGACACCTCCCAGCTCAGCGGCGAGCTGGCCGGCCAGCACGTCGACGTCACCGCCAGCCGCAGCGGCGGCAGCTCGATCTGGTCCACGCTGTTGCTGTTCCTGCCGCTGCTGCTCTTCGGCGGGCTGTTCCTCTGGTCCGGCCGGATGGCCGCCCGCTCGCTCGGCGGCGGCCTGAGCGCCATTGGCCGCTCCCGCGCCAAGATCATCGAGGCGGAGCGGCCCGCCACCCGCTTCGCCGACGTCGCCGGGTACGAGGGCGTCAAGCAGGAGGTCAGCGAGGTGGTCGACTTCCTGCGCAGCCCCGAACGCTACGCCGCCGCCGGTGCCAAGGGCCCGCGTGGGGTGATCATGGTCGGCCCGCCCGGCACCGGAAAGACCCTGCTCGCCCGGGCTGTCGCCGGAGAGGCTGAGGTGCCCTTCCTCTCCGTGACCGGCTCCGGCTTCGTCGAGATGTTCGTCGGCGTCGGAGCCTCCCGCGTCCGCGACCTCTTCGACGAGGCCCGCAAACGCGCGCCGTCCATCATCTTCATCGACGAGATCGACGCCGTCGGCGGCCGCCGCGCGGGCGGCACCCGGCTCGGCGGCAACGACGAGCGCGAGCAGACCCTCAACCAGCTGCTCTCCGAGATGGACGGCTTCGACCCGACCACCGGCATCGTCGTCATCGCCGCCACCAACCGCCCGGACGCCCTCGACCCGGCCCTGCTGCGCCCCGGCCGGTTCGACCGCCAGGTCACCGTGCCGCTGCCCAACCAGGCGGAACGGGCCGCCATCCTCGCCGTCCACGTCCGCGGCAAGACCCTCGCCCCCGACGCCGACCTGAACCGCATCGCCCGCGGCACACCCGGCTTCTCCGGCGCCGACCTCGCCAACCTGGTCAACGAGGCCGCCATCAACGCCGTCCGCGCCGACCGCGCCACCCTCACCGCCGACGACCTCGACGCCGCCCGCGACCGCGTCCTGCTCGGCCGCCGCGACTCCTCCAACGCACTGCTGCCCGACGAGCGCCACGCCGTCGCCGTCCACGAGTCCGGGCACGCCCTGACCGCCGCGCTCTGCGAACACGCCGACCCCGTCGCCAAGGTGACCATCCTCCCGGCCGGTGTCTCCCTCGGCGCGACCGAACAACTCCCCGAGGCGGAACGCCACCTGTACACCGAGGGCTACCTCACCGACCTGATCACCGTCCAACTCGGCGGGCGGGCGGCAGAACTGGTGGTCTTCGGCGAGGGCTCCACCGGCGCCGCCAACGACCTCGCCCACGCCACCGGTGTCGCCACCCGGATGGTCCGCGAGTTCGGCCTCTCCCCGGAACTCGGCCCGGTCGGCTACTCCAGCGGTTCCCCGAACTACCTCGGCGACGGCCCCGAGGACCTGTTCCGCCGTCCCTACTCCGAGCAGACCCAGCGCGCCGTCGACGAGGCGGTGTCCCGCCTGCTGCGCCGCGCCGAGCGCCGCGCCGTCGACCTGCTCCGGGAACACCGCCACCACCTCGACGAACTGGCCGCCCTGCTGGTCGCCCAGGAGACCGTCGACGGCGCCGTCGTCCTCGACATCCTGCGGCACCCGGCGTAGGCGCTGGCCGGCCCAGTCCGGCGGCAGCCCCGGCCCCGGCTCCGGTACCACCTGGACGTGCCCGCCGTACCCGCTGGTAGCGTCCAGGGCGGGCACCCACCGTGTCACCTTCACCCGGGAGTCGATATGTCCGAACCCCTGTCCGCCGACCTCCAGCGGGAGATCGCCCGCAGCCTGCGAGTGGCCCCCGTCCCCAGCCCCGAGCAGGAGGCGGAGCGCCGGGCCGACTTCCTCGCCGACCAGCTCCGGGCGGCCGGCGCCCGCACGCTGGTGCTCGGCATCAGCGGCGGCGTCGACTCCACCACCGCCGGGCGGCTCTGCCGGCTCGCCGTCGACCGGCTGCGCGCCGCCGGGCACCCGGCCGAGTTCTGCGCCATGCGGCTGCCCTACGGCACCCAGGCGGACGAGGCGGACGCCCGCCGGGCACTCGACTTCATCCGGCCGGACCGGACCCTGACCGTCGACATCAGGCCCGCGACCGACGCCGCCCTCGACGCGCTGACGTCGGCCGGCCTCACCTTCGCCGACCACTCCCACGAGGACTTCGTCCGCGGCAACGTCAAGGCCCGCCAGCGGATGGTGGCCCAGTACGCGGTCGCGGGCGCCACCGGCGGCCTGGTCGTCGGCACCGACCACGCCGCCGAGGCGGCCGTCGGCTTCTTCACCAAGTACGGCGACGGCGCCGCCGACGTGATGCCGCTGGACGGACTGACGAAGCGTCAGGTGCGTGCCATCGCCGAGGCCTTGGGAGCGCCGGCGGGCCTCGTCCACAAGACCCCCACCGCCGACCTGGAGACCCTCGTCCCCGGCCGCCCCGACGAGGACGCGCTCGGCGTCCCCTACGAGGCCCTGGACGACTTCCTGGAGGAGCGGCCGGTGAGCGAGGAGGTCTTCCGCACCGTCCTCGGCCACTACCGCCGCACCGAGCACAAGCGCCGCCCGCCCGTCACCCCGGCGTAGGGCCCGAACCGGCGACACCGTCGCCGAAACACGCCCTGGGCGGGAGCACGGTCACGGTGCGGGGAAACAGGATTCGACATCGAAGGGGGACGGCGTGGACGAGGTGACGTCACGTCCGGTGGCGTGGGTGGTCGGCGGCCGGGAGGAGGTCCGGGACGACGGCTGGGGGAGCGTCGGAGCGGTGATCCGGGTGGACGGCGCCCAGTTCGGCGAGGAGGCGCTGTACGGGCTGGCGGACTTCTCGCACCTGGAGGTCGTGTACCACTTCGACCGGGTGCCGGCCGACCAGGTCGAGACCGGGGCCCGGCGCCCGCGCGGCAACCCGGACTGGCCGCTGGTCGGCATCTTCGCCCAGCGCGGCAAGAACCGCCCCAACCGGCTCGGCGTCTCGCGCTGCCGACTGGTCCGGGTGGACGGCCTGGACCTGCACGTGACCGGGCTGGACGCGGTGGCCGGCACACCGGTGCTCGACATCAAGCCCTACCTGGCCGAGTTCGGCCCGCGCGGCGACGTCCGCCAGCCCGCCTGGTCGGCGGAGCTGATGCGCGCCTACTACGACGCCGGGACGAACTGACGCGGGGACGAACTGACGCGGGGACGAACTGAGGCGGGGACGAACTGAGGCGGGGACGAACTGAGGCGGGGACGAACTGAGGCGGGGACGAACTGAGGCCGGGGCGAGTCGGCGCCGGGGCGAACCGGACACCGGGATCACGGATCCTGGGGGCGGTCAGTCCCCGTCGGCGTCGGCGGCCGCGGTGGGGGAGCCGCCGGACTTGATGCCGAGCTTGGCCTCGGCGGTGGTCCAGTCGGTGGCGATGGCCTGCTGGGCGGCGGCGAGGGTGGCCTGTCCCTTGCAGATCGCGGTGTGCAGGTGCGTCTCCACCGAGTCCTTGGGGTTGTTGGGGCCCTTGCCCGGGACGTGGCCGGGGGAGGGCGGCTGCACCCACAGGTTGCGCGGGTCGTTGGGGTCGCCGCCGAGTTGCAGACTGATCAGGTGGTCGTACTCGGCGTCGCCCATCGGGCCGGTGTAGCCGTAGGACTTGGCGTTCTCGGCCTTCTCCTTGCCGGTGATGTTCGCCGGCGGGCGGATCGTCGAGGTGTAGCCGCCCGGCTTGCAGATGGTGTCGTTGATGTTGCCCTGGTCGACCGCCGGGCTGATCGCGCCCGGGGTGCACTTCGGGTCGGGCAGCGGCTGCTTGTCCGTGGTGTAGCGGTACGTGCAGCTGCCCGGCGCGGGCTGCGGCTGGACGTCGTACGAGCTCTTCGGGCCGGGGCCGGTGACGATCGCCGCCGGGGCGGGCGGCGCTCCGGCGGCCGCAGCGTCGGCGGCGGGCGGGGCGTCGGGGGTGGGCGGAGCGGAGCCGTGCCCGGTCGGCCGGGCGGTGTGGCCGCCGCCGGACGAGCAGCCTGCGGCTGCGGCGAGCAGGACGGCCGCGGCTATGGCCAGGGCGGCGCGGGCAGGAGCCGACACGATTCCTCCAGGTCGGGGCGGTGGGGCGGGCGACGGGCCGACGGATCGGCCGGTTGCCGCGCCAGCGGACACTACCGCGTGGAGGGGGCCGAAAGGGTGACGCCGCGTCCGGGCGCGGGAGGACCGCACGGGGCGCGCGGAATCGTTTCCGCGACGCCCCGCCCGTCCGCCGCCAAATCCGCCGCCAAATCCGCCGTTGAGTCCGCCGCCGGGCTGGCCGCCGGGCCGGGCGGGACCCCGCGCCGCAGCGGCATGCCCCGCAGCGCTACGCCCTACTGCGCGGCGATCCAGTCCGTGACCAGCTCGTCCAGCACGCCCAGCGGCAGACTGCCGTGCCCGATCAGCTGGTGGTGGAACTCCCGGATGTCGAACCGCCCGCCCAGCGCGGCCTGCGCGCGCTCGCGGTGCCGGACGATCTCCCGGCGGCCGATCAGGTACGCGGTCGCCTGGCCCGGCCAGGCGAGGTAGCGGTCGATCTCGTTGCGGACGTTGGCCTCGGTGGTGGCCGTGTTGTCCCGCATGAAGGCGATCGCCCGCTCCCGGGACCAGCCGTAGTGGTGCAGCCCGGTGTCCACGACCAGGCGCACGGCCCGCAGCGCGTCGAGCGACAGCATGCCGAAGCGGGAGAGGTCCGAGCTGTACAGCCCCATCTCGTCCGCGAGCCGCTCGGTGTACAGACCCCAGCCCTCGACGTGGGCGGTCAGCTGGCCGCTCGGCCGGCGCCGGAACTCCGGCAGGTGGTGCAGCGTCTGGGCGACGGCGATCTGCAGGTGGTGGCCGGGCACGCTCTCGTGGAAGGCGAGCGCCTCGTACTCGTACCTGAACCTGGTCTGCGGGCGCAGCGTGTTGATCCAGTGGGTGCCGGGCAGGCCGCCCGGGCCCGGCGGCTGGTAGTAGGCCAGCGGCCCGGTCTCGGCCTCGATCGGGTCGATCTCCCGGGTCACGCAGTCGGCGATCGGGTAGGCGCGGAAGTAGTCGACCGAGGCGCGGCGGGCGCGCTCCAGCGCGTCGTCGACCAGGGTGATGATCTCCCCGGCGCTGTCGAAGCGCAGCGCGCGGTCCTCGCGCAGCGCGGCCAGCACGCCCTCGGGGCTGGTGATGCCGAGCACCTTGCCGCCCAGCTCGGCGAACTCCTCGCGGAGCCCCGCCAGGGCGTCCAGGCCGATCCGGTGGACCTCCTCCGGGGTGAGCCCGGGCCGGGTGTAGCGCGTGACGGCGTCGGCGTAGCCCTCGGTGCCGCCGGGCACGTGGCAGACCCCGGCCCGGTCGTCCGGCCGGGCGTCCGAGGCCAGCCGCTGGGCCAGCCCGGCCCGGTAGCGGGCCACGGCCGGGCGCACGCCGTCGCGGACGATCACCTGGCCCCGGTCGAACTCCGGGCGGCCGTGCAGCGCGCGCAGCAGCTGGTCGTCGTCCGGGCCGGCGACCAGGTACGCGTCGAGCTGGTCGAGGGCGGCGTCGACGCCGCTGCGCAGTGGCGTGCGGCCCTCGGCCGCGGCGTCCAGGTGGAGCTGCAGGGCGGCGTCGAAGTAGCCCGGCAGGCCGGCCAGCCGCTCCAGGTACGCGTCGGCGCCCTCCTGGTCGACGGAGGTCATGGCGAGCGAGGTGAAGGCCTCGTTCTGCGGTGCGGTGATGGTCGCCGAGACGCTGAAGTCGCCCAGCCCGTGGGTGATCCGGCCGGTGCCGTTGTCGATCAGCCGCCCGAGCACGCGGTGGGTGACGAGGTCCTCGCCGGCCAGCGCGTCCACCGGGATCGCGGCCAGTCGCGCCCCGAAGCCCGCCAGCGCGTCCCGGTGGCGCAGCGCGGCCGCGCGGGACGGGTCGGGCACCTCGTGGGCGTAGCCCTCGACCCCGCTCAGCGTCGCGTCGAACGGGGCGTGGGCGTTCTCGGCGGCGAAGAACTCCTCCGCGAGGGCGGCGAGGGCGGCGAGGGCGGTGGGGGAGGCGAGCGCGGCGGGTTCGTCCTGGTGCGGCTGGTCGGTCATGAGGGCTCCCCCGGTCCGGTGTGGTCAGAGTGACGAGGGTTGCCTGGGGCGCCCCGGTTGCGCCGATTATTCGGAGTCGGCGGCGGCGCGGTCAATAGCGGTCAATACGCGGCGCGGGGACCGGGGTTGTCCCCGGCCCCCGGTGGCGCCGCCGCCGACCCTCCGTCAGCGGTAGCCCTCCGGCGCGGCCGGCTTGCCCGCGTCCTGCACCTCGACCAGGTAGCGCCAGCAGTCCGGCCGGCTGCCGTCGCGGTCGGTGAAGCCGTACTCCAGGGCCAGCTGCCCGCTGGACAGCGACCGGCCGTTCCAGCGGGAGACCTCGGGGTCGGCGGCGAGGGCGGCGACCGCCCGGCCGACGAAGTACGGGCTCTCGGAGATGCCGAAGTGCGGCTCCCGCGCCAGGGCGTCGCGCCAGTTCTCCTCGGTGACGCCGAAGTGGCCGAGCATGATCTCCGAGCGCATCCACCCGGGGGTGAGCGCCAGGGCGGTGGCGCCGCGCGAGCCCAGCTCGTGGCCCAGCGCGAAGGCCATGCGCAGCACGGAGGCCTTGGCGAGGTCGTAGAAGAACGAGTTCCGGTAGGTGTCGCGGTTGTACTCGGCGGTGCCGTCGGTCATCTCGACGACCAGACCGCCCGGGCGGCGCAGCAGCAGCGGGAGGGCGTGGTGGCTGGTGACGGCGTGCGTCTCCACCGCGAGGCGGAGCAGCCGCAGGCCGTCGTCCAGATCGTGCTCCCAGACCGGGACGTTCCAGCCGAACAGGTTCTCGCCGCCCCAGATGTCGTTGACCAGGACGTCCAGCCGGCCCTGCTCGGCGTCGATCCGCTGCACCAGGGCGGCCACCTGGGACGGGACCAGGTGGTCGGTCGGCACCGCGATGCCCCGGCCGCCGGCCGCGGTGACCAGGTCGGCGGTGTCCTCGATGGTCTCCGGCCGGTCGTACTCCGAGCGCCGCTCGCGGGTGCTGCGCCCGGTGACGTACACCGTCGCCCCGGCGGCGCCCAGCTCGACCGCGATGCCGCGCCCGGCCCCCCTGGTCGCCCCCGCGACCAGGGCGATCCGACCGTCCAGTGCCCCTGCCACCCGTGCCATCCCCAAGCTCCCTGTCCGCCGACGACTGTGCCGACGCCCGTGGAACGGACGTCGGCACCATCGTTGCGCGGGGGTCTGACAACCGGGCCCGGCCGGCGGCCGGAGCGCGCGGGTCAGCCGGCCTTGGCGGCCTTGGCGGCCTGCGCCGCGGCGTCCTTCTCCTGCTTCTCCTTGATCCGGGCGGCCTCCTTGCGGACGTCCACCTGGTTGGCGCGCTCGTGCTGCAGCCAGAGCGGGTTCTCGGCCTTGAGCGCCTCGATCTGCTCGGTGGTGAGCGCCTCGGTCACGCCGCCGCGGGCCAGGCCGGCGATGGAGACGCCGAGCTTGGCGGCGACCACCGGGCGCGGGTGCGGGCCGTTCTGGCGCAGCTCCTGGAGCCACTGCGGCGGGTCGGCCTGAAGCGCGTTGAGCTCCTCGCGGGAGACCACACCCTCCTGGAAGCCGGTCGGCGCCGCGTCGAGGTAGATCCCCAGCTTCTTGGCCGCGGTGGCCGGCTTCATGGTCTGGCTGGTCTTCTGCTTGAGCGATGTCATGGTGACAAGGGTAAGGGAGTGCGCGGGCTCTCCCGGTCACGGTCGGTAGCCTTGCCCTGTGACAGAGATGCAGGTGAACCCGTCCTTCCGGCTCGCGTACGTCCCGGGTGTGACCCCCGGCAAATGGGTCCGGGTGTGGTCCGAGCGGCTCCCGGACGTGCCGCTCGACCTCCTCGCGGTCCCGGCCGGGGACGGCGAGGGGACCCTGCGCGAGGGCACCGCGGACGCCGGGCTCGTCCGGCTGCCCGTCGACCGGGACGTGCTCAGCGCGATCCCGCTCTACACCGAGACCACCGTCGTGGTCTTCCCCAAGGACCACTGGCTGGCCGCCGCCGAGGAGGTCGCGCTCGGCGACCTCGCCGAGGAGGTGGTGTTCCACCCGCTCGACGACAGCCTCGGCTGGCCGGCCGGGCTGCCCGGCCGCCCGGCGATCGAGCGCCCGGCCAGCACCGCCGACGCCGTCGAGCTGGTCGCGGCCAACGTCGGCGTGCTGCTGGTGCCGCAGTCGCTGGCCCGGCTGCACCACCGCAAGGACCTCACCTTCCGGCCGGTCGCCGAGGCGCCGCAGTCCCAGGTGGGGCTCGCCTGGCCGGAGGACCGTACGACGGACCTGGTCGAGGAGTTCATCGGCATCGTCCGGGGCCGTACGGTCAACAGCTCGCGCGGGCGCGGCGCCCAGCCGGCGGCCGAGCCCCGGAAGGCCGCGCCGCCGCGCAAGTCCCAGCCGCAGAAGGGCGGCCAGCAGAAGGCGGGTCAGCACAAGGGGGGACAGCCGAAGGGCCGGCCGAAGCCCGCGGCGGGCGGCCGGGGTGCGGCTGCGGCCAAGCGCGGCAAGCCGAAGCGCCGCTCCTAGGGCCGGACAGGCCTGGGGTCCGTCCGGATGCTGGCCGGGGCCCGGCGGGGCGCGTACCGTCGGGCCCGGGCGCTGCCCGCCCCGTCCGGCCGAGGGGTTGAAGGAGCGGGGCCATGTGGCACGACCTGGTGATCGTCCAGATTCCGATCGCGGAGAAGATCCTCCGCACGATCGCGGTCTACGCGCTGATCCTGATCCTGTTCCGGATCGCGGGCAAGCGCGGGCTGGCGGGCCTGAACACCTTCGACATGGTGGTCGTCTTCCTGCTGTCCAACGTGGTGCAGAACGCGATCATCGGCAATGACAACAGCCTGCTCGGCGGCGCCATCGGCGCGGTCACCCTGATCGCGGTGAACTCCGTCGTCACCCGCTGGCTGGCCCACGACCCGCGCGCCGCCCGGCTGTTGGAGGGCTCCCCGACCACCGTGGTGCGCGACGGCAAGCTCGTCCCCGGCGCGCTGCGCGGGTTGGCGCTGCGCGCGTCCGAGATCGAGCACGCCGTCCGCGTCCAGAACGGCGACACCATCCGCGATGTCGCGGTCGGCCGACTGGAGCCCGACGGCCAACTGGTGATCACCCTCAAGCCCGCCGACCAGGGCGCCACCCGCGGCGATGTCGAGGAGCTCCAGCGCCGGCTGGAGGCCATCGAGCGGCTGCTCACCACCCTGGCGGCCGACCGGCGCCAGGAGGGCTGACCCGGCGGAGAGGGGTGCCGCCGCCGGTGTCGGTGACGCCGGAGCGGCAGTGCGTCGCGCGGCGGCTGTTCCTGGACGCCGGCACGTACGCCTGGCACCCCCCGCCCGCCGTGCACCATCTGGCGGTTCGTCAATCTCGTGCCGCCGGGGGCGTTTCACCGCCCCCGGCGGGCGAGGGTGGCCGTGAAGGGGCGCGGGGACAGCGAGGAGCTGCGGACCGGGCGGACCGGCCGGCCGGGGGTGGGGGTGACGGTCCAGCGGGCGGCGATGGTGGCGATGGCGAGGGCGGCCTCGGTGGTGCCGAAGACGTCGCCGATGCAGCGGCGGGCGCCGAGGCCGAAGGGGGCGTAGGTGCCGGGGGAGGGGCGGGTGGTGGTGAGCCAGCGGTCGGGGTCGAAGCGGGTGGGGCAGGGGAAGAGGTCGGCCCGGCGGTGCAGCAGGTACGGGCTGAACAGGATGGTGGCGCCGGCCGGGACGCGGTGGCCGCCGAGTTCGGCGTCGGCGGCGACGGCGCGGCTGAGGATCCACGCCGGCGGGTAGAGCCGCAGCGTCTCGGTGACCACGCGGGCGGTGAGCGGCAGGGCGGGCAGGTCCTCGTGGCGGACGGGCCGGCCGTCGAGCACGGTGTCCAGCTCGGCGTGCAGGCGGTCGCGGATGGCCGGGTGGGCGGCGAGCAGGGTCCAGGCCCAGGAGAGGGTGGCGGCGGTGGGCTCCATGCCGGCCAGCAGGAAGGTGACCACCTGGTCGTGGATCTCGGCGTCGGTGAGCCCCCGCCCGTCCTCGTCGCGGGCGCCGAGCAGCATGGACAGCAGGTCGTTGTGGTCGGTGCCGGCGGCGCGGTAGTCGGCGATCAGCCGCCGGGTGATCTCCTGGAGGTCCTGCCGGGCGCGGCGGAAGCGGCGGTTCCCCGGGGTGGGGATGCGGTCGGTGCCGGGCAGCGGCATCATGACGCGCCGGCCGACGCCGCGGGTGACGACGTCCATGCTGTCGTGGACGGGGAGCGAGCCGGCCCGCTCGTGGGCGGCGAACAGGCAGCGGGCCGTCACCGCGGTGGTGAGGCGGTACATCGCGGCGGGGACGTCGACCACGTCGCCGTCGCTCCAGGAGGCGGTGGTGCCGGCGATCTCCTCGGCCATCAGGGCGGCGTAGCCGGGCAGCCGGTCGCGGTGGAACGCGGGTTGCAGCATCCGGCGTTGGCGCCGGTGGGCAGCGGCCGGGCAGGTGGCCAGGCCGTCGCCGAAGACCTCGCGGGCCTTGTCGAGGACGAGCCCGCCCTTGTCGTAGGTGCGGTCCTCGGTGAGCAGTTGGCGGACCAGCTCGGGATGGCAGGCGACGTACGCGTCCAGCGGGCTGAGCCGCAGCCGGACGAGGTCGCCGTGGGCGGGCAGGCCGGCGACGAACTCCAGCGGCCGGCGGACGAAGGCGGGGGCGTGGCCGAGCAGGGGGAGGGCCCCGGGGGCGGTGGCCGAGGTGTACTGGGTGGGCACGGGCGTCACCTTGGGGTGGGGGAGGACCGGATCGGTTCGTGATCCGACCTTTCCCCGGGGCCGTCGGCGAAACGATCTCCGACCGGCGGGTGGGGTGAACGTGGGGGCGCATGCCGAACGCCCGTGCGCCGCCGGGGTCGGGTGGCCGGCCCGGACGTGGGGTATCCCCGGGCGCCGCCCCGCGCCTACACTGCGAACTCTTGCGCGACTACCGGTCAGTAGGGATTGGGGAGTTCGGATGACCGACGAGCGGGCCCACGGGTTCACCGACGACGCACTCGGCGAGCACGACGCCGTGGCCCTGGCCGCCCTCGTCCGCGCCGGCGAGGTGGCCCCCGCCGAACTGGCCGCGGCCGCCGCCGCCCGCGCCGCCCGGGTCGACCGGACGCTCACCCCCGTCGCCCACCCGTCCTACGACCGGCCCCGGCTCGGCCCGGACGGCCCCGACGGCCCGCTGTACGGCGTGCCCACCTTCCTCAAGGACAACGTCGACCTGCGCGGCCTGCCGACCGCCATGGGCAGCGAGGCCTTCCGGGCCCGCCCGGCCCGGCGCAACTCCCGCTTCACCGACCAGTTCCTCGCCACCGGCTTGGCCGTCCTCGGCAAGACCCGGCTGCCCGAGTTCGGCCTCAACGCCTCCACCGAGTTCGCCACCGCCCAGCCGGTGCGCAACCCGTGGAAGCCCTCGCACTCGGCCGGCGCCTCCTCCGGCGGCTCGGCCGCGCTGGTCGCCGCCGGAGTGGTGCCGATCGCGCACGCCAACGACGGCGGCGGATCTATCCGCATCCCGGCGGCCTGCTGCGGACTGGTCGGGCTCAAGCCCACCCGGGGCCGCCTGGTCACCAACGGCCAGAGCGGCAGGCTGCCGATCGACCTCGTCACCGACGGCGTGCTCACCCGCTCGGTCCGCGACACCGCCGCCTTCTACGCCGCCGCCGAGCGCCACCACCGCAACCCCGCTCTGCCCCCGCTCGGCCTGGTCGAAGGCCCGGGGCAGCGCCGGCTGCGGATCGGACTGGTCGTGGACTCGCCGACCGCCACCACCGACGAACCCACCCGCGCCGCCGTCGAGCAGACCGCCGCCCGGCTGGCGGCGCTGGGCCACCACGTCGAGGAGACCACCCTGCCGTTCGGCGAGGAGTTCTCCCGCGACTTCGTCCTCTACTGGGGCTACATCGCCTTCGCCATCGCGGTCAGCGGCCGGCTGATGCTGGACCGCAGCTTCCGGATCAACCGGCTCGACGGCCTGACCACCGGGCTGCGCCGGCTCTACCAGCGGGAGTTCCTGCACACCCCGGCCGTGCTGCGCCGGCTGCGCCGCGCCGAAGCCGCCTACGCGGGCGTCTTCCGCGCCCACGACGTGATCCTCTCGCCGGTCCTCGCCCACGCCGCCCCGCCGATCGGCCACCTCAGCCCGAACGTGGCCTTCGACGAGCTGATCGAACGCCTCCAGCGCTACGTGGCCTTCACCCCGGTCAACAACGTGACCGGCGGCCCCGGCATCGCCCTGCCCACCGGCGCCGCCCCGAGCGGGCTGCCGATCGGCGTCCACCTCTCGGCCGCGCACGGCCAGGAGCGGCTGCTGCTGGAGCTGGCCTTCGAACTGGAGGCGGACCGGCCCTGGCGGCGGATCCAGGACTGACCCCGTCGGGACCCGCCCCTCAGGTGATCAGCACCGCGCGCGCCGCCTGCACCTCGCGGTGCAGCCGGCCCAGCGCGCACTCGGGCGGGAGGGTGTCCGGCCCGGCCTCGGGCAGCGGCTCGCCGCTGCGCAGCGCGCCGGCCAGGTCGGCCAGCTCCCGGGCGACGGCGCCGACCTCGGCCGGGGACGGCGCCGGCGCGCCGTGCTCGACCCGGACCCGGGTGGCGGTCGTGGTGTCCACGATCCGCTCGACCGCGATCACCAGCGGCCACCAGGCCTCGGCCCGGGCCCCGACCGGCGGCGGTTCGGTGAGCGCCCGCTGGAACTCGCTGCGCACGGCGGACAGGTCCCGGTAGAGCCGCCGCCGGTACCGGGCGCGGGCCGGCTGGTCGGCTCCGGGCCCGGTGGTGAAGGCGAGCGAGACGTACGAGGCGGTGTCCGCGACGGCGTCGGCCAGCCGTTCCCCGATCCGGGTGTGCCAGGACTCCGGCCACAGCAGGTAGCCGACCAGCAGCGCGATGCCGCAGCCGATCAGCGAGTCGTACAGCCGGGGCAGCACCAGGTGGAAGCCCCGGTGGTTGAGCAGGTCGGAGAGCAGCAGGATCACCGGGGTGATCGCCGCGGTCTGGAACGCGTACCCCTTCGCCGACAGCGCCGGGATCAGCGCGGCCAGCGCCGCCATCACCGGCACGTCCCACCAGCCGTGCGGCACCTCGGCCAGCACCGGGGCGGCGATCAGCAGCCCGGCGGCGGTGCCGAGCGCGCGCAGCACCGCCCGGGAGAACACCGAGCCGAAGTCGGGCTTCATCACGAAGGTGACGGTCAGCGACACCCAGTACGAGCGGGGCACCGCGATCACCGACACCAGGATCTGGGCGAGGCCGATGCACAGCGCCAGCCGCAGCCCGTACCGCCGGGACGCGCCGGACAGCAGCAGCGCGTGGGCGGCCCGGTTGGCGCGCACCCGTAGTGCGGCGGGCCGGCCGAGCCGGTCGGCGACGGCGTACGGGTCGGGTGCGGGCTCGTGCGCGACCGTCCAGGCGTGGCCGATCGCGGCGACCAGGGCGCGGGTGGACGGTCCGCACGGCTCGGGCAGTCCGGGCGGCGGGGCCGGCCCGGTGCGGCCCTGTTCGACGGCCGCGGCCAGCTCGCGCACCGCCGCCGGGTAGGCGGGCGGCAACGGACCGTACTCGCTCGGGCGCAGCTGCGCCGCCGAGGCGGCCTCCACCGCCGGGACGACGGCGTTGAGCTGGGCGAGCAGCCGGACCAGGGTGGGGGAGCGACCGTGCCGGCGGGCCCGGCGGGCGAGCAGCAGGTCGTAGGACTGGTCCAGCGACCGGGTGAGCGCCTGGCGGGCGTCGTCGTACCCGGGGGTGCCGGTGGCCTCCAGGAAGACGGCGACCGACCGGTAGGTGCCGGCCACGGCGGAGCGCTCCGGCGTGCCGCCGCGCAGCGGCCAGGCGAGCAGGGTGAGGCCGAGCACCAGCAGGCCGCCGAGCAGCAGCAGTCCGGGCGGCAGCCACCAGGGGGAGGGCAGCGGCAGGCCGGCGCCGACCACCGCGTTGAGCAGCAGGAGCAGTCCGGACACCGAGGCGACCGCGCCGATCGAGGAGATCATGCCGGAGACCAGGGCGACGGCGGTCAGCACGGCGACGGCCGTCCAGCCCGCACCGTACACCAGGGTGCCGAGCAGGACCCCGAGGGCGCCGAACAGCTGTGGCACGGCGATGTTGAACACCCGCATCCGGTAGGCGTCCGCGGTGTCCCCGATGACCCCGGACAGGGCGCCCATCGACACCAGCGCGCCGTACCCGGGCCGGCCGGTGGCGGTGCCGACCGCGAGCGGCGCGGCCAGCGCCACCGAGGCCCGGGCGGCCGCGGCCCAGGGGATCGGCGCGTCCTTGGGGCGCAGGCTCGCGGTCAGCCAGCCGGGTGCGGCGAGCCGGGTGGCGGGGCGGTGTGCCATAGGCCCAACGTACGGCCCGGCCCGGATCGCGGCCTGATCGCGGCCGGATCGCGGCCTGATCGCGGCCGGATCGGCGGGTGGAGCGCAACGCGCGGGAACTCGCCCCGGTTCACTTCGCGGTTATGTCAATTCCCGAAACATACCCCGGCTTATGTCACTCTCCGAAACATAAAGCGAACCCCGGGGGGTCATCTGAACTGCGCGGATTTCCCTATTGGTAACCGGCCGTCGAGGGTTGACACCATTAGTTGGTCTAGTCCAACGTATGAGGGGCG
The DNA here is from genome assembly GCF_044745805.1 of Kitasatospora sp. NPDC086801. Lineage (NCBI taxonomy): Bacteria > Bacillati > Actinomycetota > Actinomycetes > Kitasatosporales > Streptomycetaceae > Kitasatospora > Kitasatospora sp. NPDC086801. Next base: position 65,377 of record NZ_JBIVAX010000039.1, read on the forward strand.
CGGTTCGGCCGGGGCTGAGGCAGGGCGAGAGGCCTTGCCGGACCTGCGAGTTGGCCCCCTGACGTGGCGGAACCCGCGCGGTCGGGATCCGGGCGAGGTGGAGCGTATGCGGACAGCATGCGGTCCGCGGACTGAATTCCACGCACGGCCGGTGACGGGTCGTCGGCTCGCTGTGCCCGCACTGTGCGTCCAGGAAGCGCCGCGTCGACTACGAACCACGGAGTGACTGCCCATGCCGAGCCCTGACGGATATCTGCACCGAGCCGCCTCGGCGCGCCCCTACTTCAGTGAGGACGGGGAGAGCTACCTCGCGCGGACGGCGCTGCGCGAGGTCCGCAAGGAGCGCCCGCTGCGGGTGCTCTCCGAGGAGGACTTCGCGTTCTGGCAGACCTACGGCTACGTCGTGGTCAAGGAGGCCATCCCGGCCGAGGCCGCGCGGCGCCTGCTCGACTTCGCCTGGGACTTCCAGGGACTCTCGCCCGACCGCCCCGAGGACTGGTACCGCGAGCGCGACTACCGCGACGAACTCGACCGGGAACTGCACATCTACGGCTTCGTCGAGGCCTACCACCACCAGCTGATCTGGGACAGCCGGCAGGCCCGGCGGGTCTACGACGCCTTCGTCGACGTCTGGGACTGCGAGGAGCTCTGGGTCACCCTCGACCGGCTCAACCTCAACCCGCCGAACGTCCGCAACCGCGACCGCGCGCTCATCGAACCCACCGACAAGGGCTTCGACATCGAACTGCACTGGGACGTCGACACCACCCAGGGCATGCTGCCCCAGCGCGTCCAGGGCATCATCGCGCTCGACGACACCCGGCCCGACCACGGCGGCTTCCAGTGCGACCCGGAGCTGTTCCGCCGCTTCAACGAGTGGCAGGCCGCCCAGCCCGCCGACCGCGACCCGATCCGCCCGGCCGTCGACCGCTCCGAGTTCCCTGTGGTGCGGCCCGAGTTGAAGGCCGGCGACCTGCTGATCTGGAACGGCCTGCTCGCCCACGGCGTCGCCCGCAACACCTCCGAGAACGGCGTCCGCGCCGTCCAGTACCTGTCGATGATGCCCGCGCTGGAGGAGGCCGAGCAGATGCGCCGCTCCCGGGTGGAGTCCTGGCGCACCCTCGCCACCCCCGACTGGAACCGGACCCTGGTCGGCGACGCGACCCGCCACGAGTCGCTGCGCTACGGGCCCGCCGAGCTCACCGAACTCGGCGAGCGGCTGCTCGGCCTGCGCTCCTGGAGCGGCCGGGAGTTCACGGACCACCAGGCCACCCCGCAGCAGTCCACCCCGCAGCGGGCCGCCTCGCGGCAGCCCGCCTCGGAGCAGCCCACCGAGCCCGTGGGGGAGCCGGCATGCGCGCCGTCTGCCTGACCCTGCCCACCAACCGCGAGTGCGCGGCCACCATCGCCGCGATCGGCGCCGAAGCCGCCTACGCCGCACGGCGGTTCGGCGTCCGGGTGCACCTGCTGATCCTGGACTCCGCCGACCCCGCCACCTACCGGCGGCACGCCGAGGCCGTCGCCGCGCTGCGCCCCGCCACGTCCGGTGCCGGGGAGGTGGTCGTCCACCACCTCGACGAGGCCGCCCAACGCGCCTTCCTGCACGACGTGATCGAGCGCTCCGGCGTCGCCGACCCCGACCGGCTGCTCGACCTGATGCTCCCCGACGCCGTCTCCTACGGCGCCTGCACCAACCGGGCGTTCCTGCTCGCCGGCGCGCTCGGCTGCGCCTCCGTGCACCGCCGCGACTCCGACGGCGCGTACCAACTGCTCGACGGCGAAACGGTGTTCCCGATCGAGCACGAGCTCGCCACGCTCGGCCTCAAGGCGGCCGACGTGGTCGCCGCCGTCACCGAGACCACCCTCGACCCGGTGCACGCCGACAAGCCCGTCGCCCTGGTCGGCGGCTCCTTCATCGGTGAACTCTCCGTCGACATCGGCGAGATCCGCGAACTCGACCCGGACGCCTACCACCAGGTCGTCGCACTCTGGGCGCCCACCGGCGCCGGCGAGCAGGAGAAGCGCGAACTCGTCGCCGACTCCTTCACCGGCGCCGGGACCGAGCCGTTCCGCCAGGACCGCGCCGTGCTCGACCTGCCCGACATCTGGCGGATCGACATGTGCAACGTCGCGCTCGACCACGAGGTCTACGACCGCGTCCCGCTGCCGCCCGCCACCGCCACCATCGGCAGCGACTACTTCCTGCTGCACCTCGTCCGCGACGCCACCCTGCCCGGCGTCGTCCACAACCGGCACATCGTCAACTACTACACCCCGGAACGGCGCACCGGCGCGGGCTTCACCGCCTACCAGCTGCGCTACGCCAAGTTCCTGCTCTCCATGCTCTACCTGTACCCGGTCTACTTCGAGATGGAGGCGGCCGGCGGGGCCCTCCTCGACGAGGCGCACCACGTCCGCGCCGACGTCATCGCCGACTCCGCCCGCCGCAGCGCCGCGACGGACCGCGCGGAGAACCACCGGCGGCTCGACGCGCTGGACCACCACTACCGACGACTCGGCGGGAAGTACGCCGAGTTCGCCGACCACCTGGCGCCCCAGCGGGCGCGTCTGCTCGACGAAGCGCAGGCGGACATCGAGGACTTCGCGCTGCTGATCGACGCGTGGGGCCCGCTCATGCGGGCGAGCAAGGCCACCTCCGCCGACCGGCTGCCGCGGTAGCCGCACCGGGAGCCATTCGTGATACGTCAGACCACCACCCACCGCGCCCCGGCGCACCACACCACCGCCCACACCGGCGCCGCGCCCGACCCGGCCGCCCACGACCGGACGGCGATCCGCGCCGCCCTCGCCGCCGCCACCGACGACCGGATCATCTACGACCTCGACGGCATCGAGCGCCAGTACACCGACCTGATCGGCGAACTGCCCGGCGTCGCCGTCCGGTTCGCCATGAAGGCCTGCCCGGTGGACGAGGTGCTCGCCCGCCTCGCCGCCCTCGGCTCCGGCTTCGACGCGGCCAGCCCCCAGGAGATCGCCCAGGCCCTGCGCACCGGGGTGAGCCCCGACCGCATCCACTACGGCAACACCATCAAGTCCGACCGCAACATCGCCGAGGCCTACCGGCTGGGCGTGCGGGACTTCGCCACCGACAGCCTGGAGGACGTCGCCGCCATCGCCGAACACGCCCCCGGCGCCCGGGTGTTCTGCCGGGTCGCCACCACCGGCGACGGCGCCCTGTGGGGCCTGAGCCGCAAGTTCGGCTGCTCGCCGGAGGACGCCCTGCGCGTCCTGGACGCCGCCCGCTCGGCCGGCCTCACCCCGGACGGACTCTCCGTGCACGTCGGCTCCCAGCAGATGACCCCCGAAGCCTGGGGCGCCGCCGTGGACTCGCTCGCCGCCGTCCTGGAGGCGCTCAACTGGCGCGGCATCACCCCGCAGCGGATCAACCTCGGCGGCGGCCTGCCAGCCCTCGGCGTCCTGGACCGGCGCGGCCGCCCGCTCGACCCGCCGCTGGACAAGATGTTCGCGGTCATCCGCGACGGCATGGACCGGCTGCGCACCGTCAACGCCGCGCCGCTGGAGTTCCTGCTGGAGCCCGGCCGGCACCTGGTCGCCGACCACGGCGCCATCCGCGCCCACGTCGCCCGGCTCTCCTCCCGGCACCAGCTCGACGGCACCCGCGAGGACTGGCTGTTCCTGAGCTGCGGCAAGTTCAACGGCCTGTACGAGATGGACGAGCTCCAGTACCGGCTCGAATTCCCCACCCACCCCGGCGGCCAGTTCGTCAACGCCGTCGTCGCCGGCCCCACCTGCGACAGCGACGACGCGTACGCCCAGGAGGACGGCCTGGTCCGCGTCCCGTGCGCGATCGCCTCCGGCGAACCGGTCTGGATCCACTCCTGCGGCGCCTACGCCACCGCCTACACCACCCGGGGGTTCAACGGCTTCGAGCCGCTGCCCTACACCTGCATCGGCGGCGCCGGCGACGCGGACGGAGGCAGCCACAGATGACCGACATCCGCATCCGGCTGCTCCAGGAGGAGGACTGGGACGGCGTCGTCGCGCTGGAGGAGCGCGCCTACGCCGCCAGCGGCCTGTCCGAAGGCCGCGAGGCGCTGCGCTCCCGCCACCGCGCCTCGCCCGACACCTGCTTCGTCCTGGAGCACGCCGGTGGCCTCGGCGGCTACCTGCTGGCCCTGCCCTACCCGCTGTTCCGGTGCCCCGACCTCGGCCGGGCCGAGGCCGGCGGCGTCCGCGCCACCAACATGCACCTCCACGACCTGGTCGTCGCCGAGCACCTGCGCGGCCGCGGGCTGGCCCACCGGATGCTGCGCGGCCTGGAGCAGACCGCCCGGGACCGCGGCTGCCGCACCATGTCCCTGGTCGCCGTCGGCGGCTCCCAGGTGGTGTGGGCCCCGCTGGGCTACCGCGCCCGCCCCGAGATCGGACTGCCCGAGAGCTACGGCTCCGAAGCGCTCTACATGGCGATGCCGCTGAGCCCGGCCCCGGTCGTCGTCCCGGCCCCTACCGCCGCTGCGGCCCCGGTCGTCGTCCCCGCCCCGGCCGTCGTCCAGTCGTTGCCCCCCTCCACCGACCCGTCCCTCGGGTTCCCACCCAGAGCCGAAGTGGGCTGATGCACATGTCCCCCGTTCGCGACGACTTCCACCGGTCCCAACTGGCCATCGCCGCACTGTTCTTCCTGCTCGGATTCCAGTACGCGACCTGGGTCTCCCGGATCCCCGCGCTGAAGACCCGGCTCGACCTCGGCGAGGCCCAGATCGGACTGCTGCTGATGACCTGCGGGGTCGGCGCGGCGGTGTCCTTCCCGCTGGTCGCGGTGCTGATGCGGCGGTTCGGCTCCCGCCTGCTGTCCGTGCTCTCCGCGCTCGCCCTCGGCGTCGTCCTGGTCGCCCTGTCCGTGGTGCCGAACTACCCGCTCACCCTGCTGGTGCTGTTCTGCGACGGCGTCGCGGTCGGCTGCCTGAACGTCGCGATGAACGCCCAGGGCGCGGCGCTGGAAGCCCGCTACGCGCGGACCACCATGTCCCGCCTGCACGCCACCTTCAGCGCCGGCTCGCTGCTCGCCGCACTGCTCGCCTCCGGCGTCACCGCCTTCACCGGCACGCTCGCCGTGCACTTCGGGCTCGCCGCCGCACTGCTCGCGGTGCTGGTCGTGGTCGCCCGGCCCGGACTGCTCACGGACGACGCGCCGGCCGCCGCGGAGGACGGGCAGGCCTCGGAGCAGGCGTCGGCCGCGAAGAAGGACCGCCGCCGCTTCGTCCTCCCGGCCGCGGCGACCCTCTGGATGGGCCTGGCGATGGTGTTCGGCACCGTCACCGAGGGCGCCATGAACGACTGGTCCGCGCTCTACCTCAAGGACGTCGTGAACGCCGGCGCCGGGCTGGCCCCGATGGGCATCGCCGTCGTCTCGGTGATGATGGTGCTCGCCCGGATCTTCGCGGACGGCTGGCGCACCCGCTTCGGCGACGGCCGGATCGTGCGCACCGGCAGCCTGCTGGCCGGCGCCGGGCTGGCCCTCGCCCTGCTGGTCGGCGGCGTCGTGCCGACCCTGATCGGCTTCGCCTGCGTCGGCCTCGGCGTCGCGGCGGTCACCCCGTGCGTCTACGTCGCCGCGGCCCGCCAGGGCTCGGACGCGCTCTCCCTGGTCGCCGCGATGGGCACCACCGGGCTGCTCGCCGGGCCCGCCGTGATCGGCTTCATCGCCGGCGCCACCAGCCTGGTGTGGGGCATGGCCGCCGTCGCCGCCTCCGCCGCGGTCGTCTCGCTCTGCGCCACCCGGATCGGCTGGCCCGCCCCGGAACCCCGCACCACCGAGCCCCTCGACGGCCGGCTCGCCCCGGACGCGAGCTAGCTCGCCTCCCCCCACAGACCTCGCCCGGAACGCCGCGCCTCCCCCGTCGCGACGTTCCGGGCGAGCCGCGATCCGGGCGAGCCGTTCCGGGCGGTGGACCGCGTCAGCCCGGCGCGTCCGCGCCCCCGGTGGCGACGTGCCGGGCGAGGCGCCCGCGCAGCGCGGTCAGCCGGGCGATCTCGGCGTCCAGGGCGGCGAGCCGGGCGGTGACCACCGGGGCGAAGGTCTCCGGGCCGGGGGAGTCCGAGCAGCGGCGCGGCGGCTCCTCGGTGAGCAGGTCCAGGCGGTGCGGGCGGCTGGCCAGGTCGTCGACGGTCAGTCCGACGGCCAGCAGTCGGCGGATCGCCCGCACCCGGGCGACCTCGGTCGGCCCGTACTCGCGCTGGCCCGAGGCGGACCGGGCCGGCGGTGGCAGCAGCCCCCGCTGCTCGTAGAAGCGCAGTGCCCTGGGCGTGGTGCCCGCCGCTGCCGCCGCGTCCCCGATCCGCATGGCCGTTCCTCCCCGGTGCTATGCGAGGTCGACGATCGTCGCCCCGAAGGTGTCCCCGTCGAACAACCTCCGCAACGCCTGCGGCGCCTGGTCGATGCCCGGCACCCGCGTCGACGGGAAGACGATCTCCCCGGTGCGCAGCCAGCCGCCGAACCGCTCCCGCCACTCGGCTTCGAGATCCGGGTGGTCCGCCCCGGTGAAGCCGCGCAGGGTCAGGCCCAGCATGATCATCCGGAAGCCGTCCACCAGGGCCGGCGAACTGCCGCCCCGCCGCTCCGGCGCCAACTGCCCGGACAGCGCGCCCACCAGGGCGAACCGGGCCCCCGGCCGGGCCGCGGCGACGGCGGCCGTCAGCTGCTCCCCGCCGACCAGGTCCAGCAGCACGTCGACGCCCTCCGGCGCGGCCTCGGCCAGCTGCGCGGCGAACGGCCGCTCGCCGCGCACCAGCACCGCGTCGTAGCCGAGTTCGGCGGTCAGCCGCTTCGCCTTGGCGGGCGAGCCGGTGGTGCCGATCACCCGGGAGGCGCCCAGCAGCCGGGCGACCTGCCCGGCCACCGTGCCGACCGCGCCCGCCGCGCCGGTCACCAGCACCACGTCCCCCGGGCGCACCCCGGCGCTGCGGGTCAGCCCGCCGTAGCCGGCCGAGCCGGGGGAGAGCAGCGCCACTGGATCCGGGAAGCCCGGGTCGACGGGCGTGAGCCCCGCGGCGTCCGCGACCACGAGGTCCCGCCACCCTTGCAGGTGGGTGACCAGGTCGCCCGGCCGAAGGGGCCCGCCCTCCGGCGCGGCCAGCACCTCCCCGAGGGCCGGCCCGAACAGCGCGTCTCCGGGCGCGATCGTCGGCAGCGGAGCCCCCGTGAGCTCGCCCCCGATCAGCGTGCGCAGGCCCGGGAAGACCAGGAAGGCCCGGTTGCGCACCACTGCCTCGCCCGCCCCCGGCGCCGGCAACGGCTCCTCCACCACCGCGAAGTCCCCGGGCCCGGGCAACCCGCCGGGCTCGGCGACCAACCGGACGACCCGGGCCGTCGTGGGCAGCGTCATCGCAGCACTCCTCCAGAACCGTCGCGGCGGCCGATCCGCCGCGAGTGCCCGGACGCTAACCCCTGACCCGTGCGTCAGGGGCAACCCCGCGGGCCTGGGCCGGTGTCTGACGGCGCGTCGATGTGGGGGGTCTTCTAGAGTCGCCTGCGGAACGACCGTATGACCGTATGAGCGCGAGTCGCGCCGAGAGGGACGAGCACCATGAGTGAGCAGGCCGTCGAGCCCTACCAGCCCGTCGACGAGGACTGGCAGACCGCGCTGGCCGTCGTCGCGCACCCGGATGACATGGAGTACGGCGGCGCCGCAGCCGTCGCGCGGTGGACGTCGCAGGGGAAGAAGGTCGTCTACGTGATGGTCACCAGCGGCGAGGCCGGGATCGACTCGATGAACCCCGAGGAGTGCGGGCCGCTGCGGGAGGCGGAGCAGATCGCCTCGGCCCGGGTGGTCGGCGTCGACGTGGTCGAGTTCCTCGGGCACCCGGACGGGGTGGTGGAGTACGGGCTGCCGCTGCGCCGGGACATCGCCCGGGCGGTGCGCCGGCACCGGCCGGACATCGTGATCACCGCCAACTTCCGGGAGACGTACGGCGGGACCGTCCCCAACCAGGCCGACCACATCGCGGTCGGGCGGGCCGCCCTGGACGCGGCGCGGGACGCCGGCAACCGGTGGGTCTTCCGGGAGCTGCTGGCCGAGGGCCACGAGCCGTGGAACGGGGTGCGGCAGGTGTGGGCGGCGGGCTCGCCGGAGTCGGGGCACGCGGTGGACACCACCGGGCACTTCGACCGGGGCGTGGCCTCGCTGGAGGAGCACAAGGCGTACCTGGCCGGGCTGGGCGGGCTGGGCGGGGCGATGGCGGACGCGCGCGAGTTCCTGGAGGGTTCCGGGCGGGCTGCGGGCAGCCGGCTCGGGGTGCGGTTCGCGGTGCCGTTCGAGGTGATCCCGCTGCGCTGAGCTGCGGGCCGATCGGGCAGCCGAGGTTGTTGCCGAGCGTGGCGGCGCCGGCGAGCGCTCCGGGCGGCGAGGTGGCGGGGTGGCGGGGTGGCGGGGTGGCGGGGGCGGACACCGCTCCTCACCACCTCGCCCCGGCGGGAGGTGGGGAGGTGGCGGCGTCGGTCAGCGCTCCGCCGCGCGGTGTTCGATGGCGCAGTCGGGGCCGGGGTAGACCAGGCCCTCGTGGCCGTCCTCGAAGCGGACCATGTACGGCGGTTCGCCGTCGGTGCCGCGCACCTCGACGATCTCGCCCTTCTGGTCCGACATGCCCACCGACCTGCTGTGGATGTGGAGCTGGTCACCTACCGCTGCGTGCATGGTCTGCTCCTCGGGTCGTGGTGGCCGCCTCCGCGGCCGTTCCGCTTTCCACTGCTCTCCACTGTGCTGCGGCGGCGGCGGGCTCGCAACGGCGCGGACGGACGGGACCCGAGGGGCGGCCGGTACCGGCCCCGGTGGACGGCCGGTACCCGAGCGGCCGACGGGACCGGCCTCAGCGGGAGGGCGGCTGCTCCGCGAGGTAGCCGCGGACCAGCCGCTTGCACTCGGCGATCAGCGCCGGATCGCCCTGCGGGTCGCCGCGGAAGGCCAGCTTGAGCACCGCGTCGGCGGCCTCCAGGGCGACCCGCAGGGCGAGGGTGAGCGCCGCCGGGTCGCCGGTGGCGAACACCTCGCCGCCGAGCGCCTGCAGGCGCAGTGCGACGGCGGTGTTGTTGTCCACGCCCGGGTCGAGCAGGTGCCGGTCGTCCCGCAGCCCGGCGGGGGCGGCCGCGTCGGCGAGGCCGAAGTCGAGCTGGCCGAAGCCGGGCACCGAGCGCTTCATCGCGACGAACTCCTCCACCGCGAGGTCGGTGAACCCGGCCGGGTCGAGGGGCGCGGCGGTCGCCAGCCGGTGGTCGAGCCGCTGGAGGTACCGGTCGAGGTTGCGGCCGGCGAGGGCGGCCAGCAGGTCCTCCTTGCCGGCGAAGAACTGGTACAGGGTGCCGATCGGCACCTGGGCGCGCTGGGCGACCTCCTTGGTGGTGAGCGCGGTGGCGCCGACCTCGTCGAGCAGCCCGGCGCAGGCGTCGAGGATCCGGCCGTACCGCTCCTGGCTGCGCTGCTGGACCGGACGGCGCCTGGTCACGGGGCCCCGCCCGGCGCTCTCGTGACTCCTGGTGTCGCCGCTCATGACGTCACTGTGCCGCATCCGCTGTTCCAGCGGCGAATCACCGGGGCGGAAGATGCCCGGAGTTTCGGGTGGGGAACCAGTCGATTGGTGGCTGGAGCTGAACGTTACGGTGGCGGGAAGGTGTCCAGGAGTCGGTCTTGGTCTTGTGGTGGACACGAACAACGGTTCATACTCCTCAGCGGACTACCTTGCGTGATCAACTCGTGCCCTTTCGTGGTGAACGTGTGTCAGCTGTGGCGACGACGGACGAACCCGGCGCCACCCGAGGTCTGGATGATCCCGTGCGTTTGATAGAACCCGTTCAGGTCCGATCCGCCGTGCCCGACTGTGCGTTCCGTCGCCCGGAAGGAGGGGGCCGGTACGGTGACGCAGACTTCCGGAGGGCGTGAAGCCCTAGACACCGAGCAACACCGCCAGTTCCTGGAGTCCGGATACCTGGTCCTGCCCGGCCTGGTGCCGGAAGCGCTCGGGGCCAGACTCGCCCCCGAGGTGGACCGCTGGGTGGACGAGGGCCTGCGGGCCCGCTCGATCGCCGCCTGCACGGACCCCGCCCGGCACGGCCCGCCCCCGGTGCTGGAACTCGAACTGCCGGCCCACGGCGAACTCCTCACCCACCCACCGCTGTTACGGACGCTGTCCGGTCTGATGGGGCCGTCCTTCGTCTTCCACCACCTGCACAGCGACCGCCAGGCACCGGGGATCCCCGGCAAGGCCTGGCACCACGACTGCGAGCCCAACGACCGTGCCGACCCGTCGCTGCTGATGGTCCACGCGCTGCACTACCTCGGCGGCCTGGACGAGAAGGTCGGCAGCCTGGCCGTCCTGCCCGGCTCGCACCGGCGTACCGTCGGAAAGACGGCGTACGCCCATCACGGCACCGCCGAACTGCCCGGCGAGGTGGTCATCGACCGCCTCCCGCCCGGTTCCACCGTGCTGCTCAACTCGGCGCTGTTCCACACCCGCAGACCGGCGCCGGACGGCCCGGGCCGACCCCGCTACTTCATCGACGCGTCCTACTGCCAGGTGGGGGCGCGCTGGCGCCCGGTGAAGCCGCACTGGCGGCAGATGCTCGCCCGGGCCCGCGAACTGGGCCTGGCGGAGGGCCGGTGGCCGGAGCTGTTCGCGGAACAGCACTTCACCGAGTACGTCGGAACAGCCTGAGGAGCATCGCGTGGAGATCGTCACCGCCGCCGCCCGCACCGAGGTCCACGACGCCTACCTGCGGGACCACCCGGTGGATCGCACCCACGAGGCGAACAGCAACCGGGACGGCGAGGAGAACCTCGAACGCGCCGGCCGGATCCCCGGCGGCTGGTGGCGCGTCCGGCTCTCGCGCCCGGACGTCCTCGGCGTCGTCCTGCCCTGGCACCTGAGCGAGGGCGGCGCGCGCGAACTCGTGCCCCGCACCGGCCTGACGGTGGCCGAGGCGGCCGAGCGCATCCGCTCCGACGAGGCCGCGTGGTCGGCCGCGAACCCGGTCTGCGCGGCCAAGCTCCGGCTGCTGCGGTGGGCCCCGTTCACCCCCGTCTACCTGAGCACCGGCGCGGTCGACCACTCCGACTACACGGACCTGCTGGTCCGGGAGGGACTGATCCACATCGACGGCCTGCACCGCATGCTGGCCTGGGAGCTGGCCGGGCGCCTGCCCGACCGGCCCCGCCTGGACGGGTTCCTCGCGGGCGACCCCCGGCTCGTGGACCCGCACGCGACCGGGGCGGCCCGCGCCGGACGGGCGGCCCGGACGGGAGGCGAGCGGGAGTGACCTTCGCGACGCAGCACGTCCGGTCCACCCCGTCCACTCCGGCCACCCCGTCCACTTCAGCCACCTCAGCCACTTCAGCGACGTCATCGTCGTCCACGCCGTCCGCCCGATCGCTGTCCGGGCTCCTGCGGCGGCTCGCCCGGGCCCACCCGGACCGGACCGCCCTGACCGACGGCGACCGCACCCTCGACTACCGTGCCCTCGACACCGCGGCGGGCCGGATCGCGGCCCGGCTGGCCGCCTCCGGCACCGGCCCGGGCGATCGGGTCGCCCTGCTCGGGCCCCGGGACGCCCGCATGCTGGTGCTGCTGCACGGCGTGCTGCGCTCGGGCGCGGCGGCGGTGATGGCCGACCCGGACTGGTCGGCGGCCGACCTCGCCCGGCGGCTGGCGGCCGTCCGGATCGGCCGGGTGCTCAGCACCGAGGCGGCCTTCCCCGGGCCGGAGGGCCACCCGGCCGAGGTGGTGGACGTCGACCGGCTGGCCGGGCCCGACGGCCTTCCCGACGAACCGGGCGGCGTGCTCGGTACGGCCGGTGACCTCGTGCTCGGTGCGGACGGGGACCCGGTGCTCGGCGGGACCGACGACCTCGCGCTCGGTACGGCCGGTGACCTCGTGCTCGGTGCGGACGAGGACCCCGCGTACCTGTCCTTCACCTCCGGGTCGAGTGGCGAGCCCAAGGCGGTGGCCGTCACCCACGCCAACGCGGTGCACTACGCGCGGGCGCTGGCCGACCGGCTGGGCTTCACCCAGGCCGACGCCCCGTGCATCGCGCACGTCACCACGCTGGCCGCCGACCTCGGCCACACCGCCTGGCTGCTCGCCCTCGCGGTCGGCGGCTCGGTGCACGTGGTGCCGGACGGCGAGGTGCGCGATCCGGAGGCGTTCTGGGCGTCGCTGCGGCGCGCCGGGGTGTCCGTGCTGAAGACCACCCCCTCGCACCTGACCGCCCTGCTGGAGGGCCGGCCCGGCGACGCCCCGCCCCTGCACACCGTGCTGCTCGGCGGTGAGGCGCTGCCGCGCCCGCTCGCGGCCGCCCTGCTCGACACCGGGGTCACCGCCCGGCTGGTCAACCACTACGGTCCGACCGAGACGACCGTCGGCGCCACCTGCTTCCTCGCCACCACGGCCCGCCACCTGCCGGCCGAGGAGCCGACCGTGCCGATCGGCACCGGGATCGGCGAGGTGCTGCTCACCCTGCTGGACGGCGACGGGCGGCCGGTGCCCGACGGCGCGGTGGGGGAACTGCTGATCGGCGGCCGGGGCGTCAGCGCCGGCTACTTCGGCCGGCCCGCCGAGACGGCGCGCAGCTTCGTCCGCCGCGACGGTGAACTCCTGTACCGCACCGGTGACTTGTGTCGACGCCGGGCGGACGGGAGCCTGGTCTTCCTGGGCCGGGTGGACCGCCAGGTCAAGATCCGGGGCTACCGGGTCGACCTCGCCGAGATCGAGCGGGCGATGGACGGCTTCCCGGGCGTCGCCCGGTCCGCGGTACTGGTCAGGGAGACCGCCGTGGGGAACCAACTCCTGGCCGCCGTACGGTTATCGACCGGCGGTGCCGGGCTGGCCGGGATCGGCTCCTACCTGCGCGACCGGCTGCCCGGCTACTCCGTGCCGCAGCCGATCCTGACACTGCCGGAGTTCCCGGTCGGGCCGAACGGCAAGCTCGACCGGGAGCGGCTGGCCGAGCTGGTCGCCGAACTGGTCGAGGCCCGGGCGGAGTCGGGGCCGTCCTCGGACGGGGACGCGCTGGCCCGGTCGATCGCCGGGTTCTGGGCGGCCGCGCTGGGCCTGCCCGCGATCGGGCCGCACACCGATGTGCTGGGCCTCGGCGGGGACTCCATCCTCGCCATGCGCACCGTCGCCTTCCTGCGCCGGTCGGGCCTGCGGGTCCACTACGACGACTTCTACCGGCACCCGACCGCGCACGGCCTGGCCGCCGCCGCGACGGTCGCCGCGTCCGTTCCGGCTCAGGTCGGTGCCCAGGGCGGTGCTCAGGTCGGTGCTTCGGGCTCCGCTTCGGGCGAGCGGAATGGCGCTGACCGGGGGAGCCGACTCGCCCCGGCCCAGCGGTGGTTGTACCGCCAGCGGTCCGTCGACGACCTGCGGCACTGGAACCAGTCCGTCCTGCTGCGCTGTCGGAGGGCCGTCGACCCGGCCGCGCTCTCGACCGCCCTCGCGGCCGTCCTGGAACGCCACCCGGCGCTGCGGCGGCCCCTCTCACCGGAGGGCTACGACGCACCCCGGCCGGTGGCCGACCTCGACCCGCTGTCCTTCTCCCGGATCCCGCGCGCGACGGGCCCGATCGCCGAGACCGTCGCCGGGGTCTGCACCGAACTCCACCGCAGCCTCGACCCGTTGGCCGGCCGGCTGCTGCGCGCCCACCTGTTCACCGGCCCGCCCGGTACGGACGACCGGCTCGCCCTGATCGCGCACCACCTAGTGGTCGACGGGCTGTCCTGGCGCATCCTGCTGGACGACCTCGCCCACGCCTACCGGGCGGCGCTCGACCAGAAGCCGGCCGACCTGCCGCCGACCCCGGACTTCTACCAGTGGGCCGCCGCCGCGCCGCCGCCCTCGGAGCCCGTACCGCCGTCCTCGGCGTCCGCGCCGGAGTCCGTGGTCCGCGCGCAGCCCGCGACGGTCGGCTGGACGCTCGACGAGGACGGCACCGCCCGGCTGGTCGGCCGCCACGGTGGCGGGACCGGCCTGGAGGCCTTCCTGCTGGCCGCCTTCGCCGACGCCGTGACCGGCTGGAGCGGCCACCCGCGACTGCCCGTCGAGGTGGAGACCCACGGCCGGGACACCGCTGGCGACCCGGGCGAATTCCTGGACACCGTCGGCTGGTTCACCGCCGTCAAGCGGCTGGTGGTCGAGGCGGCAGGCGGACCCGGGGCGGCCGCGCAACGCCTGCGCGAGGCCCCCGTCCAGGCGATGGACGCACCCGGCACCCGCCCCGCCGCCGGGTTCAACTTCCTCGGCACCTTCCGGCTGCCCGACGAGCCCGCACTGGACTGGACCGTCGCGGACGAGCAGGCCGGAGTGGCCCGCTGCGCCGGCGGGGACCCGCTGTACGACCTGCGGCTCACCGCCCGCATCGTGGAGAACCGGCTGGTCGCCGACCTGGTGTACGGGTGGCCCGGCCTGCCGCACCCCGCCGCCGAGCGGATCGTCGCCGCCTTCGCCGCGACGGTGGCCGTCGAGGCTGGTGCTGGTGCTGGCGCTGGTGTCGGCGGCGCCGCGCCGCCGGTCCGGGTGCCACTGTCGACCTCCGGCCAACTGCTCCATCCCGGCACCCGGGCACCCGCCGCGCCGGCGGCCCGTACCACGGTGCGCGAACCCGCCCGGGTGCTGCTCACCGGTGCCACCGGCTACCTGGGGCGGCACCTGCTCGACGCCTTCGTCCAGCGGGGCGCCCAGGTCACCTGCCTGGTCCGGGCCGAGCACGACGCCAGCGCCGTCCGGCGGTTGGGCATCGGCGCCGACGACGGCCGGGTCCGGGTCGTCGCCGGGGACATCGACCGGGAGGGGCTGGGCCTGTCCCGGGCCGGACTGGCGTGGGCCCAGGGCGCGCAGCTCGTCGTGCACGCCGCCGCGGACGTCCGGCTGGTGGCCTCGCCCGACGACCTGGAGCGGACCAACCACACCGCGGTGCGGCGGCTGCTCGGCTGGATCGACGAGCACGCCCCGGCGGCCCGCGTCCACCACGTCTCCACGCTCGCCGTCGCGGGCGGCGTGGACGGCCCGCCCCGCCGCTTCAGCGAGGCCGACCTGCGGATCGGCCAGCACTTCCGCACCCCGTACGAGCGGACCAAGTTCGCCGCCGAGCAGACCGTCCGCGCCTGGGCGGCCACCGGGCGGGCCGCCTACCTGTACCGCAGCGGCCACATCGCGGCGCACAGCCACACCGGCGCCTTCCAGGCCAACATCGGCGACAACCGGATCTACCAGCTGATCCGCGGCTACCTGCTGGCCGGCGCCGCCCCGCGCCGACCGCGCACCACCTACGCGTTCTCCTACGTCGACACCGTGGCCGCCGGGATCGCCGCGATCGCGCTGGACCCGTACGCCGCGCCCGGCGCCTACCACGTCGAGAGCCCGCACGAGACACCGCACGACGAACTCGTCCGCTGGCTCGCTGGCCACGGCCACCCCGTCCGGCTCACCGACGACGAGGCCTTCGCGGCGGCGATCGCCCGGGCCGAACGCGACCACCCGAAGGCGGCGGGGCTGGCCGCCGCGTGGTCCCTGCAGGAGGAGCGCAACGTCGTCGTGGACCGCGCGTACACCACCTCCGTGCTGGACCGGCTGGGCGTCCGGTTCGCCGCCCCCACCCCGCAGTGGTGGTCGGCCGCGCTCACCCGGGCCGCCGAGGCCGGCTACCTGCCGCCCGTCGCACCGCCGCACTGACCCGCCCGTCGCACTGACCCGCCCGTCGCACTGACCCGCCCGTCGCACTGACCCGTCCGTCTCGCTGACCCGTCCGCCGCGTCGCCGCCCCGTGGGCCGCGCCGCGCCACCGCCCCGTTCACCCAGACCCATGGAAGGCGGACCCCGTGTCCCAGCTCTCCCCGGTGCTCAAGCAGGCCACCTCCGTCGTCGCCGCCCGCGGCGAAGGGCTCCACCTCTTCGACGCCGACGGCCGCCGCTACCTCGACTTCACCTCCGGCGTGGGGGTGACCAGCACCGGCCACTGCCACCCGCGCGTGGTGGAGGCGGTGCGCGAGCAGGCCGGTCGGCTGATCCACGGCCAGTACACCACCGTGCTGCACGACCCCCTGCTCACCCTCACCGAGCGGCTCGGCGAGGTGCTGCCGCCCGGCCTGGACTCGCTGTTCTACGCCACCGCCGGCACCGAGGCGGTGGAGGCGGCGCTGCGGCTCGCCCGGCACGCCACCGGCCGGCAGAACGTGATCGTCTTCGAGGGCTCCTTCCACGGCCGCACCATGGGCGCGGCCGCGCTCACCACGGCCGGCAGCCGCTTCCGCGCGGGCATCGGCCCGGTGATGCCCGGTGTCGCGGTGGCGCCGTTCCCCGACGCCTTCCGGCTCGGTCTGAGCCTCGGGCTGAGCGAGGCGCAGGCCGTGGAGCACGCCCTGCGCGGACTCGACCAGGTGCTCGCGACCGTCAGCGCCCCCTCCGAGACCGCCGCGATGTTCGTCGAACCGGTGCTCGGCGAGGGCGGCTACGTGCCCGCGCCCGCCGGGTTCCTCGCCGGGCTGCGCGAGCGCGCCGACCGGCACGGCATCCTGCTGGTCGTCGACGAGATCCAGACCGGCTTCGGCCGGACCGGCCGGTTCTGGGCCCACCTGCACCACGACGGCGTGGTGCCCGACGTCCTGATCACCGCCAAGGGCCTGGCCAGCGGCTTCCCGCTGTCCGCGATCGCCGCGCCGACCGACCTGATGCGGCGGGCCTGGCCCGGCTCGCAGGGCGGCACCTACGGCGGCAACCCGGTGGCCTGCGCCGCCGCGCTGGCCACGCTGGACGTCATCCGGGACGAGCGGCTGGTCGACAACGCCGCCGAGCAGGGATCGCGGCTGCTGGACGGCCTGCGGGCGGTCGCCGCCGGAGCGCCGGGCGTCGCCGACGTCCGGGGCCCCGGGCTGATGATCGGCAACGAGTTCTGCCACCCGGACGGCTCCCCGGACCCGGACACCGCCAAGCGCGCCCAGCAGGCGGCGGCCGACCTCGGCCTGCTGCTGCTGATCTGCGGCGTCCACCTCAACGTGGTCAGGATGATCCCGGCGCTGACCGTCACGGCCGGGCAGGTCGACGAGGCGCTGGCGCTCTGGTCCAAGGCGGTGGCGGCGGCCGCCGCCGAGCGGTAGAGAGGAGTGGTTCCGCACATGTACGACAACACGGTGTCCGAAATCGGTTGGAGCAGCGAGGAGTTGGAGGAACGGAGGGAGCTGTGGTCGCTCCCGCTCGACGAGGGGGAACGGCAACTGCTCTGGGCGGACGCACGGGCCGAGCGGTGGGGCGCGGCCGAGCCGGTCCGGGCGAAGCTGCGCGCGTTCGTCCAGGGCGGCGCCCGCTCCGTCGGCCTCGCCCACGTCGCCGGGCTGATGGACCCGACCGCCCCGGAGGAGGACGTCACGGCCGCCCTCTCCTTCCTGCTGCGGGACTTCGGCCGGATCGTCCCGCAGAACGGGCGCGGCGACCTCACCCAGGTGCTGCGCGACCAGGACGGCGACGGCAACACCGAACTCGGCTTCCACTGCGACACCTGCGACCTGCTCGTCCTGCTCTGCATCCAACCCGCGCACCACGGGGGAGGGTTGACCAAGCTGGCGAGTGCGCGGCACGTCTACGACCTGATCGGGCGGGAGCGGCCGGACGCCCTCGCCACCCTCACCGAGGACTGGACCTTCGACCGGACCGGACGGGCCGGGCCCCAGATCGTGGTCTCCCCGATCCTCTACACCCAGAAGGACGGGACCATCGCCTGCTACTACCAGACCCGCACCGTCCGCTCGTCCCCCGACCGCGGCGGCCCGCCACTGACGGACCGTCAGTGGGACGCGCTCGGCGTGCTCGACGAGGTGCTCTACCGGCCCGAGATCGCCTTCGGCCTCCCGATGGCCGCCGGCGACCTGCTGATCATCCGCAACAGCCGTGTCCTGCACGGGCGTTCGCCCTACGTGGACGAGCCCGGGCCGAACTCCCGGCGGATGCTGCGGATCTGGATGAACACGGAGGACCTGTGACCGGGAGCGCGCAGACGCCGCACGGGCGGACCGCCGTCGTCACCGGCGGCGGCAGCGGGCTGGGCCAGGCCGTGTCACTGGCCCTGCTGGGCGCCGGCTGGTCCGTCGCACTGGCCGGGCGGCGCAAGGACGCCCTTCAGGAGACCATCGCCCTCGCGGACGTCGACCCCGCCCGGGTGCTGGCCGTCCCGACCGACATCCGCCACCCGGAGGAGGTCGCCGCGCTGTTCGACGCCGTCCGCGACCGCTTCGGCCGGGTCGACCTGCTGTTCAACAACGCCGGCGCCGCCGCCCCGCGCCGACCCATCACCGAGACCCCGTTCGAGGACTGGAACCGCGTCCTGGACACCATCGTCACCGGCGGCTTCCTCTGCGCCCGCGAGGCCTTCCGGGTGATGAGCACCCAGTCCCCGCAAGGCGGGCGGATCATCAACAACGGCGCGCCGTCCGCCCACGTCCCGCGGCCCAACTCCATCGCCTACACGGCCGCCAAGCACGCCGTCCTCGGCCTCACCAAGGTGCTCTCCCTGGACGGCCGCGCGTACGGCATCGCGGTCGGCCAGATCGACGTCGGCAACGTCACCCCGGTCGACGGCGGCCCGCAGCCCGCCGCCATGCAGGCGGACGGCACGATGGCGGTCGAGGCGACCATCCCGGTGGAACGCTTCACCGAGGCCGTCCTGCTGATGGCCTCGATGCCGCCGGACACCAACGTCCAGTCCCTGACCGTCCTGCCCACCACCATGCCGTACATCGGGAGGGGCTGAACCGTGCTGGTCAGCGCACGCTGCTTCGACGAGTACCGCGCGATGTTCGCGCTCACCGACGGCGACCTCGCCCCCGGCCGGCGCATCCTGGACTGCCCGGGCGGCGCGGCCAGCTTCACGGCCGAGGCCGGCCGGCGCGGCATCGACGCGGTGGCCGTCGACCGCGAGTACGCCCACCACCGGGAGGACCTCGGCGTCCTCGTCGAACGGGAGACCCGGCACAAGCGCGACCAACTGGTCCGAGAGGCATCGGACTTCGTCTGGACGTGGTACGGCGACCCCGACCGCCTCACCCGGCAGTGGATCGCCAACGCCCGTGACTTCCAGGCCGACATCGCCGCTCGCCCGGACCGTTACGTCGCCGGCTCACTGCCCGAACTCCCCTTCGCCGACGACTCCTTCGACCTGGTCCTCAGCTCGCACCTGCTCTTCTCGTACGGCAACCGGCTGGACGAGGACTTCCACCTGGCGGCCCTCCTGGAACTCGCCCGGATCGCCCGCCGCGAAGTCCGGCTCTTCCCGGTCATGGTGTACGACACCGGTGTCCGCTACGGGGCGCTGGACGGGCTGCGCCGGCACCTGGACACCCTCGGGATCCCGAGCCACGCGCAGCGGGTGGACTACGAATTCCAGCCCGGGGACAACGAGATGCTCGTCCTGTCGTGCGCCGACTACCGGCCGCTGGCGCGGACCGGGGCGCCGGAAGTCGGCGCGTCGGCGGCGGGCACCGCCGACCCGGTGCGGTGGCGGCACCGGGAGAACCCCTGACCCTGACCCTGGGTGCAGGTCCTGGTCCTGGTCCTAGGCCGTGTCCTGCCGATCACTTGAGTCGTTGATGCGACTATGGGGAGTAGGGGTGATCTGACTGACGGCCAGTGGGAGCGGCTTCGGCCGCTCCTGCCGGTGAGCAACGGGCGTTGTGGCAGGTGGCGG
>NZ_JBIVAX010000040.1:0-82096 GCF_044745805.1 Kitasatospora sp. NPDC086801
CGGGACGGCCCCGCCCGGGCGGGGCGGGGGGGCGCTGCGCGGGCGCGCGGGTTCCGCCCCGCCGGCGGCCCGCCCCCGGGCGGGCGGGGGGGGGCGGCCCGCCGGGGCGGGGGCGCGCGGGGGGGGCCCGCCGCCGCGGCACGGGGTGCGGGCTACTTCTTGGCCGGTGCCTTCGGGACGGCGTTGTACGGGTTGTGGTGGTGGTCGCCGACGTGCAGTTGCTCCTGCGGCTCGCCGGCGAGCTTCGGCAGGACGTGGGTGCCGGTCGGGTCGGTGATGACGACGGCGTCGCCGCTGCGGCGCACGTCGTGCGGGGAGCCCTTGGCGTAGGAGGCGAGTTCCGCGCCCGGGCCGGTGGGGGTCGAGTCGGCCACCGTGCCGAACACGTTCGCGGGCAGCGTCAGTGCGGTCGCCGTCGCGCCGAGCGTCGTGTTCGCGGACTGCTCGCCGCCGTACGCGGCACCGAAGGAACCGCCGCCGGTGACGGTGGTGCCGGCGGGCACGGTGACCGGCACGGCGGTGCCGGAGGCCCCCTGGAGGGTGACCACACCGCCCTGGACGTAGCCGGTGACCGAGCCCGCGTTCTGGGCCTGCTGCCAGCCGGCCTGCTGCTGGAGGACCGTCCCGGAGTCGGTGAGGGTCTGGTTGACCACCGGGGTGTCCGCGGTGAACCAGGTGCGGTAGGTGGACAGGATGCCGCTGAGGGTCTGCAGGGCCAGCTTGTCGTCGGTCAGGTTGGACTGGTGCATGAAGAAGGGCCGCGGATCGTTGGACAGCACGTACCCGAGGGTGATCCCGACCTGCAGCGGCAGGACGTAGCTCGACCAGGCGGTGTTCACGTCCAGCGGTGCGATGCAGGTCGTGGTGGCCGGGTTGGCCTCGCAGTTGCCACTGCCGCCGTTCGCCTTGGAGGTGTAGAGCCAGTTGTACTCGCTCACCTCGTCGGCCTGGGTGGAGACGTTGTAGAACACGTTGACCGGGTGGCGCGGGGTGCCGAGCGCGGAGGCGATCTGACGCTGCCCGGTCTCGCGGGAGGCGTCGACGCCGAGCCACTGGATGCCGGCGGCGCTCAGCGCGGCCAGGAAGTTCGGGTTGTCGTCGGGCTGCTGCGGCAGCATCACGGTGCCGGAGTGCTCGCCCGCGACCAGTTCGTTCGGCCGGAACGGGAGGCCGTTGGCCTGGGCGAACTGGATGTTCTGGGTGATCTGGGAGCTGATGGTGGGCTGGTCGACGTACTCGATGGCGCCGGAGGCGTCGGTCCGGCACCGCCAGGGGATCACCGAGAAGTCCTGCACGCAGCCCAGGAAGGGGTGGTCGTAGGTGTGGTTGACCCACCGGAAGTTGTTCTTGTTCGCCAGCAGCGCGTCGCTCAGCGGGTCGTCGCCGCCCTGCTCCTGCCGGTACTCGACGCCCGGGCCGGCGTTGAACAGGAAGTCCAGGGTGTAACCGTTCTGCTGCTGCCAGTTCACCGTGTCGGTGACGTCGGCGGCGGCCATCCGGATGGGCGTGGTGTCCGGTACGCCGGCGGCGCAGTCGCCTTCGCCCGGCGTGCACTTGCCGCTCTGGCTCCACCGGGAGTTGGCGTTGAACAGGTCGTCGATGTGTGCCGAGAAGTAGTTGCGCCAGTAGCCCAGGTGGACGCCCCTCGTCACCCAGTCGACGATCCCGTGCGCGAGCAGCCGGAACTGCTGCTGGTAGGAGTTGTACGCGAAGGTGAGGACCAACTGCTGGCGGCCGTTGCCGGTGTAGACGCCCGCGAGCACGCCCTGCGTCGAGGTGCCGGGCACCGTCTCGGTGAGGAACGGTTCGAAGTGCGAGCCGGTGGCCGGGTTGTCGGGCACCGGCGTGGCCAGCGCGCCGTACGAGCCGCTGCCGCCCGCGGTGCCCTCGAACGGCACCGGGCCGTTGAGGTAGCGGAAGGCGTCGGCCCGGGCGGAGGAGGACGCGGTGGCGGCGGTCGCGTCGAGCGAACCGGTCCACGCGGGCGTGCTCAGACCGGTGTTGGCGCCCGGCCACACGTAGGAGTCGACCTGTCGGACGTGGTAGGCCTGCTCGTAGCCGGTGAGGGCGGAGAGTTCGGCGGCGGAGAGCTGGCTCGGCGCGTCGTTGGGCAGGACGACGCCCTCGAAGTGGCCGTGCGGCGTGCCGTCGGCCAGGGCGTCGGCGAGGAAGGACGCCGTGAGGGTGACGCGGTTGCTGCTGGTGAGGTCGACCACGGTGGTCGGTACGCCCTCGGAGACCAGTTGCTTGCGGATGCCCTCGACCCACGGGTTGCCGTCGGTGACGACGAGGACGTTCAGGTCGACCCGGGCGGTCGCGGCCGCGGCCGGGACGACCGTGCCGAGGGATATCACCGCGCCGGCCACGACCAGCGCGATCAGCGGCAGCGCGCGGAACGGCGTTCGGCCCGCACGCCGGGCAGGACGGGAGTTCAGGAGTCTCATGGCGCCCACCCTGGCGGAGCGGGCGGTCGCCACGGCCGCGTTCCGCCAGACCTTGACCGATCAATGGCGGGGTTTTTGGAAACGGTTCTCGTTTCTGAGGCTCTCCGTGACCGGCCTCCGCGCCTGCGGCCCGGTCGGAGCCCCGGTGCCGGCCGTCGTCCCCCTGTGTGACGATCGGGATGTCCGCCGCAGCGGCCGCCCAACCCCTCCTGCGACAGGCCAAGCCCAGCGTGAGGGCGGTCTGCGCAGCACCGACGGTAGCGAACCGGCGGCCGAGATCGCTATCGCGCCGGGGTGGCCGAGTCCCGCAGGTGGCCGACCGCTTACCGGGGCTGTGTCGCGATCTGGACCAGGTTGCCGCAGGTGTCGTCGAAGACGGCGGTGGTGACGGGGCCCAGCTCCAGGGGCTCCTGGGTGAAGCGGACGCCGAGGCCGCGCAGGCGCTCGTACTCGGCCTTCACGTCGTCGACGGCGAACTGGGCGAGCGGGATGCCGTCGTTGACGAGCGCGTCGCGGTAGGGCTTGACGGCCGGGTGGCCGGAGGGCTCCAGGAGGAGCTCGGTGCCGCCGGGCTGGTCGGGCGAGACGACGGTCAGCCACCGGGCGCCCCCGCCCATGTCGACGTCGTACTTCTTCACGAAGCCGAGGATCTCGGTGTAGAAGTGCAGGGCCTTGGCCTGGTCGTCGACGAAGACGCTGGTCAGATGGATCTTCATGGAGTGCTCTCCTGCGGTCCGGGTGCGTCGGGCAAGGGCCATCGCTCGGCGATCTGCCGCAGCGGTTCCGTGTTCAGGTCGTGGAACTTGTAGCGGCCCTCCCGCCTGGTCTCGACGAGCCCGGCGGCCTCCAGCACGGCGAGGTGCTGGGAGACCGCCTGGCGCGAGATGCCGAGCCGGTGCTTCACGCTCAGTCGCGAGCAGACCTCGAACAGTGTCTGTCCGGACTTCTCCGCGAGCTCGTCGAGGATGGTGCGGCGGGTCGGGTCGGCCAGGGCTTTGAAGAGGTCGTCGGCCACCACCACAGGATAGGCAAGCTGTCACTTGCCTATCAAGTCGAGGTGCGCCGCGCCCCGAGTCGGCCCACCGTCGGCGGGCGCCGGCCTCGGCGCCGACCACGTCACCCGACGTGGCCCCGAACGAGCCGTACGCCGCACGGTCAAGGAAGCCGACGGCGTCGGACCGGCCGTCCGTCTCGAACCGGTCGAATCCGCCTGACCTACAGAGATCCCCCTGTTTTCGGGTACGCGATCGACAGTGCTGCGGGCGCTGTCCGTCCTCTCGCGGACGGCAGCCTTCGCGGGCCCCGTGCTCGACGCCCAGGTGATTCGGCGCCGGCGTGCAACCCTTGCGGCGGCGCGGCGGTGAGTAGGGCAGAGCGATGGTCCGGTCGGGTCGTCGCCAGGACGCGAAGAGGAACTGGACGACCGTGAGCGTATTGCACATCCCCGTGGAGGACCGGCCTCGGCCCGTCACGGCACCGGCTTCCGCGGGCGGCCCCGGCCTGCGGGAGCTTGACTTCGAGGGGTTCGCCGCCACGCGCTGGCGGCGGCTGGTGCGCACCGCCTACCTGCTCACAGGCGACTACCACGAGGCCGAGGACGTGGTGCAGGCGACTTTCGCGAAGGTCTTCAGGAACTGGTCCCGGATCAACCGCCTGGAGGAACCGGACGCCTACATCCACCGGGCCCTGGTGAACAACAACCTGAGCCGTCACCGGCGCCGCCGGGTCAGGCAGTTGCTCATGCCCGTCCTGCCCGATCAGGCGCACACCGCGGGCGGTGGCCACCACGATGTCGAGGAGCGCTCGGCGCTGCTCCAGGCGCTGGCGCAACTGCCGCAGCGCCAGCGGGCCGTGGTGGTCCTGCGCTACTGGGAGGACATGAGCGAGCACCAGGTCGCCGAGGTGCTCGGCTGCTCGCTGGGCACTGTGAAGAGCCAGGCCAGCCGAGGCCTGGCGAAACTGCGCGGCCACCCGGCGCTGGCCCCGTACGCGGCGGACACCGGTTCAACGATCGACGGCACGAACGGAGGCAACAGGTGATGGACACCGAGGACATGGTGCGCGGCGCGCTGCGGGACGAGGCGGCCCGGGTCGCGGTGGCGGACTGGTCTGCCGGGCCCGTGCGGGTTCAGGTGCGCCGGCAGCGGCGGGGGCGCCGGGTGGCGATGGGCGCGTCGGCTGTGGTGGCCGCGCTCGCCGTGGTGGCCGGTACGGGTGCGGTACTGTCCGCGCAGCACGGGGTCCAGGCCGTCGGGCCGGCCTCGCAAGCCCCGCTGGTACCGGCGGAGCCGGCTCCCGAGACCGTGGTGGTGGAGCCCGGCCAGCAACTGCCGCTGGGCCGCCCGGACTGGTGGATGCAGCTGAAGGACCGGGAGATCTGCATCCACGACGCTCCGGCGTACCGAAGCGGTCCGGGGTGCAGCGGGTACTCCTGGACGGAGAGCACGACCGAGATCACCATGCAGTACTACGGGTCCCCCCCGCAGTACCAGGAGGGCCTGTACAACCTCGTCTACCACGGGCCCGGACAGGTGGCCCGGATGACCATCGAGCTGGACGGCCAGGCACACTGGGCCACCGTCGTCTCGCTTCCCGGCACCCCGGGCTACGCCACCGGCTACGTCTGGGGGCCCAGCAGCAAGACCCCCAGCGACTCGAAGGCGTACCCGCTCGACGGCATCAAGCTCGTCGCGTACGACGCCCAGGGGGCGGTGCTCGCGAGCAAAACACTGTCGTCCTGAACCAGACCGGCCTCGCGGTCCCGGCGGTACGCGGCCGCCGGGACCGCGACCCGGCGCAGCGCGTCGCCGAGCAAGTGCCCGTCCTCGTCCCAGGCGATGCAGGACATCTCGATCTTGTCGGGGACGAGAAGGAGTTGTCGAGCGGCACCAACGAGCGGCACCAAAGAGTGCAGTCGCGCATGAATCAGCGCAGTCATTTCTGCAGTACCGCAGTGAACGGTGCAGTGGCCGGTTGATCGCCACAGTGAGTAACGGATATGGATCGGCGTCCGGCCGGTGCGGAGCCAGCTGGCGTTGCCACCCACTCTGTTGCCCCAAGCCTGTGGACAAGGATCAAGCGATTGCCATCCGGACCAACAGGCGGTGGGAGTGACTGTCCGACCTCGACTGGTGCAGCCGTCAGCGCCAAACCGGGTTGCGCTGCTGGTGGAGACTCACCCGGTCCGGGTGGTTCCCGTGGGTTCGACGGCGCCGGCGACGACGTGCGGGGAGTTGTCAGCTCGCATCGGCGGTCTCCTGCGGCCCGTCGGCTTCGAGTTCGATGATCATCCGGTCGAGGTTGGTCAGGACCTGTTCGCTCATCTCGGTCACCCGCTGGTGGCCGCAGCCCTTGGCGTTGTCGATGAGCGTCAGCGTCCGTCGCCGCTGGGCCTGGAGTTCGGGCAGGAACTCCGGTCCGGTGAGGAAGACCGGGCAGGTCAGGCAGGCTTCTCTGAACTTTGGGGTCGTTCCGTGTCACAAAGCCTCCGATCTGCCACTCCGCCTGCTGCCTCAGTACAGTGAATTCGCATGACCGACACCGAGATCGAGATCACCGCAGACTTGGTCCGCGACCTGCTGCAGGAGCAACATCCAGACCTTGCAGGGCTGACCATCCGCGAGGTGGCGGGCGGCTGGGGCAACCAAATGTGGCGCCTCGGGGACGAGTTGGCCGTGCGCATGCAACGCATGGACCCCACCCCGGAGCTCCAGCTGAAGGAGCGGCGGTGGCTACCCGTGTTGGCCCCGCGCCTGCCGCTCCCCGTGCCGACCCCGGTGCGGTTCGGCGAACCGTCCGAGCGCTTCCCCAAGCACTGGACCGTGATGACGTGGGTTCCCGGCGAGCCGCTGGACCACGGCTCGATCAGCCGCGGCACTCATGCGGCCGACACGCTGGCGGGCTTCCTCCAGGCGCTCCATGTGGAGGCGCCCGCCGAGGCGCCATTCGCCACAGACCGCGGAGCCCACCCCAGGAACTGCACAGACGGCTTCAGGAACTTCCTCCAGGCCGTTGCTCCCGACGACATCGCTGCCGACGTCCGAGCCGTCTGGGACGATGCCGTTGGGGCGCCCGCGTGGGAGGGCCCGCCGGTGTGGGTGCACGGCGACCTCCATCCCGCGAACGTCGTCGTCTTGGACGGAACGCTCTCGGGCATCGTCGACTTCGGTGACATGTTCGCCGGCGATCCGGCGTGGGACCTCGCTGCCGCATGGGTGCTGCTACCAGCGGGCACGGCCTCACGGTTCTTCGACATGTACGCGCGAGCGGATGAGGCGGCGATCCGGCGCGCCCGCGGGCTGGCCGCTATGAAGAGCCTCTTCCTGATGCTCATGGGGCAGAACGGAGATCGGGGCCTCCCCGGCGGTAAGCCGAACTGGGGACCCGCAGGCCGGGCGGCACTTGATCGTATTTTGAAGGGCATTTGATGCACGCTTGCTTTGAACTTGCTCTCGACCTTGGTCGAGGGCCATGTGGCAGCCCACCTTCGTGGGTTCATCGGTCACCACGTGTGGCGGGAATGCCAAGGTCCACGGCTGCATGCTGCCCGTGGCCTCGATCGAGCTGGGTGAGCTTGTCCTGGGCGCCGGCCAGGCTGACGCGGAGCCCTTCTGCCTCGCCGAGCCAGCCTTCGCGTTCGGCTTCGGCGGTGCGGGCGATGAGGTTGTCGCGGATCTCCTCCGGTCGACCGTGTTGTGCCGGGTCCGGCCGGAGGAGCGAACATCTGACACGTGCTTATCCGAACTAGCCCATCTGACGGCCCGGCGAGTATGACCGCAGTCGAGTTGCTGAGAGTAGTGGGCAGAGATCTTGGCGCCTGGGAGCATCCGGGCGTGTCATGCCGCCGCATTCTGCTGGGGCTCCATGAACGGGGCGTCCGGGGCAAGGCACAATGCAGGGCATGGATGACGCGTTCACTCTCCGGGCAACGTTGAGTTTGATAGATCCGAAGGAGGGCGGACGTCGAACTGCCTTTTCCGGGGACGGTCGCCTACCACCTCATGTGGCACCACCGCCTGCTGTTCGACCTCACCCGTCCGTTGCGTGACCACACCTTGGTGTGGTCCGCCCGCTGAGAGAGCACGCCGTGACCTCCCACCACCGCATCACCGTCGAGGACCGGGTCGAGTTCGCCCCTCCACCCCGCCGGACCACAGCCGGGGCGGTCGACCGTCGACGCCACCACCGTGCGCGCTCGCCACGGCACCGCCCGGCTGCGGGTGCGCCGACGGCCGCCTCGGCGCACCGTGGACCCATGGGCGTCATCGCGCTGCCGGAGCCTCCGGGCGGCCCGGCCGCCGGATCCTCCGGACGCCTGGGGGCCTTGGCGGGCGAAGAACCGGTGAATCCGTCGGCCTTTCGCCGGGTTCACGCCACGCAGGGCGCTCCGGACATGCTCGACGTGCCCGGGCCGACCACCGCCGCCCCGCCCGGCAACGTCGAGAGCCGGCCAGGCATACGTCGCTCTCGTCACCGGGGGACGGACTACCGACCAATCACGCGAATACCTCGAAGGGAAATTCGCCATGTCCTACCCAATGGCTCACTACTGGGGTGAATCGGGCGAGAATACGGCAACGTTCCGCTTCGGCACCACCGCGCCGGACGTGCTGATCGGCGCGGGGGGAACGGAAGTCCACTACCTGGCCAGCACGTCCTCCGCGAAGAACGTGTTCGGCTTGTACCGATTGGACATGGGGCCTCGACCGACAGGCCCTGCGCCGCATTTCCACCGGACCATGTCCGAGTCGTTCTTCGTCCTGTCCGGGACCATAAACCTGTATGACGGCGAACAATGGATCGACGCCGAGGCGGGTGATTTCCTGCACGTACCGGAGGGCGCCGTGCACGGCTTCCGCAACGAGTCCGGCGAACCGGCCTCGATGCTGATGCTCTTCGCACCCGGCGTGCCACGCGAATCGTTCTTCGAGGAAATCTCGGAGATAGCGGCCGACAAACGTCCGATGAGCGAGCCGGAATGGGCGGAACTCTACCGCCGGCACGACCACTACCTGGCCTGACCGGCCCGCCCGCCCGCCCGCAAGGCCAGTGGCGTCGACCGCCTCAGGTGCTTCGCCATGACGGTGGTCCGGCAGAGCCCGCACGGGCTGTCGGACGTCGAGACACTGCTCGCAGTCGACACCCGCGTGCCCGGTGCGGGGGCGGCCGACGAGCCCCCGGGCCCGTACGTTCCTGAGCACGGGGATGAGCTGCGGGCCGTCGGCGGCCCGTCCTTCGGTCAGGGCTTCGGCGTAGTTGGCCGAAGCCCTGTCTGCGAAGCGGACCACGGGAAGTCATGACGGGAACCGATGGACGTCGACCGCGGTATCACCCGAAACCTGGAACTCCACCGATTCGCCGCCGCAGAAGCTCCACCAGTTCCCCCACACGGTGGCGGTCGAGAAGAAGAGAGCACGTCCGGCGTCATTGATGTAGCCGTAGCCCTTCTGCAAGTTGATGAACTGAATCGTGCCGAGCGACCACACCTGCGGAGCGGCGACGGCTGCCGACTGCCGGCTGATCCGCTTCGGCGACGATCCGTACGGAGCTCCGCGCGAGCACCGTACGGATCGTCGCCGAGACCGGCAGACCCCATCGCCCAGATCGCGAAGGATCCGGGGATCAGCGAGACGACGGCAAAACCCCGCCATGCATACCGCCATCAGCCCCCACCAGGCATGACGAGACACACGACGCTGCCCGTTGCTGTTTGCTGAGCCCCAGCCATCAGGCGCCGGATCATCCGACACGAACAGAACGCTCCCGCCCGGGAACCCCAACTTTCCAGCCCCCGGGCCGAGTTCGTTCTGAACTGGTCACCGGGGTCGTGGGCAGGCGGCTTCGTGCAGGAGGGCTGCCGCGTGCAGCAGGTCCCGGGCTCGGGTGGAGCACGGCTGACGGGCGGTGCTGACCTGCCAGGTTCCCGCGTCGTCGGGCAGTGCGGTGCCGAGCAGGGCGGGGCGGGTGATGTCCGTGACGTCGGTGATGGTGACCGCCGCGGCCGTGTCCGGCACGGTCACCTGGTAGGTGCGGCCCATGCACTTCACGACGGTTCCGTGGAGTGCCGCGATGTCCCCCTGCGGGGCGTTCTCCTGGCCCGGCGGCCGCGGGGAGGGGGCGTTGTGGTTCTGGGTGAGGTGATCCGCCATCCGACGTCCGTCACTTTCCGGTAATGCGATGTATCCGAACGTCACCATAGTCGGAAATCGGACCTCTCCTCTCCGATTGGCGCTCTTCCCCCCACGAGCTCCCCGGCGCATGCTGATGCCGGGCCGGACAACGGCGTCCTGCCCGCGGAGGGGGACCGGCATGGACTACGAGAACCTGTTCGAACGCATCAACGACGCAGTCCACCCCGTCCTGGCCGAGGGAACCGTCGCCCAGTACATCCCGGCCCTCGCCGCCGTCGACCCCCACCAGTTCGGCCTCGCGATCGCGGACACCGGCACCCGCAAACCACCACGCGGCACCGGGGACTGGCAGGTCCCGTTCTCCATCCAGTCCATCTCCAAGGTGTTCACCCTCGCCCTAGTCCTGGCCGCCGACGGAAACACCCTGTGGACCCGGGTGGGGAAGGAGCCCTCCGGGTCGCCCTTCAACTCCCTCGCCCAGCTGGAACGTGAGAACGCGATCCCGCGCAACCCCTTCGTCAACGCCGGCGCGCTGGTGATCACCGACCGGCTGCTCACCCTCACCGGCGACTCCCGGGGCACCCTGCGCGAGTTCCTCCGCACCGAAAGCGGCAACCCCCACATCGACTTCGACGCCCAGGTCGCCTGGAGCGAGAGCCACCACGGACACCGCAACGCCGCCCTCGCCCACCTCCTCGCCGACCACGGCCGCCTCGACAACCCCGTCCCGGACGTCCTCGACCACTACTTCTGGCAGTGCGCCCTCACCATGAGCTGCCGCGACCTCGCCCTCGCCGCCGGGTTCCTGGCCCGGCACGGCATACGCGCCGACGGCACCCGACTGCTCACCCGCAGCGAGGCCAAGCGCGTCAACGCCGTCATGCTGATCGGCGGCACCTACGACGCCGCGGGCGAGTTCGCCCACCGCGTCGGCCTGCCCGCCAAGAGCGGCATTGGCGGAGGCATCCTCGCCGTCATCCCCGGCCGTGGCACCCTCTGCACCTGGGGGCCGGCCCTCGACACCCACGGCAACTCCATCGCCGGCATCACCGCTCTCGACACCCTCACCACCCACACCGGCTGGTCCATCTTCTGACCTCCTGGACGATCCGCGAGGACTCCGGGGGATCGTCGACGAGCGTCGGCTCCACGAAGTAGCCCGGCCCTTCGCCGGGCCGGCCGCCGGTGGCGAGGCTGGTGTCCATGGCGGTTCTCCTGGCACGACGATCGGTGGCGTGTGACCGCCTCGGGGCGGACGTCCGGCCCGGTGTCCTACGGCCGCGGACCGGCACACCACCGACTATCGGCGCCTCGCCACCCACCAGGAAGGCCAGGCCTGCCTAGGAGTGCCACACCCAGGAACAGCCGCCCGGAACCACACTGCGACCGTGCGAGCCGCACCCGGGGAGCCGGTGGCCAGAGCGACGGGGTACTGGCCCGAGGCCCAGGGGCGCACCGGCCACCGGGCCCGCGTGCACCACCGCCGACAGCCCGGGCAGCGGCGTACGATGCGAAGCATGAGTGGCCACGAGCTGGGCGCGTTCCTGCGGGCACGCCGCTCCCAGGTGACGCCCGCCGACGTGGGCCTGCCCACCTCCGGCTCCCGCCGGGTCGCGGGCCTGCGACGCGAGGAGGTCGCCGTCCTGGCCGGGGTCAGCGCCGACTACTACGCCCGCCTGGAGCAAGGCCGCGAGACCAACCCCTCCGGGCAGGTGATCGACGCCATCGCCGGCGCCCTGCGACTGGGCCTCGACGCCCGCTGGCACGCCTACCGCCTGGCCGGCCTGCTGCCAAAGTCAGCGCCCGCCCACCCGCACGACCAGGTGCACCCGGCCCTCCTCCAACTCATGGACGCCTTCCCCACCGCCGTGGCCTATGTCATCAACCGCCGCCTGGACGTCCTCGCCTCCAACGCCCTCGCCGACATCCCCAGCCGCAGCCTGACCGCCTGGCGACGCACTCGTGGGTGCCCGGGCCTGGAAGCCGAAGCACCGGCGCTCGGGACGATCCACGCCGAGCGCTCGGGGCGGTGCGCAGCAGTTGGTCCGTCAACAGCTACGCCGCACCGGACGGCCCCCACGGACGGGAGCATCCTCGGTGATCTGCGTCCGCACCAGTACCGTCGCCGTCGGCCGCCCGTCCTCCCCGGCCATCCGGGAGGATCGCGGGCTCAGGCCGTCGAACAGTTCGCCCCAGCTAGCCGGGCTTGATGCTCGCGAGCTGCACGAGCAGCAGGACCAACCGGTAGGCGACGGCGAAGTCCGCGGCGGTGAAGGTGACCGTCCGGCCACCCTCGGCGCGTGAGACACCTGGCACGAGTGTCGCCAGGTCAACCATGTAGGGGCCGTAAAGGTCGACCTCGACCTCAAGCGGTCCGGCAAGGGCAAACGCCGAGACCATCGCGCGCCGCGTGACAGCTTCGGCGGCCGCCTGGCGCAGACGCTCCCGGGCTTCCTCGGGGTGCAGTGCCACGGCGGCGGCCTGGCCGAGGGCTTGTTTGACCGCGACGGTGACAGCCGAGGGCACCAGATCACTCAGCTCGGCACAGGCGGCGTCATCGCCACTGAGCAGTACGACCGGCGCACCCACATGCCCGGCCATGGCAGCGTTGAGACCGATCTCGCCCAAGGAACGGCCGGCTACGCGAACGTCCAGGATGGCGTCGCTCATCGTGTGCGCCAGCACGGCGGGGCCGCCGCCGGCACGGGCGTGGTAACCGACGAGCAACACCGCGTCGGTGTGCTCGTCGAGCCCGCCGAGCATGCCCAGGGAGCGTGGCTTTCCGCGCACCAGCCGGGCCCGCCGGTCGAGTTCCTCCGGCAGCAGGTTACGGAAGGTCCCGTGAGCGTCGGCAACCCACACCTCAGCCGTGGGCTCGATGTCCAGGACACCCGCGATCACGGCGTTCGCCTCGGCCGTCATCAACGCACGGCCTTGCGCGTAGTCGTAACGATCCGGATTCGTCTCGGCAGGATGCACGATCCCCGAGACGCCCTCCATGTCAACAGAGATCAGCACCTTCACAGCCAAGGAGCCTATGCGCCCCGCGCGTCGGCCGACAGGGCACATCAGGACTCCTGGCCGGCCAGAGCGTCACGCGCTGACGGTCATGGCCGGCACGCTGGCACCTGCCGAGCGGACGGGAGCACACCGAGCCCGTAAGCGCGATCAGACGGTCGGCGGCGATCGGCGCCAGGGCTCCGCCCGCCATGACGCCCGCGTCCAGGTCTGCCGGCCCGGTGACGGTGTGCCGCTGCTCGGCGCTTCCGTCCGGGTCATCGGGTGCTCCGCACGGCGCAGCGTGGCGGGCGCGCGATGCGATCGTGGGACACGCTCGGAGCGGGCCGGCCGTGAACCCCCGAGCACGGTCGGCTCGCCCGGCCGGTTATCGCAGGGACGACGGCATGATTCCGGCGGGGTGGACGGGGCGGTGCGCAGCGGGCCCGGGCGCGGGAACTGCGGGATGTCCGGCGCCCAGGTGGGCCACGGCTCGGCGAACGGGCCCGTGCCGTCCTGGAGGAGGCCGGGGACACGCCCGCGAGCCTGCCGGACCAGGTGAGCGCTCGGCGGAGCTGGGCGGACCGCACCTTGCGTCGCCCTCACCCTCACCCTCACCCTCACCCGTGCTCGCGCTCGCGCCTGTGCCCGCGCCCGTGCCCGCACGGTCAGCGTCCTCCCCTCCGATACATCCGATACCGGGCTGAGCCTGGAGCGAAGCGGACAAAGTAGGATGGCTCAACCCCCGCGCTACGCGCGAAGAGTTCCATAAATATTCCATTTGCCTGATTCATCTCCGCTTCACACGCACGGAGCCACCCTCATGGACAACCGGTCCACCGCCGACACCGACGGCGCGATAGAGACACGCGGTATCGAACCCGTCCCGGACCACGAGCGCCGGGGCAGAGTCCGCGAGCTCTTCCCGACCTGGGTCGCGGCGAACATCAGCGTCCTGCTCCTCACCATGGGTGCGGCCCTGGTGGTGTTCAACCAGTTGAACTTCTGGCAAGTCCTGATCGTCGCCGCGTGCGCCGCGCTCGCTTCCTTCGGCATGGTCGGTCTGCTGTCGGTCTCCGGAAAGTGGGGCGGAGCCCCTGGTGCCACGCTCTCCCGGGCCACCTTCGGCGTGCGCGGCAACCTCTTCCCCGGCGCGGTGCTCTGGGTCGCCCGGTTCGGCTGGGAGACGATCAACGCCGTCACCGGCGCCTACGCCGTGCTGACCGTTCTCGACCTGCTCTTCGGCGTCAAGAGCAACACCGCGCTGATCGTCATCACGCTCTTCCTCTTCGTCGCCTGCACCTTCCTGGTCTCCGGCATGGGCCGGAAGGCGCTGAACGTCTGCAACACCTGGTCGACGTACCTCTTCGGCATCTTCAGCGTGCTGGTGCTGGGCTACCTGGTCGCGACCATGCACTGGAGCGAGGTCTTCGCCAAGCCCGCCGGCACCACCGCGATGATGATCGCCGGCATCGGGACCATCGCCGCCGGCGGCATCAGCTGGGTCCCCACCGGCCCGGACTTCGCCCGCTACCTGCCGCACGCCGCCTCCGGCAGGAAGATCGTCGGCGTGACGGTTTCCGGTGCCGGCCTGGTGATGGTGCCGATGGTGCTGATGGGTGCCGTGATGGCGGTGGCCTCGCCCGGCCTGGCGCAGGCCGCGGACCCGGTCTCCTTCCTCGGCGACCTGCTGCCGACCTGGCTGGCCGTGCCCTACCTGCTGACCGCGATCGTGGGCATGCTGCTGATCAACAGCCTCTCCATGTACTCGGCCGGCTTCACCGCGCAGACCATGGGTGTGCGGCTGCCGCGCGCCATGGCCGTCAGCATCAACGCCGTGATCTCGCTGGTCGGCGGCCTGCTGCTGATGCTGGTCGCCAAGAGCTTCCTGGGCTCCTTCATCACCTTCCTGATCCTGCTCGCCGTCTCCTTCTCGGCCTGGATCGGCGTCTACACGGTGGACATGTTCCGGCGCCGGTCGCGCGCGGTGCGCTACGACGCCGCCGCGCTGATGGACACCAGCAGGAGCAGCCGCTACTGGTACGCGGGCGGCTTCTGCTGGCAGGCGATGGTGTCCTGGGTGCTCGCGCTGCTGATCGGGCTCGCCTTCACCAAGTGCGACTGGTTCGCCGGCCCGCTCTCCGACACTCCCATCGGCAGGTACGGACTCGCCTGGGCGGCGACCATCGTGATCTCCGCCGTGATCATGGCCGTGCTCCCCGTACCCCGGGAGAACACCTCCGCCACCACCGAACAGCCCACCGACCTCCAGTCGGAGCAGGCCGAACGGGTCATCGCCTGACCGCGCGACGCGCTTCTCCCCACTCCCCGGACCGCCCGGTCGCCGGCTCAGCTGAGCCGGCGACCGGGCGGTCCGGTTTCGATTGTGCCGGGCGTCGGCGTGCTGGGCGCCGGTCGCTCCACCAGCCCGCCGCAGGGGGTTGTGCTTTCAAACTCACTATCGCTAGCATCCCCGGACATGGAGATAGTTGAAATATCAAACCCAGTACCGGTGTCGGCCGCCCGGGACCGGCCGCACCGTCGGGCCGCGTTCCTGGTGGTCGCCGCCGCGGTGTTCGTCTCGAACCTCGACCTGTTCATCGTCAACGTCGCCCTTCCGGCGATGCAGCAGCACTTCCAGGGCAGCAACCTGGCCACCCTCTCCTGGGTACTGAACGGCTACGCCATCGTCTTCGCCGCACTGCTGGTCGCCGCCGGACGGCTGGCGGACCGGATCGGACACCGCAGGGTGTTCCTCGCCGGGCTGGCCGTCTTCACCATCGCCTCCGCACTCTGCGCGCTCGCGCCGGCCGTCGGCTGGCTCGACGCGGCCCGGGTGGTCCAGGCGGCGGGCGCCGCCGCACTGATGCCGACCTCCCTCGCACTGCTGCTGGACGCCACTCCCCCGGCCGAGCGCCCCGCCGCCATCCGGGCCTGGGCCTCGATCGGCGGAATCGCCGCCGGGCTCGGACCGGTCCTCGGCGGACTGCTGGTCGAGGCCGACTGGCGCTGGGTGTTCATCGTCAACGTCCCGGTCGGCGCGGCCGCCATCGCCGTCGGCGCCCGCGTGCTGCCCAGGCTGCGCGGCAAGGAGGACGGACCGCTGCCGGACCTGTTCGGCGCGGGACTCCTCACCGCCGCCATCGCCCTTCTCGCCGTGGCCCTGGTCAAGGGCGACGACTGGGGCTGGGACTCGCCCCGGGTCCTCGGCGGCCTGCTCGCGGCCGTCCTGCTGACCGGCTGGTTCCTGCGCCGCTCGGCACGCCACCCCGCCCCCATCGTCGAACTGCCGCTGCTGCGGGTACCCAGCTTCGCCGCGGCCAACACCGCCGCGCTGCTGTTCACCGTCGCCTTCGCCGGGATGCTGCTGACCTCGGTCCTGTGGTGCCAGCAGGCATGGGGGTACTCGGCGCTGCGCACGGGACTGGCCATCGCCCCGGGCCCGCTGCTGGTGCCGCCGGTCGCACTGGGCAGCGCCGCGCTGGTGCGCAGGCTCGGCCCCGGGCGGCTGGCCGCGCTCGGCACCCTGCTGTTCGCTGTGGGCATCGGCTGGTGGGTGGCCACCATCGACGGCCGGCCCGGCTACGCCACCGGACTGCTGCCCGGGATGCTGCTCACCGGCCTGGGCGTGGGACTGGCCCTGCCCACCCTGATCGGGTCCGCCGCGGCGGCGCTCCCGCCCACGCGCTTCGCCACCGGATCAGCGGTCACCACGATGGCCCGGCAGATCGGCGCGGTGGTGGGAGTGGCGCTGACGGTCAGCCTGATCGGCACCCCGCACGGACCGCAGGCCGCACTGGACGCCTTCCGACGCGGCTGGACGGCGGTGATCGTGGCGGCGCTGCTGGCCTCCGCGGCCTCCCTGGTACTCGCCGCCGCCCAGCGCCGAGCAGCGGCCCGGTAGCCCCCGGCCCTTCGTCGCCGCCGCCGGTGTCGGCGCTTCGACCAGGTCTTTCAGTCGGGTGGTGGCGGGTCCGCGGCAGACGTAGCCGGAGACCACATCGACCCGGACCCTCCCGCCCGGGATGTCGATCCCGGGCGGGTGATGTCCGGATCCATCGGGTTGTCTCGCGGTGGAGGTGCCGGGGTGACGTCGGTGGTGGGGCTGCTGGAGGAGTGGGAGTCGGCCGCTCGGCAGCGGGTGGAGTCGAGGGATTCCACGCATCCCGACTCTCTCTCGCGCGGTATCCGGCATGCGCCCGCGGACTCGTTGCGACCGATCCGGGCCGATCCGGATACTCGGTG
This sequence comes from Kitasatospora sp. NPDC086801, assembly GCF_044745805.1. Classification (NCBI taxonomy): domain Bacteria; kingdom Bacillati; phylum Actinomycetota; class Actinomycetes; order Kitasatosporales; family Streptomycetaceae; genus Kitasatospora; species Kitasatospora sp. NPDC086801. Next base: position 16,817 of record NZ_JBIVAX010000040.1, read on the forward strand.
TGCGGGCCGGCGCGGCCGCCGCCGTCAAGGAAACGAGGAACGCATGCGACTGATCGCCGTCGAAGAGCACTTCCTGCCCTCCGAGCACGCGAAGGAGGTCATGGCCGGGTACGGCCTGCCACCCGCCGCGGCGGGCCCGTTGGCGGATCTCGGCGCGGGGCGGATAGCGACGATGGATGCGGCCGGCATTGACGTCCAGGTGCTGTCGGTGGTGGCTCCGGCCGCTCAGGAGGTGCCTCGTCCGCGTGCGGTTGACCTGGCGCGGGCGCTCAACGACCGGGCGGCCGAAGCGATCCGGCAGTACCCGGGGCGATTCCGCGCGCTGGCGGCCCTCCCCATGCCCGACCCCGCAGCCGCCGCGGCCGAAGCCTTCCGTGCGGTGCGCGATCTGGGGTTCTGCGGAATCATCATCAACGGCCATACCGGTGGCCGGTTCCTCGACAGCGCCGAGTTCGAACCGGTCCTCGCGGCGGCGGAGGAGCTCGGGGTCCCCGTATACCTGCACCCGACGTATCCGCCGGCCGCTGTCGCCGAGGCGTACGGAGCAGGTCTCGACCCGGCCGTCGCCGCGTTGCTGATGACCGCAGGGTGGGGCTGGCACGCCGAGACCGGGATGCACGTCCTGCGCATGGTGCTGGGCGGCGTGTTCGACCGGCACCCGCGCCTGCAGGTCATCGTCGGACACATGGGAGAGAACCTGCCGTTCTCCCTGCTGCGCGCCGATGCGGTCCTCAGCCGGCTGCGGCCGGGGCACGAGTCCGTCGCCGACACGGTGCGCTCCCACGTCCATCTCACGATCAGCGGATACACCACCGTCGCTCCCCTGCAGTGTGCACTGACAGTGTTCGGAGCGGACCGACTGATGTTCTCCACGGACTATCCCTTCGGAGACCCCGTCCAGCACGCCACGTTCCTGGAAACCGCTCCGCTCAGCCCCGAGGACCGCGCCAAGATCGCGCACACCAACGCTGAACGCCTTCTCACCGTCTAAGACTTGAGGTCTCCCTTCCGGGCGATGAACCGACTCCGAACCAGCTCACCGGGAAGCGGCCGGCGGTTCCACCCGGGCGTTCGTCTCCGGCGGCACCGGGAAGTGCCTCAGCAACTCCTCCATCCAGGCAGCCGGATGGGTGGCCAGCGCCGCGCCACCGGGGAGGGCACGTGCTTTGCGGATGCCCTCGATCAGTGCCTCGACGGCGGCCTCGGTGGTGTACCGGTCGGCGACCCACTGACGGCCCGCCTGCCGCACCTCCTCCTGGTTGGGCATGTCGAGCAGCTCAAGGGCCTTGTCCGCCAACTGATCCGTTTCGAGCTCCGGAATTCGCCACGCAGACGGCGAGTCGAACAGCTCCGCTCCGCCGCCACCGGCGTAACCGGTCACCAGGCAGCCGCTGGCCATCGCCTCGGCCGGCGGCAGGCCGAAGCCCTCGCCCTCGGGCGCTCCCAACGCGATGAACACCGACGTGTCCGACAGCACGCGCGCGACCTCCTCGTGGGGAACCGCGTGGATGTCGTACAGGTCGACGCCCTTGGACCGCGGGTCGGCGTGGAGCAGACGGCGAAGCAGCGTGCTTTCGATCGGACGCTTGCGGGACATCCACGCGATGCGCCGAACCCGCTCGGTCGATGCCGGCCGGAACAACCCGGTGTCAATGATGTTCGGCACCAGGTGCGGTTCGAACTCGGGCAGGGCGCGGCGGAGCATGTCGACGCCCGCCTTCGAGATCGTCCACAGAGCCGGCCGGGCCGACCAGCCCGGATACGGGCCGGGGTCGGGGCAGGTCAGGAAGTTGACGTAGTGCCCCTGCGAGTAGATCACCTTGCGGCCGCCGGGCGCCGGGTCGTGGTCCGGGACCACGCTGACCTCGTGCAGCACGAGCACGTCCTCGGGCCCGAGGCCCAAGGTCATGCCGGACAGGGTCGGCACATCGTCGTCGAACCACGTGTAGCGGAATCCCGGCGTGGGTGTCCAGCGGAACGCCTCGACACCGACCGCCCGCAGCAGCGAGACCTGCTGGTTCAGCACGCGGATGCCGCCGACCGGGAACTGGAACTCGAACGACGCGTAGATGACTCGGCCGGTCACCGCACCTCCCTGAGAAACAACGATCGGTGATACCAAAACCACGAGGGAGCCCCTACGAAGCGGCGTTGCCTCCCCGGGGCCGTGGAGCGACCTTCGTGCTCAGCAGCTGAGCCTTCCCCGCACTCATACGCTCAGGGTGGCAGCAATGTCCTCGTGTGTCACCGGCCCAACGCGGTCGAGGGACGTCACACCGCTCCCGGGACGTTCTCCCCCGGGCTGGCGCCCGCGCCCCAGCGGCTCGACGGAGTACACAGGCCCGGCTGCCCAGACAGCCGCTCACAGGACCACCGGCAGCACGACACCGGACCAGATGCCGGCGACGGGTGAGGACAAAGCACCTGCCCCCTACAGCGGGTTGTGCAACAGGTCGTCAACAGGTTTCCGTGAAACCGTCGCGCGACGGCGGCCCGTGGGCGGATCATGTTCGGGTGCCGATCATCCCGAACCCGAGCCCGCCCCCGCCCGCAAGCCCCCCGTCCTGGGAGGACCGGCTGGAGGCCTGGGTCGGGATATGCGCGGCCCGACTCTCGTGGTGGGGCCACGACTTCACCGACGGGGCATGGCCCGACACCGAGGACCTCGCCGTCCTCCTCGCCCGAACCGTGCGCGACGTCGCCGAGATCCCCTCGATGCGGCCCGCCCACCACGCACTGACCGCCGCCCTCGCCTCCGTCCACGCAGCCGAACGCTGGCTCCGCCCCCACACCGCCGCCTCCCCCGCCATGGCCTGCCGACACCTGCGCCACGCCGCCGAACACCTCCACGCCGCCCACCGCCACCTCACCGACACCGCACCCCGAGGCCGCCCCAGCACCCCACCCCGGCGAGGCCCCGCTTCCCCATCCCCCTGACCGGACCACACCCCGGGCCCCCGGCTGTCCCGAGGGCCGGTCGGGTCGGGGTGCCGCGTCCACCGTGCCGTGCGGGTCCGTGGGCCCGGGGCAGCCCTTCGTCATCCCTGGGGGACGGAGACGGGGAGCCCGCAGTGAATCGCCGAGAAGTCGAGGATCGGGCTGGTGACGATGTCCGCCAGATCGCCGGTCGGCAGCGCGCCCACGATGAACTCCTCCGCGTGCCCGGAGGCCATGGTGACGACCTGTCCGCTGCTCTGGATGAAGAAGTTGACCAGCTCGCGTTCCTCGGCCGCGGCGAAATGGATCTCCTTGCCGGGATAGTCGGCCTTCAGCGCTGTCACCGCCTGGAGCACCTCCTCCCGCGAGACGGCCATCTCCTTCACGAGGTGTCGGGCCGCTCGGCGTCCCCACCACTGGAAGAGCACCCACTGCTTGACCGACTGGTGACCGAAGATCTTCTCCGCGATCGCCGGCAGATCGTCGACGTTCTGCTTCGAGACCACGGTGTGGACACGGACCGCGTGGAATCCCGCGTCGTCGCACAGGCGTAGCGATCCTTGGAGGCGGGACACGAGATCCGGGTCGTTGTTCCTCCTGAACGCCCTTTGTATGTCCGGCGTACTGCCGTCGAGGGGCAATCGGATCGAGTCCAGGGAGTTCTTCAACCGGTCGATCTTTCCCGTGTCCAAGGTGTAGCCGGTCGTGTCGAGGGCGACTCGCAGGCCTGCGGCGCGCATGCGGTCGACGACGTCGAAGACCGGCGGCCACAGGAGCGGATCGCCGCCTGAGACGACGACGTCGGTGGTGCCGTGGGCGACCAGTCGGTCGATGATCTCGTACGCCGTCTCGGCGCTGATCTGGTCCGCGGCGAACGGGTTGTAGCAGCCGCGGCATGCCATGGGGCAGCGATTGTTGATCGACCAGTTGACCCGGTAGGCGATGGGACGGATGCCGGGTAGCGGTCGCTCCATGCGGGAGATGATCGACGTCGTCAGTGCGCGCAGGCGTTCCGCTCCGGGGGTGCGGGTGGTGCTCCCGTCGGCGCGTGTCCGGTCCAGGAGCGCGTTCGCGCGGTACACGGCGGCTCTGTCGGCGGAGTTCTGGAGCAGGCAGAACGCGAGCATGTAGGCACTGCGTCCGTCCTGTGGATCCCGGTCCAGCGCCTGTTCCAGGACCTTGACGAGGTGGTCGAGGTACCGCCCGTTGAAGTTCTGCGGCTCCAGCCTTCGCTGGAAGAGGTCCTCGGCGCTTCCGGCCGGCAAGTGCCGCGTGTAGTCGGCCCGGAGCGGATGCGGGGGGAGGATTTCCACGTGGTTCATGAACCGCCTCCGGTCGACTCGATGTCGAGCCATCCCGTCACCTGGGCCATGAGCTCGGTGTAGGTGTGGCAGTACTGGTCGCCGGAGCCACGGCCCGGCGCTCCCCGGTCCTGGGGCGTGGACTGTGCGAGAGCCTCGTGCACCGAGGTGGTGTAGGAGGACGGCTCGGCCGAATCCGATGCGAAGGTCAGGGGTCGTCGCGCGAACACCTCGGTGAGGGCGGGGATCTCGTGGTAGACGACGGGAACGCCTGCCGGGAGGAGGGCGCAGTATTCGAGGGACAGGATGCTGCGCAGTTCCATGGCCGAAGGCATCAGGACGATGCGGACGTTCGGGGACTGGATCGCCTGGTGGACGAGCCGTGACTGGTAGGTGGTGACGGGGACGATCCGTCCGGGCCGCATCCCCTGGATCGCGGTGATCTTCGAGAGCATCTCCTCGACGTAGGGAGACGCCTTTTCGGCAGGTGCGATGAACAGCAGGTCCGGAAGGCGGAATTCAGTGTCCCGCAGGTACATGTCGAGGATGACGTCCGGACGCTTGTCGGGGTTCATCCGGCCGCAGAACAGCGCGAAGGGCCGATCCGGGAGATCGGCCTCGTCCGACCCGGCGGTCGAGTACCTCGCCGCATCCGGGTAGATCTCGTTGTAGCACTTCACGAGGCGGTCGGGGGGAACGTCGTACGACTCCCGGAGGAATCGGTCGACCGTGCCTCCGACCGACACGACACGGTCCTGGGGGCGGAATCCCGCGAGCGATTCCTGTTCGGCGGAGCGTCGTTCCGGGAACGGCGTCGAGAAGAACTCCGACAGCGTGTGCGGGAACCAGAAGACGGCGTAGCGGTCGCCGTGTCGCGCTCGTCGGTCCAGTTCGGCCGGAAGCCGGCTGAGGTGGTCCTCGTGCGCCAGCACGGCCACGCGGTCGTAGTCCTCGCCGGCGCGTGCGATGCCGCCGGCGAAGTCGCGGCAGATCCGCCGTCTGCGTTCGATGTCCTTCGGGGGGCCGTAGACATCGGTGAACCCGGTGAACCGGTGGTCTCCGTTCCGGATCAGCTCGACTCCCCCCGAGTGGGCCGCGGCGACCTCCTGCGCGCGACGGAGGAGGTCGCCGCGGTAGTTCTCACTGGAGGGGGCCATGTCGGCGGCGACGATGCGCAACGAGGCGCGCCGAAGGACCTCGTACTGGCGGGACAGCAGCGGGAACGCCTCGACGAACTGATTGATCACGACGTGTGCGCCGCCGCCCTCGTAGGTGATTCCTCCGGGCGTCGCCAGGACGAGAGCGACGCGGCCCGGTCGTGCGGCGGGTGTGTCGAGCGGGGTCATGCGGTACCTCTCACGTGTTGGGTGGCCGGCGGTCAGTGGAGAGCTCCGCTGCGTGGCGGGCCGGTGGGCTCCGGGTCGCGGGGGCCGCGTTGCCCCCAGGCCCGTGGCTGGTACAGGCACCACACCATGGTCGGCGTGAACACCTCCTGGACCACCAGGTTGGCCGCCTTCCGGACGACGTCCAGGGAGCCCACGCAGGCGTCGACTTCGCCCTGGTCGGCCCACTCCACGGCGATCGGCTTCGCGTTCGCGTAGCGGATGCTGGCCTGAGGCGCGTACTTGCGGGCGAAGACCGCCGTGGCCGGGTGGATCGCTATGCGCCGGACATCGTCGAGCGTGTCGACCCGCCGCATGTTGGTGGCGATGCACATGGTCTTGGTGGAGCTCTCCCAGATCGTGGCCAGCAGCATGCGGTCCATCGAGCGGAAGTGCAGGTCGACCCAACTGTCGACGACGTCGGCTTCGCCGCGCTCCAGGAAGCCCGCGGCCACCAGGGCGTAGGTGTCGTGCTGCGCGCCGTAGGCCATCGCCGCGGCGAACGACTCGGTGAGGACGACGTCCGAGAAGAGTCCGTCGGCCACCGCATGGGCGTCGGTGCCGACCGGGCCGAGCGTCGCCACCGCGGTGCTGCCGCGTCTGAGACGTTCGACGTCGGCTGCTGACAGGTTCACGGCCATGGTCCCCTTCCTTCGTGTTCAGTGCGCACGTGTTGTCCCTCGACCGGGTGACCCGGTGGCCTGCGCCATCGGGTCACCCGGTGATGCCCTCAGGATCAGACTGCGGGGAGGGCCAGGTCCCGCAGGATCGAGGGGCGCTTCTCGATCCAGGCCAGCGAGTCCGCGATGCCCTGCTCGATGGAGTACCGGGGCGTCCAGCCCAGCTCGACCGCGGCCCGGTCGCTGCGGGTGTAGGCGCCCGCCGAGTCACCGGGACGGCGCGGCGCCGGGACGACCTCCACGGGCTCGCCGGTCACCGCCTCGAAGGCGGCGACGAGTTCCTTGACGGTGGTTCCCGTCCCGGTGCCGAGATTGACCACCCGGTGGCTTTCCGACTCCAGGACGGTGTCGAACCTGTCCAGCGCCGCCAGATGGGCCTGGGCCAGGTCCCAGACGTGGACGTAGTCGCGGATGCCCGTGCCGTCGCGGGTCGGGTAGTCGTTGCCGGTCACCTGGAACGGCCTGCCCTCCTGCGTGAGCTCGATCAGCTTGCCCAGGGCGTGGCTGGGCGACGGAATCTGCAGGCCGGTGCGCATCTTCGGGTCGGCGCCGATCGGATTGAAGTACCGGAGCGACAGCACCTTGAGGTCCGTGGCCGTGGCGATGTCCTCCAGCATCTGCTCGACGTGCACCTTCGTGCGCGCGTACGGGCTCAGCGGTGCGACGCCTGACGACTCGTCGACGGTGAAGTCGTCGTAGACGGCGTAGATGGAGGCCGAACTGCTGAAGATCAGGCGCCGGCAGCCACGCCTGTTCAGAACGTCCACCATGTCCAGCGTCTTGGAGACGTTGGCCCGGTAGTAGTCGATCGGCCGGGCCACCGAATCGGGGACGACGATGAGGGCGGCGCAGTGGATGACGGCCTCGATGTCCGGGAAGTCGTCGAAGATCCGCTCCAGGAGGGCGCCGTCGGCGATGTCCCCCTCGTAGAAGATCCGGCCTTCGGTGAACTCGATGCGGCCGGTGCCCAGGTTGTCGAGGATGATCGGGCGGTGGCCGGCGTCGAGCGCGGCGGACGCGACGGTGCTCCCGATGAATCCGGCACCGCCGGTGATGAGAAGGTCCATGCAGGCACTCCCAAGGGTTCAGGCCGCTGTCCGCGGCCGGGGTGGTGTTTCCGAGCGGAGGGTGGGTACGGGGGTCAGTCGCCCGTCCTGACGGTGCGCCCTGCCTCGGCCGCATCGTCCGGGTCGGCGAGCGGCACCGTTCCGGTGACCACGAAACCGTCCCTGAGCTCGAAGAGGCGGCGGACCGGGACCTCCCGGCCCGCCACGGTCTGAGATCCTCTGGCCGCGGTGAGCTCCCGGACACCGCCTCGGACGTAGTCCTCGACGGTCAGGGTCCCCAGGCCGTGCGACCGTGCCGTCGGGCCCACGTCGTAGTCCCGCCACAGCAGCAGTTCGAGTTCCTGCTCGCCGGGCAGGGGTTCCTCCTGCGGCCGGCCCTCGCCCGTGTCGCGCAGGTCCACGTCCAGGCCTCGATCAGGCCGGCTCAGGGTGAACGGCTCCGCGTCCGGCGACCGCGGCGTGAAGAATTTCCGGAACCCGAGCAGGTAGCCGCGGATGAGTGAGTGCTCGTGGTCCACATAGCCGGCCACCGGGAACAGGAACGCCCGGTCCCGCCATCGGACCGGGATCTTCACCAGGACCTCGGTGAACTCGATCGAGTGCCGTTCCGAAACCTCGGAGGAGACCCGGGACAGGGAGACGAGGAAACGCCGGACCCGTAACTGGTCGAGCAGTTCCCCGGGCACGCCGGGCTGCGCCATCTCCCGGAAGTCGATGGTCTCCGGCTCGTCGAACACCGCGGTCCGGGTCAGGCAGGTGAAGCGGTTGGGAAGGTTGATGGGCAAGGTTTCTCTCGGTTTCCATGGTCGGACTACGGGACTGCCGGCCAAGCCGGGATGCCGCGTGGATGGCTCATGACGGACGCGCACTCATCGCCGACTGCGCGAAGAGCAGGCCTTGGTTCTCCAGGAAGGTGAGGTTACGTACCGTCAGGAAGGTGGTGTCACGGGGTTCCGCAGCCGCGTCGCGATGCATGAACTCCCTTGAGGACGGGAGCAGTTCGGCCACGCGGAGCTCCACCAGCAGCGCGAGGGAGGATACACAGGCGTGGCGCTGCGCGTTCATCGAGGCGCCGGGCCGCCGGAGCGTCCCCAGGTCTCGCGACAGCGCCTCGGGCACGGCGCGGGCCGCCAGGTGCGGGTCACCCACGAGCCGGCGCAGCGCGAGAGACGCCTTCGTCAGATTCTCCTCCTGGCCGCTGACCCCTGATTTCGCGAGGTAGTAGGTGACCGGCTGGACGAGCCAGGGAAGGACCCGTTCCGGGGAGGTGTCCGGCACCGGTGCCGGCAGCCGCCGCAACCCGAGTGGATCGCAGACGAAGGGCTGCCGGGCCATGCTGGTGACGTAGGCCGCGTGCGGCACCTGAAGGTAGTTCGTCATCAGCGTGATGGCCGCGGTGCAGGTGACTCCGAAGCGGTTCGCCAGGTTCACGAGTCTGGGAGCCAGTTGGGCCCTGGCCAGGTCGACGTCGGCCGCCCGGGCTATGACGGGTACCAGGTCGAGGTCGGAGGTGATCTCCCCGGTCGCCGAGACCCGGTAGTCACCTCGCGCCATCGAGCCCGAGACCGCCACCGACATGCCCGTCACATCGGCGAACTCCCGTTCCAGCCAGGGCCGCAGCAGTCCGAGATCGGCAGCCTTCACCGGACCTGCCCTCCCGTGACCGCGGTGTAGTCGGCGCCGGGGCCGTGCAGCGCGGCGGCCCGGTCGAAAGCCTCACGCACCAGGGCGAGCAGTTCGTGGGACGGGCCCAGGACCTCCGCCGCCTGATCGAGATCCTTGACCATGTGCTGCACGGCGAAGTCCGGGTCGTCGTACCGACCGCTCAGCATCCGGTCGAGCTTGCTGGCACACACCGGCGCCATCCAGCCGTCCGATCTGACCACCTGTTCGGCGACCGTGAAGTCCTCCCCCAGCGACTCTCGCAGCACCGGTACGAACGCGGCCATGGAGTAGAGCAGGGAGGCCCCCCAGGCGTTGTAGACCAGCTTGAACCTGGTGGGGTGCCCGGGGGCGGAGAAGTCGTACCGCCTACGGGTGAAGGTCCGCAGCACCTGGTCGGCGCGTGGATCGGGAACGCCCTGGTAGACGAAGGCCGACAGCGTCCCGGCCGAGGCTCCGCTGCGGCTGCCGGTGACGGGCGACTCCGTGCCGACGCCACCCGCGGCGGTGATCTCCGCATGCCAGTGCTGTGCCCGGTCGAGGCTCAGGGTGGACATCTCGATGCAACCGGCCCCGCGCTCCGCGATCGCGCGCCGGGTCCGGGAGTCGGTCCAGAACGCACGGCTGCGCCGGTCCGACGCGAAGCAACCGAGGATGACGTCCGGCCGGAAGTCCTGCACCGACTCGGCATCGACCGACTCGACGCCCGGGAGGGGCGGCTCGACCTGGTGCCGGCTCGTCAGCCCGACCGAGAAGCCGGGCCGGGCGGCGAGGTGCGGCAGGATGCCCTGGGTCAACACCCCGTATCCCGCGACCAGTACGCGCATCTGCGCCGGCCCGCCCGCCCCGTGCGGGCGTCCGGCGACGCCACCGCCCGTCATGCCGTCTCCCCCGTCCGATCCGTCAGGCCGCCTCGGACGTGCGAAGGGTCCGCGCCGGACCCGCGGAGCTCCCGGAGGGACGCCGCCATGGCGGCCAGCGCCTCGGCCAGAACCGGCTCCTGGAGCGCGAAGTTGAGTCGTACGTGGCCAGGGCCGTCGAACTCGGCTCCGTCGGCGAGGTCCACTCCGGCCCGGCTCCGGAAGTAGGCGGCCGGATCGGCCAGGTCGAGTGCGGTGCAGTCCAGCCAGGCGAGATAGGTGGCCTCCGTCCGGGAGCCGCTGACGCCGGGCATGGCGCTCACCGCCTCGGCCACGGCGTCGCCGTTCGCCCTCAGCCGGAGCAGGGTCCGGGCCAGCCAGTCGTGCGAGTCCGGGTGGTCGTAGGCGGCGCAGGTCGCGGCGACTCCCAGCCGCGAGACCGATCGCAGGTAGAACGCCGCCACTCGCTGCCACACCGGCCCGTCCCCGGCTGCGGAGAAGATCAGTTGGGCGCATTTCAGGCCGGCGACGTTCCAGGCCTTCGACGCGGACGTGGCGGTGATCGTGTGGGCCGCCGTCCGTTCGTCGACCGCCGCGTAGGGGATGTGCGGCCGGCCGGAGAGATTGAGCGGTGCGTGGACTTCGTCGCTGAAGACCCTGGCCTGGTGGCGGGAGACGGCGTCGGCCAGGGCCGATAACTCCGGGCGCGAGAAGGACCGGCCGGTCGGGTTGTGCGGATGGCAGAGGACGACCAGCCGCGATCCGCCGGCCAGGGCCCGCTCGATGCCGTCGACGTCCATCCGGTGCCCGGCTCGCGTCTCCACTCCCGGGACGCGTACGACGGGATGGCCCAGGAGCTCCGGGACCGTGAGCAGGGGCCCGTAGGCCGGCGTGGGCACCACCACCGGGGCGCCGGTCGGCAGGAAATGGCGGAGCACCGCCGCGTAACCGCTCACGATGTCGCCCACGAAGCCCACCTGGGCGGGGTCGACCTCCCATGCGTACGACGTCCGCAGCCACCGTGCGGTCGATTCGCGGGCAGCCGTCAGCATCAGCGGATCGTTGTATCCCAGTACTCCGGCGGTGATCTCCCGGGTGACGGCCTCGCTCACCGGCGCGGCGGTACGGTAGGCCATTTCGGCGACCCACGCCCCGATGGTCTCGGGGTGTCTGGCGTTGAGAAGCAGTCTGTGAATACTCATCGTTCCCGTCCTTGCATCGGAGGTCGCTCAGGACGGCGCCTTGTCACAGGCCTGCCGTCAGGGTGAGGAGGCCGCCCGTCGGGACGTCGACGGTCGTCGATCCCGCTCCCAGACGAACGAGCCCGCTCCACACCGTGCGGCCGCGGGCGTCCTGGACGACCGCCTCGGCCCCGGCCTCCGGGCCACCGAGCAGGAGCACGGAGGCGGAGGCGTCCGCGTTGGCGACGAGCAGCCTCGACCAGCCGGCGGCAGGCACCTCGACCGGCAGCGGTGCGTAGCGCGCGACGACCACGCAGGCGCCGTCGTGGGCCCGGACGATCGGGTAGCACAGTTCAGGGCGCGACGGTTCCAGCGCCCCGAGTTGCAGGACGTCGGCGTGGCCGCGGAACACGCTGAGCCAGAAGGACAGCGCCTCCCGCTGCTCGACCGTCTGCGCGGCGAGGTCCACCGAGATCTGCGGCACGGAGAACAGCACGCTGATCAAGTGCACCCCGATCTGCTCGGGCGTCTCCGACGGATGCCACATCAGCATGTCGGAGTGCACCGCCAGCGGGCCGGCGATCAGCCGCAGGTCGAGCGTGCGCGTGCGGTTCAGTGTCGGGTTCAGCGGGCAGTCCGTCGCGCGGATCATCGTCGAGTAGGGCCACAGTCCGGGGCTGACGTAGGGCTGCCTGTTCTCCACCATGGCGGCGGGGTGGGCCGCGGCGAGCCGCTCGTGCACCTCGGCGAGCAGCAGCTGCACGCCCTCGGACACGACGGCGCAGTCGGCCTCCGGCCCGGGCGGGTGCGTCTCGTCCGCATCGCCGTCCCGTGCGGCGAACCAGTCGACGAAGTCGAACTTCACGCCGTCCATACCCCACTCGGCGACGCTGCGCGTCACCCGCCCGGCCAGGTGCTCCCGGACGACCGGATAGCGGGGATCGACCACCCCCGCGTCGAGGAAGTCGACCCGGCGCAGCAGGTACGGTTCGAGTTCCTTCCAGGCCGCGCTGTCGCGGCCGACGATCGGAAGCGCGTACCAGAGCAGGTACGCCATCCCCAGCCCGTGCACGCGTTCCACGTGCGCGGCGGTGTCGGGAAGGGACAGCGGTTCCCAGTCGCCGCAGTGTCCGTACCCTCGTGCGCGGTCCGCGGTCATCCAGCCGTCGTCGACGATGACGACCTCGCAGCCCAACTCCTTCGCGAGCGCCGCCTGCGTCTCGACCCGCTCCGGGGCGACGTCCTGGTGCATCGAGTACCAGGTCGAATACGCGGGCATCCGGGCGATGTCCGGGATCCGGTACGTCTCGCCGCCGCCCCACCACGCCGCTACGTCGGCCAGACATCGCGCGAAGTGCCGACCGGAGGTGTCGATCCGCACCGTGAGCGCGCCGGAGGCCTGCACCGAGCAGTGGAAGTCACCGGTCTCCTCGACGACCCCGGCTCCGAGGAGCGCGTCGATCTGGGATGCGGCGAAGGTGCACAGACCGGTGTCCCCGCTGCCGACGAGGGAGGCCACCGGGGCGCCCTTCGGCAACGAGGCGGGCCTGGGCGGCGACCACGCCGCCGGAATCCAGTGCGCGCCGGACGTCAGCGGAGTCCACAGCGCGGTCGCCCGGGTGCAGGGCACCAGCCAGGACACGCGCACGTCGCGGCCGGCGGTGCCGGAGCCGTCGCCGTCCTCATGGGTCAGCGTCACCTCGATGACACCGTCGTCGAGCGTGCGGACCACGGGTGTTCCGCCCACGACCTCGAGTTCGAGGCCACCGGCGCCGACGCGCCGACGCGTCCCGGCGAGCTTTCTTGCGTGCGGTTCCCAGACTTCGTCCATGGCGGACGGTTCTCCTCTCAGATCGGGCCCGCCGAGGGGGCCGGTGTCAGCTAGTGCCTGACGCGGCACTAGCGGACGGAGCGGTCGGTATCAGCCCCCGGCGCTCTCGTATCGGGCCAACTTCCGGTTCCACCACCGCAGCGCCGCCAGGAACAGCAGAAGGCTGACCGCCGGTGCGGCGGCCGCGACCCACCCCGGCACGGGCAGTGCGGTCATGTGCCCGGTGAGCACGGCGGCGGGCAGGTAGGCGGCGAAAGCCACCGGCAGCAGGAAGGTGAAGGCAGCGCGAGCCGCGTCCGGCAGGATGTGCAGCGGATACGAACCGAAGGTCGCCATGAGCTCCTCGGCCCAGTCCTGCCACAGCTTGGCGCCCGGGGAGCGGAGCGTGCACCCGCTGAGGAAGGTCTGCACGGCCGCCTCCAGCAGCATCGCGCCGACGATCGCGCAGATCAGGTAGCCGACGCGCCAGGGAGTCCAGTCGACCGTGAGGTGGGCCAGGGCGGTGGCGGTGAGCACCGCCGCGACGATCAGGTCACCGATGACCGGCACGTGGAAGAAGGAGAACAGCACTTGGCGATAGACCGGCAGCGGGCGGAGCAGGAGCGCGTCGATGGTGCCGGTCCGCGCCAGACGCGGGACCAGCCGCAGTCCGACGAAGAACGCCACCGCCAGCGCGTGGCCGCTCATCCGGATCGCGACGATGAGCAGCACGTCCCCTTGTGCCCACCCGCCCATCCCCGGGAACCGCGTGATCAGCACGGTGGCGAAGACGACGACGGCGACCTGGGTCACCGCGCCGACGGCGATCCGCGAGAGGAAGTCGACACGGTTCGCGGCGGAGGCCCTGACGGACATCGTGACGAGGCGAAAGGTGAGCACGCTCATCCTCCTTGGACGATGACGCGTCGTCCGGCCCGGGTCCAGAGCCGGTGCAGCACCGCGGACAGCAGCAGGCACCAGAGCAGTTGCACCACGAGGTCACGCGCCGCCGACCCGGCCGGGATCCGGCCGACGTAGATGGATACGGGGATGTGGAACGAGCTCTGGAAGGGCAGCCACGAGCTGAGGGTCCGGAACCAGCCGGGGAAGAACCACAGCGGGGCGATGGCGCCGGCGAACAGGCTCTGCGCGAAGCCGATGATGCCGATCACGCCGGTGTTGTCGACCAGCCAGAAGGTGGCGACGTCGGTGATGGCCAGCAGGTGGTAGAGCACGACCTGGCCGAGGAGCAGCGACAGGAGGAAGACCCAGAAGGCCGCGGCCGAGGCGGGCTTCTGGACCACGCCGAGGAGAAGGCAGACGAGGTAGCCGGCCGTCGCCCAGGCGAAGCCGTACGCCTGGTCGCCGATCGCGCGCAGCCGGTGGTAGGCCCGGGGCTCGATCGGGCGGAGGAACCAGTAGGAGATGCTCCCTTCGCGGACGTGCTGGGCGACGGTGTCCTCGGCGACCGACCGGTCCGGGCCCCGCAGCCGGGTGTAGAGCACGCCGAGGACCGCGTAGGTGAGTGCCTGCGCCTCGCTGAGCCCCGAGTTCGTCGGCGATGCGCTGTACAGGGCGCGCCACAGACACCACATGAGGAAGATCTGCAGAGCCAGTTGGACGGCGATCGCCGTGACGCGCCCCGGTTGTGAGACTTCGTAGCGCGCGGAGATCCGGGCCACTCGCCAACGGCGGGTGGCGGCTGTCATGGCCGTCATCGGGCCGCCGGAAGCGTGCGCCGCTGGTAGACGGTGGCCATGATGTCCTCCAGATCGTCGGAGCGCACCTCAAGGTTCCGCACGACGTCGAGCTCGGTCAGCAGGCGGATGAGCCTGCGCTGCTCGTCGGGGTCGTCACCGCCGAAGACCAGCGCGGGGCCCTCCTTGGCGAGGAATCCCGGGACGCCCCGCAGCTCGGCGTCGTCGTCGACCACGACCCGGATCTGCCATCCGCTGCCGTAGTCCTGCTGGAGTTCGGCAAGGCCGCCGTCGTAGACGACGCGCCCGTGGTTGATCAGCACGACCCGTTCGGCGAGCCGCGACACCTCGCTCATGTCGTGAGTGGTGAGGACGATCGTGCGGCCGCGTTCGGTGACCTGGTAGCGCAGGAACTCCCGGACCTGTTCCTTGACCACGGCGTCCATGCCGATGGTCGGTTCGTCGAGGAAGACGATCGGCGGGTCGTGCAGCAGTGCGGCGGCCAGGTCGGCGCGGACCCGCTGCCCGAGCGACATGTGCCGGGGGCTGCGGTTCCAGAAGGCGCTCAGCTCCAGCAGTCCGTCGAGTTCGGCCAGACGCCGGGCGTGATCGGCGGACGGCGTCTTGAAGATGTCGCGCAGGACCGAGAACGACTCCGTGGCCGGGAGGTCCCACCACAGCTGCGTGCGCTGGCCGAAGACCGCGCCGATGTGGTGGGCGTTGGCGATCCGGTCCCGGTACGGGATCCGCCCGGCGATCCGGGCCTCACCCGCGGTGGGGGTCAGGATCCCCGACAGGATCTTGATGGTGGTGGACTTCCCGGCTCCGTTCGGTCCGAGCAGCGCGATCAGCTCGCCCTCGTCGACCGTGAACGAGACGTCCTCGACCGCGACGATCTCGGCATGCTCAGGGGCGATCAGGGATCGGACCGTGCCTTTGAACCCCGGTTGGCGGACAGCCGGCGTGAAGACCTTCTTGAGGCCACGGGCCTCAATCGCTGCATTGCTCATGACCGTCCTCGATGCGGCGGGGCGATGGGTCGGCGGGTCGGCCATCCGGCCCGGTCACCGCGACGGCGACGACAGGCCGAGCAAAAATTTGAACGTTCAAATCGTGCGGACGGTCTGTGCCGGTCCGTCTTTCGCCATTCAACCTAGGCCACCAGTGCCATGTCACACAAGATCCGTGATCGGTACGGGCCGCCGACGAGGCGGGCGCGCGGGCCACCTCCCCGGAGGGTCACTTCCATCACTTCGGTCACTTCTGTCACTCCGGTCACTTCGATCACTGAACGGCGAGCCTGCGCCCTTCGACGACGGGCGGGCGACGCAACACTATGAGCATGGGGGGCAGTTGAGACCGACCTGGAAATGTGGAGGCGGCGATGAGAGTCGTGTTCGTGCACGGGGCGTGCGTGCGGGACGGATCGTGGTGGTGGCACCGCACCGCCGAGCTGTTGCAGGAGCGGGGGGTGCCGAGCGTGGCCCCGGCGCTGCCGAGCTGCGGCGAGGCCGGCCTGCCCGGCGGCGTCGGCGGTCCGGGACTGCCCGAGGACGTCGCCGCGGTGCGGCAGGTGCTGCGGGCCGGCGACGAGCCGACCGTCGTCGTCGCCCACAGCTACGGCGGTGTCGTCACCGCGGAGGCCGCTGCGGGCATCGGGTCGGTGCGCCACCTGCTGCTGGTCTCCAGCTACCTGCCCGAGGTGGGGCAGAGCCTGTCGGAGTTCGGGGACGGCAGCCTTGCCCCGTTCCTCGACGTCGACCCCGACGCCGGCACGTTCGGGGTCCGCCCCGAGCTGCTCGTGGACACGTTCCTTCAGGACTGCGACCCCGAGGTCCAGGCGCAGGCGGCGGACCACCTCGCCCGGCAGAGCGTGCGGGTGACCGGGCAACCGGTCGGGGCGGCCGCATGGCAGCAGTTGCCCTCGACCTACCTCGTCTGCGCCCAGGACCGGGGCACCCCGCCGCAGTTGCAACGCGAGTTCGCCCGCCGCGCCGACGACGTCGTCGAACTCGACACCGGCCACCACCCGTTCCTGTCCCGGCCTGCCGCGGTCCGGGACCTGCTGCTGAACCTTTGACGCCTTTGACGGCAACCACGGTCGGATACGCCTACGGCAGCTGAACGGGAACGGGGCTCTCGGCCCCCAGGCGCGAATCCGGTGAACCCGCGGGTCTCCGCCCCCCCCTGCGGCCGTCAGAGACCCGCGGGTTCGAACTCTCCGTCCCTCAGGCACCCGCGCACCCTCCCGACACCACGCCGCTCACCGGCCTCGGACACCGCCGGGCCGGTACGGCGTTGCGCACCAACTGTCGTGCTGTCATCCTCAGTTGGCCAGATCGGTCCCGGCGTCGGGCAAGCCTTCCGCCGTGCGCGTGGCCCGCGCACCGTCGAGGTGGGGGCGGCGGGGCGCAAGCAGCAGCGGGGGCGGCGGTCGCGGTGCGTGCGCGGGGAGGCGGCGTGTGGCGTGTGGCGGTGCGTGTGGCGGTGCGTATGGCGGCGGGGATGCTGGCGGTGGCGCTCCTGACCGGGGCGGGGTCGCTGGCCTGGTGGCTGAGCGCGGAGCGGATGGGCGCGGCCATGGGGCTGGGACCGCCGGACGGCATGGTGCTGGTGGAACGCTGTTACGAGGTGTCCGACAGCGAGGGCGCCAGCGACGGCACCGACTGCCAGGGGCGGTTCACGCCGGCCGGCGCCTCCGCGGACGAGAGCCGCGCAGTCGTGGTGAGTGGCACGACCGGCAGGCACCGGGCCGGCACCCGGCTCCCGGTGCGGCTGGTGCGCGGCGTGGCCTACGAGCGGTCGTCGGCGCCCGCCATGAAGTACGGCATCGGTGCGGGCATGATCCTCGTACTGGGCGCCGTGCCGGCCGGCTGGCTGCTGGTCGGCGTCCGGCGCGGTGCGGTCCCGGAGGGCATGACCCTGGTGGTCGGCCTCCTCATCGGGCTCGCGGCCGTGGCGGCCCTGGGCATCGTTGTCGGTCTGCTCGCAGGCCTCGTCGAACTGGCGCTCTGAGCGGGGCCCGTCACGACGGGGTGGCCGGTGCCCGGCTGATGCCCGGTACGCCGAAGGGCTGCCGCACCGTGTCCGTAGTCGCGGCACAGCCCGCACGGGTCCCGCTCCGGTGCCTCGGCAGCGGCACCGCGGCAACGGCACCTCGGCAACCGCACCGCGGCGGCGGCCTCACCCCCCGAGCGGCAACCTCTCCGCGATGCGGGCGAGGTGGTCGAGGTGTCCGCTGCCGCGGTACCCGGCGTGCATGGGATCGACGACCAGGTGGGTGGCGCCCGCGCGGGCCCACTGCCGGGCCCTGCCCTCGATCCCGTCGAGGCCGTACCGGAGTTCGACCGCGCCCTCCAGTCCGATGTCGGAGGCCCGGCGGCCGGCCCGCTCGGCGGCGGCGACGATCCGCTCGGTCTTGCGGAGGACGCCCGGCTCGAACTCGCCGCCGTGGTACCAGCCGTCGGCGATCCGGCCGATGCGGTCCAGCACGACGTCGCTCCACCCGCCCATCCACACGGGGATCGGTTGCTGCAACGGCCTCGGCGCCAGGCCCACACCGACCACCCGGTCGAACTCGCCGTCGATCTCGACGGTCCGGCGGGTCCACAGGGCCCGGAGGATCGACACCTGTTCCTCGATCCGTCGGCCACGCGTCCGGAAGTCGGCCCCCATCGCCTCGTACTCGACCGGGTTCCACCCCACACCGACCCCCAGTCGCAGCCGGCCACCGGTGAGGATGTCGGCCTCGGCGGCCTGCTTGGCGACGAGCGCCGTCTGCCGCTGCGGGCAGACCAGCACGCCGGTCGAGAACCCGAGGTCCGGGCAGAGGGCCGCGAGGTGGGCGATGGTCGTCAGCGGCTCGTGGAACTCGGTGTGCACGGAGTAGGACGCCGCCGTCCGTCGTGCGGCGTCGGGGAACCCGGCGCCGTAGTCGGGCCGGGCGACCGGGTCCACCCCCACGACGTGGTCGTTCACCGCGATGTAGGAGAAGCCGGCCCCGGCCGCCCGCAGGGCCCAGTCACGCAGGACCGCGCGATCCGAACCGATCTCCTGCGAGGGGAACCTGATGCCTGTGATCATGGAATCCACCGAACCTTTCACCATCGAGACGGTTCGCGCGCACCGCCGCGGGAGCGCGAGCGGCGCTGCCGGACCGCCGGCCTGATCAATCACCGTGGACTGCGGCCCGCAGCCGGTCGGGGCCGGGACCGGACGTACGCGCGCCGCCCTGTGCTGGCCCGGTGAGTAGCGAACCGGTTCCGCCCGAGGGCACCGCCGTCGAGCTGACGCGGGCCATGACGCGGCTGCGGGCGCGGCTGCGCAGCGAGGCCCCGATCGACGACCTGCCGTGGAACTGGTCGCACCTGACCACCCTGCACCGGATCATGGCGGACGGCCCG
The DNA here is from genome assembly GCF_044745805.1 of Kitasatospora sp. NPDC086801. Taxonomy (NCBI): domain Bacteria; kingdom Bacillati; phylum Actinomycetota; class Actinomycetes; order Kitasatosporales; family Streptomycetaceae; genus Kitasatospora; species Kitasatospora sp. NPDC086801. The sequence goes on from NZ_JBIVAX010000040.1 coordinate 35,797, forward strand.
GTGACCGCGAGCTCGCTCGCTGCACCGGGCCGCAGAGATCATGAACCGCCTGGCGGACTCCGCGCTCTAGCATCGCGGGCTCCCGGCCACGCCGGGTTCGGCGAGGTCCGCGGCGCCGAGGGCTCCGACCGGCTGCCGCGCGGTACCGGTGTCGTCCAGGACGGGCACGATACGGCTCCTTCCTCCGGCGCCCCTGCGACGGAACTGACCCCATCGCGGAGGCCCTCACTCAGATAGGCAGGCCACCTGTCAAATGTTAGCAGGCAGCCTGCCTATATGCGACGGTATTCGGGTTCGGGTTCGGGGCCGGGTTCGGGGCCGGGTTCGGGGCCGGGTTCGGGGCCGGGTTCGGGACACGGTCCGTGGCCGAGCGGACCGCAGGCGAGTGCGTCCATCAGCCGACCGGTCCACACGCGGTGTCGGCGGCGGGTGGAACGGGTTTCGCCTACCGGCGTGGGCCGTAGTCCCAGTAGTGGTCCGGGTAGTCCCCGCACGGGTACTGCATCAGGGGAGCCTGCGGGGCGTTGCTGCGGTAGGAGACGGCGAGGCACTGGCGGCTGTTGCCGTTGACGAAACGGATGCCGCGCGGCCACTTCTCGATCCTCCAGGACTGCCCGGGGCTGTTCGTGCACGCCGACTGGACGACCTGGGCGGCGGCCTCGGTGCTGGAATCCCGGACGGAGAGGCACAGGGCGCTGTTGTAGCTGACGATCCGGTAGTAGGTGTCGCCTTCGGCGTCCGTGTGGGTCTTCTGGGTCTCCCAGAAGTGGTCGGGGTAGTCGCCGCAGGGGAATTGCTGGACTTGCTGGCCTTCCTCCCGGCTGCCGCCGGTCGTGGCCACGCACTGCAGGCTGTAGCCGTTCTTGATCGCCACCGATCCCGCCGGCGGGGCCATCGGGGTTCCGCCGAGGCGGCCGAGTACCGGGGGGTCCGTCACCGGCTTCGGCCCTGATGCGGATGGCGCCGGCGACGACGTGGGCCTGTCGCTCCCGTTCGAAGGTGAGGGGGCTGCGGGTTCCGGCGGGGCGCCGGCTGCTGCGGTCCGGGCCGCCGTACCGGACGGTGCGGGCACCGCCGGTGCGGGTGCTACCGGTGGGGGCGTGGCCGGTACGGCCTCCGTCCCAACGGACTGCGGAGGCGTACCGCTCGGCGAGGGAGAGGCCGACAGGGTGGTCGGCATGCCACTGGGGGCCGGAGCCGAGGGGCCGTCTCCCCCCGGAGAGGGGGAGCCGACGATCGCACCGGCCTCCGGCCCGACACGGGTGCCGGCCGCTTGGGGGACCGTATCGAGGGCGGCGGGCGCCGGGCCCAGGTGCATGCCCACCAGCACACCGGCCAACACCAGCACCCCGGCCAACACCGCCGCCCCCATGGCCGCGCCGGTTCCGGTCGTACGGCGCCGCGCACCGACGGGCCCGCCACGGGGCGGGCCGACGAACACCGGGCCGGGCGCAAGCGGGCCGTACGCAGGCGGGCCGGTCAGGCGATTGTCCGCGGCCCGGACCAGCTCACCCCGGACAATCCCGGGGCCGACCGTGGCGGGGGCCATCCGGCCCACCTCCCGGCACTGGTCGGCCAAGGCCGCTCGCACCTCCACGAGATCGGCGCCCAAACGCCGTAGCACCGGCAGGTGTGCCTGCACCCCGTCGACCACCGCCAGCTCGGACCCCGGCTCCCGCCCGCCACCCGCCCGGGACTGCGTCCACTCCTGGCCGGCCAGGAGCCCGATGGCATCCTGCTCCCGCTCCGCCGTCCGTTGCGCCTCGCACGCGCTCTGCCTGATGCGCCGCACCTCGGCCAGGCAACGCGTCGCCTCCCGCAGCCGGGCCCGCCGCAGCTCCGTCGCACCCCCGTCGCCCGCCTGCCCTGAAGCGGGGCTCGTTTCGTCCTCCGCGCCGGCGCCCAGTTCACCCCGCAGCTCGGCCACGATCTCCACCAGCACACGGATCAACTCCTCCGCCTGCGCGACGCCCGCCTCGGCCTGCCGCTGCGCCTGCCGGGCCAGGTCCAGCGCCTGCTGCGCGGCCGAGCGTTCCGCTGCGGGCGGCCGCAGCCCCCCGGCTGCCCGGGTTGCTTGTTCGTGCAGGTGGGCAGCGCGCGCCAGCAGCACCGTCCGGGCCCGTGGGTCCGCCACCTGGTCGTGGACCAGCCGCTGGAGCCAGTGCCACGGGATGTCCTTCTCCGCGGAGCGGTACGCGCTCCAACTGGTCTTGCCGACGGGGTAGCGGCGAGCGAGCTCGCGGACAGTGATCCCGGAGGTCACCTCCCGTACGAACCGGGCCAGCGCGTCCGCCTGCTCGGTCTCCCCCTTGAGCCGCCCCTGCGGACGTCCAGCACCAGCCACCCCGTGCCCCCTCGTCTTGCGTCTTGTCCGCGGCCAAACCGGATTGTCCGCCGCCCACCTGGCCCTCGATCAACCTCTTGTAGCTGGACAATCAAACAGGCCGCACTGTGGAGTCTCCACCGGTTCTTCGGACAACTTGTCGGGGCCCGCGACACAGCCGTCCCTGCGTACGAACACGACCGGCCGCCACACCGGGAAGCCGCTCCGGCCACACCGCGAACAGCGCGGCGCTACGGGGAGAGATGAGCGCCGATGGTCGGGCGCATTAGTGGAACCGTTCGGCAAGGGCCAAGGGCCCCTCACAAATTGCCCAGAACGCTACGTGTGGAAAGCATTTCAGACCGCAAGATCGACAAGAAAGAGGAAGCAAATGCGCAAGCAATTCGCCCTGGCCGCGGCCAGTGCCATCCTGATGACCGCGTCTGCGGCTGGCACCGCCTCGGCCCAGGCGGCAGACGGCGAGGGGAGCGGCGGTCCTGCCGTGATCCACCCGATCGCCGTCAGCAGCGAGTCCCTGGCGACGGTGTGGGACAACTGCATGCACGGCCAGGCGTGCCTGTTCTCGGACACCAACGGCGGTGGCCAGATCTGGGTGGTTCCCAGCGCCGGACGCTGGACGCTTGCCGACTTCGGCATGGACTACAGGACAAGCGCCTTCTGGAACAGGAGTGGCGGCACCCTGAGCCTGTTCGAAGGCAACAACTACCTGATCGGCTCCGGCCCCTACGGCCCGCCGGTGAACGTCCCGTGGGGAATCAACGACAAGGCAACCGTCGTCACGGTCTTCTAGGGGCTAGTGGCCGTAGGCGGTCAGCCGGCTCCCGACAGGCTGGCCGGCGCGGTCGTTGTGCCAGATCGCGCAGGTCAACGCGAGGACACGTTGCGGGAAGCGGCCCATCACACCGTCCTGGGTACGAACCCTGGTGACGGTCAAGGTCGATCTGGGCCTTGAAGCTGGTCGACGGACTCGATGATCTGCCGAAACGGCTCGAACAGCGCGAATCCGGCCCGCAAGGGCTCGCTCTTGCGGGCCGGACCAAGCAACTGCACTCCCCACTCGACGAGCTCATGCTCGAAGACTCGGCCGTAGTACTGCCGGTCACCGATCAGCGCCTGCCCCGGCCGGCGCCAAGGCGACGGGCAGCCCTGCGGGGTGCGCACCAGGTGCAGGCGCAGACCCCAGAAGACCCGGGAGCAGCTGGCGCAGTAGCCGCACTCGGCCCAGCCGGTCAGGTCCGAGCGCTTGACGCTCTCCCGGGAACACCCGCACTCCACCGGCGTGGAATCGACGCCCCGCGCGGTGTCACGGGCGAGCAGGCGGTTGACCCCATGAGATCAGCAGTCATCCGGGGGCGCGGATCCGGCCGCCCGGGGGGCCAGCCTGTCGGCGGACCAGCGACGACCGGGACGCGTCCGCCCCCTGACCGCACACCCGGCCGGATCCACAACTGATGACACATCAATTTTCTTGATCTACCGAATCATTGACGAGACGGGAGTTCCCGGATGACTGGTTCACGCATCCTTCGCCCGGCAGCGGCCCTGGCCACCGCCGCGACGGCCGCCACCGTGCTGCTCGGCCCGGCACCCACCGCGGCGGCCGACCCCGCCCTGCCGACCCCGTACCTCCTGCCGACCCCGCACCTCCTGCCGCTCCCGCCGAACGCCGCCGGGACCAGCACCCTGGCGGCCCTGAACAACGCGGGCGACGTCCTCGGGGAGTGCTACCTGAACGCCCCCAACCAGTTCGCCCCGCGCGCCCTGCGCTGGAACGCCCACCACCTCGGCTACACCGCCCTGGAGCCGTTGCCCGGCGAGGCCGGCACCCGCCCGGGCGCCATGAACGCGTCGGGCGTCGCGGTCGGGGTCTCCTTCGGAACGGTGACCGACAACCACCCGGTCCGCTGGGCGGCGGACGGCACCCCGACCGCGTTGGAACTGCCGGCCGGAGCCCGCGGCGGCGGCGCGTACGGGATCAACGACGCCGGTGTCGTGAGCGGTTACTCGTACGACGCGGTCTTCCGCTCCGTGCCCGTGAAGTGGCGGGCCGACGGCACCAGGGTCGCCCTGCCGCTGCTGGACGACGACGACACCGGGTCGACCACGTTCATCAACGACGCGGGCTACGTCCTCGGCTGGTCCGAGCGGCGCCTCAGCGGCGAACCCCGGACACGTACGGTGATCTGGAGCCCGTCGGGCGACGTGACCGCGCTCCCGCTCCCCCCGGGGATCGCCGCGGCCGGGGCCCGCGGGATCACCGACGCCGGCCTGATCCTCGGCGCCGGGCAACGCGAGGGGAGCACCGACGTCGACCGGGTGGTGGTCTGGGCGGCGGACGGCACCGTCCGGGACATCGGCTACGGCAGGCCGAGCTCCGTCAACAGTGCGAACACCATCGCCGGGGCGGCGTTCGACGCCGCCCACTCCCAGCACGCCGCGCGCTGGGGCCCGGACGGCACCCAGACCCTGCTGAGCGGCCCGGCGGGCAAGCAGAGCACGGCCACCGGGATCAACGACGTGGGCACCACCGTCGGCTTCGCGGAGGGTCCGGACTGGCAGCACAGCACGGCACTGCTGTGGAGGCACGACGGGACGGCCGTGTCGCTCCCGCCCTCCCCGCTCAGCCCGTACGCCCAGGCCTCCCTCGTCAACGACGCCGGGGTGATCGCCGGACACGCCATCCAGCCCGGCGTGGCCGGCCAGCCGACGCTACCGCGCGCGATGGTCTGGAAGCGCTGATGGCCGCGACCCGCAGTCGCCCCGACGAGACAGGAGCCTTCCGGATGCCCCGTTCACGCACCCCTCGCCTCGCAGCCCTCGCCGCCGCCGCAACGGCCGTCGCCCTGCTTCTCGGCCCAGCGCCCTTGGCGGCGGCCGACCAGGGCGTGCGGTCGCAGTCGCTGCCGGCCCCTCAGCTCCTTCCGGTCCCGCAGTTCCTTCCGATCCCGCCGGACGCCGTCTCCAGCATGGTGTGGGGCCTGAACCGCGATGGTGCCGTCGTCGGGGAGTACTACCCGAACGCTCCCGCCCAGGCCGCCCCGCGGGCCATCCGCTGGCACCCCGACCACCTCGGCTACACCACCCTGGCGCCGCTGCCCGGCGACCAGTCCAGCCGCCCTCACGGGTTCAACGACGCCGACACCGTAGTCGGAGTCTCCTTCCAGACACTGTCCGACAACCACCCGGTCCGCTGGGCCCCTGACGGCACCCCGACGGCGCTGGAACTGCCGCCCGGGGTCCGCGGCGGCGGCGCGCAGGGGATCAACAACGCCGGCGTCGTGATCGGCGGCGCGTACGACTGGAACTACCGTCCCACACCGCTGAAGTGGCAGCCCGACGGCACCAGGGTCGCCCTGCCGCTCCTGCCCGGCGACGACAGCGGATCGACCTCTTCCGTCAACAACGCGGGCATCATCGCCGGCACGTCCGAGCGGCGTCTCAGCGGCGACAGCCAGGAACATCCGGTGCTCTGGAGCCCGACGGGCGCCGTGACCGCGCTCCCGCTCCCCACAGGAATCGCCGGAGCCCGGGTGGACGAGATGACCGACGGCGGCGTGGTGCTCGGACACGGGAGGAAGGCCGGAAGCGCGGAGTTCGACCGAGTGCTGGTCTGGGCACCCGACGGCACCGTCCGCGACGCCGGCTACGGCCGGACGAGGGCCGTCAACGACGCGGGCACCGCCGTCGGGGCGGCATTCGATGCCACCCACTCCCAGCACGCCGCGCGCTGGGACCCGGACGGCACCCAGACCCTGCTGGGCGACCCGGCGGGCAAGCAGAGCGAGGCCATGGCGGTCAACGGCACGGGCACCGCGGTCGGCGAAGCACAGGGCCCGGACTGGACCCGCAGCACGGCGCTGCTGTGGAAGCCCGACGGAACGGCCGTCCCGCTCCCGCCGTCCCCGCTCAGCCCGTACGCCCAGGCCGGCTTCATCAACGACGACGGAGTGATCGCCGGGAACGCCGTCGAGCTCGACGCGGCCGGCCAGCCGGTGGCGGGACACGCCGTCGTCTGGGGGCCCTGACGCCGGACCGCCCGGCACCGCGCAACCGCCGTAGGGAGACTGCGGGGCCCTGTCACCGAAGGTCTGGCACCGTGACGCACCGGCGGATAATGGCCAGGGCCGCGGGCCAGCAGGCGCTGGCGGCCTCGATCGCAATGGAGAGGGCAGAGGGCGGATGACCTTGAAGGAAGGCCGGCGCGTCAGGTTGGTCGAGGACCTCGGGATCGGTGAGGCGGTCGCCGGGGAGCCCGGGTTCGTCGCCGGGTTCCTCTCGCTGGGATCCGGGATGGAGGGCACCGTCGAGCGGGTGGACGGGGAACTCCCGGAGAGTCATGACGTTCGCGAGTACCAGCGACTCAAAGCGCTGTTCGAGGACTACGGGCACACCATGCCGGTGGCGAGCCGCGAGCGCCTGGAGGCGGAGATCGCCGCGCTGGAGCCGCAGTGGACCGCGCACCGGGAACGGGGGAACCGGGTGACGGTCCGGGTCCGGCTGGACAACGGCTTCGTCCTCGACGGGGCGCACCAGGACATCCTGACTCCCCTGTGAGGGAGGACGTCCCGCATCGGCTTCGACACGGCGCTCGGCTGTCACCTCCGCTTCTGAACCACCTACGCGGCTGAACCGGTCCCGACCGGATCGGGACTACGGACCGCCCGGCGTGGAGTCGACGCTCCGATCCCGCCCGCCGCGGCCACCGGCCCGGCGGCCACCCTGCTGGGCCCGTCCGACTCCGCCGGCGTGACGGTGACCGGGTTCCCGCTGCCGGGATCCGGGCGGCCCCGGGCATCGGGATCACTCCGGCGGTATACGAACTTGTGCGTCCCCATTCGAACTCGATGCGATTTTCCGCCCTTCACGTGTCACACACACAAGTGAATGCGCCCCGAAATCAGGACGTGGACGACCGGTTGTCGCTCTCCTGGGAGTCCTGCCCGGACCGGGCAGCTGTCCGCCGACCATGAGAGTGGGGATCAGGTGGGGACGAGAAGGAGAAGGAAGGGCGCCGCGCGGGCCGCGGTGCTCGCCGCCGCGCTGTGCGGGGGCGGGGCGCTGTCGGCGCCGGCGGCGTTCTCGCAGACGGAGGACGGGGCGGTGACGGTCCGGGTGATCCGGGCCGTGGACTCCTCCGGGGTGTGGACCCCCGCGCTGGAGCCGGGACTGGCGGGCGTGAAGGTGACGCTCACCGGTGAGGCGCGGGCCCGCGTCGAGGGCACCACCGGGGCCGACGGGACGGTGACGCTGACCCCGCCGCGGAGCCGGGAGCACAGCGGCAAGTACCGGGTGCAGGTGGTGAACCCGAAGCCGGGCGTGCTGTTCCCGGCGTTCGCCTCGCGGCAGGGGCTGGACGGCGCGCCGAACCAGCTGAGCTCCAACGAGGAGTTCGTCGACCTCTCCGGCGGCAAGGACGTCTCGTACACCACCGGGCTGTGGTACCCGGGGGACTACTGCCAGAAGAACGCGCCGCTGGTGACGGCCTGCCAGAACACCACCTGGGGAGGCGGTGCGCAGCGCACGCTGGTGTCGTTCCCGTACAGCGCGCGCGGCCAGGACGGCGTGGACGTCAACGCCACGGACCTCGCCACCGACGCGCAGACGGGCACGCTCTACGGCATCGCGTGGAACAAGGCCGACCGGCGGGTGTTCTCCTCGGCGGCGGCCAAGCGCACCACGGACTACGGTCCGGGCGGCGCCGGCGGCATCTACGTGACCGACCTGGCGCAGCAGCGGACCACGCTGTTCGCCACCGTCCCGGACGCCGGCAGCACGGTGCACGGGCCGGGGACGGACGACGCGTTCCTCGTCGCACCGGGCAGGGAGAGCCTCGGCGGGCTCAAGGTGACGAACGACGGCAGGGACCTGTTCGTCGTCAACCTCAACACCCGCGAGCTGTACCGCTACGACGCGACCGCGCCGACGGCCGCCGAACCGCGGGGCGTCTACCCGATCCCGGACCCGGGCTGCCCCTCGGCCGGAGACTGGCGGCCGTTCGGCCTGGGCCTCCAGGACCGCGTCGGCTACCTCGGCGGTGTCTGCTCGGGCGAGTCGACGGGCAAGGCCTCGGACCTGCGGGCGATCGTGCTGCCGTTCGACCTGGCCACCGGCCGGTTCCACCAGGCCGTGCTGGACCAGCCGCTGGACTACCCGCGCCAGTCGACCGTCGGCTCGGGCCCGTGCGACGGCGCGGGCTGGTTCCCGTGGACGAACACCTACCCGACCTCGCAGAACGGCCAGACCTGCTCGGGCTACCGCGCCCAGCCGGAGCCGGAGCTGGGCGAGGTCGGCTTCGAGACGGACGGCTCGATGCTGCTGGCCTTCCGCGACCGCTTCGCCGACCGGGCGACGGGCCAGTCGGCGTCGGGCGCCGCGGTGGGCGAGGTGCTGTCGGGCGGTGACCTCAACAAGGCCTGCCCGACCGGCGGCACCTACGTGATGGACACCAACACCGGCTGCGGGCTCTCGCCCCGGGGCACCCGCTTCTTCGACACCAGCCGGATGGGCGTCCACCACAACGCGGCCTACGCCGGGATGGCGCTGTCCAAGGTCGAGAACACCATCGGGATCTCCGGGTTCGACCCCAACAGCACGGCCTTCGGCTACGGCACGTCGTTCGTCCAGCGGGACGGCAAGGAGGACCCGGGGTTCGGCCTGCGGCTCAACCCGGCGAACGTGCCCGCGCCGTTCGGCAAGGGTGCCTCGATGGGCGACCTGGAGGTGCTCTGCGACCAGGCGCCGCTGCAGATCGGCAACCGGGTCTGGTACGACTCCGAGCACAAGGGCATCCAGAAGCCGGGCCAGCGCCCGGTGGAGGGCGCCACCGTCCACCTGTACGACGGGCCGGGGAAGCTCGTCGGCACGGCGAGGACGACGGCGCGCGGCGAGTACTACTTCGACGACTCGAACGTGGACGGCGGGCTCAAGCCGCACACCAAGTACACGATCCGGCTGGACAACCCCGCCGACTACGCCCAGGGCGGCCCGCTGTACCAGTGGGTGCCCACCAGGCACGACGTCGGCGACAACCCGTTCATCAACTCCAAGGGCATCGTCCCGCCGGGCGGAACGTACGCCGAGCGGGAACTGACCACCGGCGGGCCGGGCGAGGACGACCACACCCTCGACTTCGGCTTCCGGCCGCAGGAGGGCCGCTGACCCTGGTCAAGCACGACCAGGACGGCAGGCCGCTGGCCGGGGCGACGTTCCAGCTGTGGCGCAGGACCGGCGGGCCGGGCTGGCTGCAGACCACCGGCGAGCACAAGGACACGCCGATCGGTGTTCCCTGCACCACCGGGGCCGACGGCATCTGCCGGACCGTCGTCGGGCCGGGGACGTACTACTGGGTGGAGCTCAGCCCGCCCGACGGCTACGCGGCGCCGGACGTGACGGTCTTCGGGCCGCTGGTGCTCACCTGCGAGAACCTGGACGACGGGATCACGGTGACGGTCGTCAACCGGCTGCTCCCGACGGCCGGTTCGGGAGCGGCCCCGCCGTCGCCGCCGAATGCGGCCCCGACCCCGCCGCCGACCCCGTCGTCGTCCTCGCCGACGGCGTCGCCGTCGCCGAGCGACTCGCCGCCGCCGGCGCGGAACGCCTGGCCCTCCTGGCCCGACGCGACGCCCGGCGGCACGCTGCCGACCACCGGGGCGGGCACCGTGCTGCCGCTCGGCGTGGCCGGTGCGGCGGCGCTGCTGGGTGCGGGCGGCGTACTGGTCGTGGTCGCGCGCAGGCGCGGAGCACGGCACGCGTAGGAGAACCCGGCCGGGCCCGTGGCGAGTTCGACGGCCACGGGCCCGGCCTCCGGTCACCGCCCGATCGGTGCGTCGGCGCTCGCGGGCTGACACCGTCCCGGCGGCGACCGGGGTGCCCGGCCGGGACGGCGGCCGCTGTGCGACGGAAGCGGGCAGGTCGTGCTCCCGCCCGTCGAGGAACGCGAGGAACGCGAGGAACACGGAGGAGCGCGAGCAGGACGGCCCGCACGACTTCACCCAGGGCAGAACGCCGCTCCCTTCCCCCCGCGCCCTGGATCCCTAGGCTGAAGGGGTGAGCACTCATGCGCCGAACGAAGCCCGCGTCATCCCCCTGCGCCCGCACGCCTCGTCGCCCGGTTCCGGTGGGGCGACCCGCGTCCCGCAGCGACCGGCGGGAGCACCGACGGCGCCCGCGCCGAGGGAACCCCTGTGGCGCGACCTCGTCGGCGACGCGCTGCGACGCGAACGGCTCGCCCAGGAGCGCACGCTGAAGGACGTCGCGGAGGCGGCCCGGATCTCGATGCCGTACCTGTCGGAGCTGGAGCGCGGGCTCAAGGAGGCCTCCTCCGAGGTGCTCGCGGCCGCCGCCCGGGCCCTGGGCCTCGGCCTCGCCGACCTGCTCTCGCTCGCCCAGGACGAACTGACCCGGCACGCCCGGAGCGAGGTCGGCCGGAGCCGTACGTCGCCCACGGCGCAGTACGACGGCCTCTGCCTCGCCGCCTGATCTGGCCTGATCTGATCTGGCCAGGCCAGGCCAGGCCAGGCCAGGCCGAAGGACGGTACGACGGGGCACACCACCGCCGTACCGTCCTGCTCGCGGGCCTTCGGCCACCGCCGTGCGGGTCAGACGAACGCGAGCCGTCGGCTCAGCACCTCGTCGGCGAGCCCGTAGGCGACGGCCTCCTCGGCGGTGAGCACCTTCTCCCGGTCCATGTCCGCGCGCAGCGTCGCCACGTCGTGATGCGTGTGCCGGGACAGGATCTCCTCCACCTGCGAGCGGATGCGGACCACCTCCTTGGCCGCGAGGCTGAGGTCGGAGACCGTCCCCTGCCGGCCGCCGCTGGCCGGCTGGCCGAGCAGCACCCGCGCGTGCTGGAGCACGAACCGTCGCCCCGGGTCTCCGCCGGCCAGCAGCACCGCCGCCGTCGACGCCGCCTGACCGACGCAGAACGTGGAGATCGGTGCCTGCACGAACGTCATCGTGTCGTAGATCGCCATCAGCGAAGTGAACGATCCACCAGGCGAGTTGAGATAGATCGAGATCTCGCGCTCCGGGTTCTCCGACTCCAGGTGCAGGAGTTGCGCGATGACCACGTTGGCGACCCCGTCGTCGATCTCGGTGCCGAGGAAGACGATCCGCTCGTTCAGCAGTCGGCTGAAGACGTCGTAGGACCGCTCGCCCTGCGCGGTCCGCTCGATGACGTAGGGAACCGTGTACGACCCCATGTCACAACCCCATCCGTCGGCGCGACGCGGCCGGTCGGACGTCGGCGACCGACTCCACCACCCGGTCCACGATCCCGTACTCCCTGGCCTGCTCGGCCGTGAACCAGCGGTCCCGGTCGCCGTCCCGCGCGATCGTCTCCTCGCTCTGCCCGGTGTGCTCGGCGGTGATCCGCTCGATGGCCCTCTTGGTGAACTGGAGGTTCTCCGCCTGGATCTCGATGTCCGCGGCGGTGCCACCGATGCCCGCCGAGGGCTGGTGCATCATGATCCGCGCGTTCGGCAGCGCGAGCCGCTTGCCGGGCGCCCCCACGGTGACCAGGAACTGGCCCATGCTGGCGGCGAACCCCATCGCCAGCGTCGAGACGTCGTTCGGGATGAGCCGCATGGTGTCGTAGACGGCGAGACCCGCGGTGACCGACCCACCGGGGCTGTTGACGTACAGGCTGATGTCGGTGCGCGGGTCCTCCGCCGACAGCAGGAGCAGTTGCGCGCACACCCGGTTGGCCGACACGTCGTCGACCTGCGTGCCGAGGAGGACGATCCGCTGGGCGAGCAGCTGTGCCGCGAGATGGTCGTCGAAGCGGCTGGGCGGTGTGCCGCCCTCCTCCGCACGGGGCGCGAGCGTGGCGAGGGGAGTCATCCGGTCTCCTTGTCGAGTTGTCGAGGCGGGGATGCCGTCGACTCCACTCTTGACCCCGGGAGACCCCCGGATGCGTTTTCTCTGCCCACCGCAGATTCGCCACGGGCAGATCGGGCCCGACGAGCGGCGCGACGTCGTCGCGCCCGCCGACGGCAACGCCTCGTGCCCGGGAACGGCGGGCGCGGCGGGCGCGGCGGGCGCGGCGAAGAGACGGAACCGCCCGGGACAACGGGGCGCCGAGGAGCGCCCACAGGCGATGGCCCGGTGTGCGTCTCGGGGCCCGGCGGATACCAGGTGCGGCGTAGCGCCGCAGCCGGGACGGCGGGTGGTGATTCGGGGCCCTTCGGTGGTGATCTCGGCGGACCAACTCCGGGCGCCGGTCCGTCATCCCACGACCGGCAGCCGCCTGCCATACTCGACGCAATGATCATCGGGTGCTTACGTGAGAATCAGGGGCAAGAACATGTCACGGACCGAACTCCACCGGCGACGCGCCATCATCGGCCTCATGACCGGCGCGACGCTGATATCCCTCGCCGGATGCGGATCGTCGAGCCCCACGAAGAACGCCGCCGCAGCTGGGGCCGGGGCCTCGACGTCCGCAGGCGCGGCAACGACTGACGTGGCAACACCCGCAGCGGCGGGCACCACCACCAGCCCGCAGGCGAAATCCGGCACGGGCAGCGCCGACGTGACCTTCAGCGGCTCGGAGTCCGGCTCCATCAAGGCCACCGACAGCACCTGCACCGTCATCAAGGGCGAGCTGGAGTCCTTCCAGGCGCCGTCGGACCAGAACGCCGGCGGCCCGAGCGTCGCCGGCATCCAGTCGGGCACCGGCTGGATGATGCCGGTCAGCACCGCCTCCCATGTCGGCGGCTACGCGAAGAACAACGCGACCGGCATCAAGGCGACGAAGACCGGCGACAGTTGGACGGTCACGCTGACCGACACGGAGGTGGCCGCCACCTACGACCTCGGCCAGACGGTGACGCTCAACGGAACGATCGTCTGCGGCAAGGTCATCAACGCCGGCTGACCGGCCGACGGTCGTATCCCGCGAGTTCCGCTCCTCGCCCTCACCGCGGTACACCAGCTCGGGCAGGAGAAGGGGGGCCCGGCAAGCGATGTGGATCATGACGGGTCTTCAGGAACTCCGGAGAACCGTCGTGGTCGAGTTCCTGGGCCTGGTGTGCCGGGCGCTGGGTGCGCCACCGCTGGAACGCATCGAGCAGGAGGCGGGGGTGCTGGCCGCCGAGGGCGGCCGGGGAGCGGCAGCCGCAGCGCCACCCGGCCCGTCCTGCACCCGGGCGCTTCCTGGTACCAGGAGAACGTGCCGAGCCCCGGCCGGTGTGTTCTCGCCACCGCGATGCCGAGTCTCGTTCGAGGGGCGGCCGTTATCCCGCCGATCCACCTGCCGGGTCCTCTGTGCCGTCGACGACCGAACGCACGCACTTCATCCAATCCTCCCAAGCAGCGGGGTCCGTGGTCCCTCCATCCGCCTGGATGCCGATGTCGCCCAGGAGCGTGAGGAGGTCGTCCCCGGCGCGGTTCGCGAACTGCCACACGAACCGCGACATGGCCACGAAGGCTTCGCGCTCGTTCAACTCGTAGCGACTCATCAGGGCTCTCCATCCTCGGGCGGAGCCCGGCAATACAGGGCCGGGCTCCGCCGTCCTACTCGCCTGGGCAAAGGTGCGGCCACCGGAGATCATCGTGGTTTGTGAGGACAACCAAGGATCAAGCGGTGGCCGCAGGTCACCGCGTAGACGTTGAACAATGGCGAGCGATGTTCGAGGGCCTCATGGACGTGTCACCGGCCGAACTCCGGGCCGCCCGGGGTCACCGGCCGGCGGTCACCGGCTCCAACACGAAGACAGGGATCACCCGGTCCGTCTTCGTCTGGTACGCGGCGTAGTCCGGCCAGACGTCGACCGCGCGGGACCACCACAGCTCCCGCTCCGCGCCCTCGACCTCGCGGGCCGTCATGTCCTGGCGCACTGCGCCGTCCTGGAGTTCGACCTGCGGGTGCGCGACCAGGTTGTGGTACCAGGTGGGGTTCGTGGGCGCGCCGCCCTGCGAGGCCACCAGGGCGTACCTCCCCTCGTGTTCCACCCGCATCAGCGGGTTCTTGCGGATCTTCCCGCTCTTGGCCCCCAGGCTGGTGAGGACGACGACCGGCACGCCCCGGAGCGTCGTGCCCTCGGTGCCTCCGGAGCCCTCGTACAACGCGACCTGGTCGCTGACCCACTTCTCCGGGCTCGGCTGGTACTCGCCGCTAAGAGGCATGCTGTTCCCGTCCCACTCGATGAGGACCGGCGGCGGCCGACCTGGTGTCATCCGCCTCAAGGCCCTCGCTCCGTTCGACCGCCTCCATGATTCACCACGAGGCCGCGGCCCGGTAGGAGGCGGCGCGACGGCGGGGCGTGCCGCCGCGGACCGGGCCGCCGGTGACCAACGGTCAGCGGCACGGCCGCGGCGGCCGGTTCCCCGTCACGTGTTCCGGTAGCGGGGGCCGGGGCCCGGCCGCTGGCGCCCCGACGGCCGACGGGGACGTGCGGGGGCTTCGGCGGAGGAGTTCACGCTGGGCACCCGGGGCTCCGCACCGCCCTGAAGGGCGGAGCACCCACGGGCTACCCGGTGGCTTGATCTTCTTGGCGTTGGGCGGGTCCGCTCAGGTGGCAGGCGGTGGCGTGTCGTCGAGGAGGGCCAGACGGGCGATGACGTCGTCGGCCAGCTTCGCGAGCAGTCGGCCCAGGTCGCTGCGGTCCTGGTCCGGCCAGTGCGCTATCGCGTCCGTGAACCAGCCGATCATGGACGTTGCGTAGGCGTTCGCCGCCCTCGTCCCTTCGGCGGTCGCCTCGACGAGGCTGGCACGCCGGTCGTGCGGGTCGCCGACGCGGTGGACGAGGCCGCGCCGCTCCAGCGCCTGGACCTGTCGCGTGACGTGCGGGCCGACCACCTGCATCCGTTCGGCGATCTCCCCGATGCGCAGCGGCCGGTCCGCCGTGTGCAGGGTCATGAGTGCGCTCAGCGCGGGGCGGTCCAGGGCGAGCCCCGCTGCCTCGGCCGCCCGTTCGGCCAGGCGGCCGCGGGTCATGGCGTTGCTCAGCTGGGCCAGCCGGGGCAGGGCCGCCCAGACGGCTGCCGCCTGTTCGTCCGTGCCGGGGTTGTCCGGCGAGTCCGCGGTCATCGGACCACCACCTCCACTTGCATACCTAAGTTAGGTATCTATATCCTGGGGTCGCGCCCGCTTTCCGCGGGCGCGCCGTGCCGTCCATAAAGATACCTAAGGTACGCATCTTCGGTGCGACCGCCAGGAGGGGAGCACACCATGAACCACTCCGCGAACCGCAGGATCCTCATCTCGGGTGCGAGCATCGCCGGCCCGGCCCTCGCCTACTGGCTCGACCGCCACGGCTTCGACGTCACCATCGTCGAACGGGCGTCAGAGGTACGGGGCGGCGGGTACGCCGGCGACATCCGTGGCGCCGCCCGCGAGGTCGTCGACCGCATGGGACTGCTGCCGCAGCTGCGCGAGGCCCACGTGGACACGCGCAGGCTCTCGTTCGTGGACGCCGACGGGGCCCTCATCGGCTCCGTCGCCCCCGAGGTCCTCACCGGAGGCGCCGCAGGCCTGGACCTGGAAGTACGGCGCGGCGACCTGGCCGACGCCCTCTACGCTCCACTCCGCCACAGGGTCGAATTCCTCTTCGGCGACTCCATCGCCACCCTGGACGACCGGGCCGACCGCGTCGACGTCACCTTCGACAGCGGCGTCCGCCGCACCTTCGACCTGGTGATCGGTACGGACGGGCTGCACTCCAACACCCGCAGGCTGGTCTTCGGCCCCGAGGACGCGTTCCACCGCTACCTCGGCCACGTCTTCGCCGGTTTCACCCTCACCGACGACCTGGGCCTCGCCCACGAAGGGATCATCTGGAACACGCCCGGCCGGGCGGCCGTCCTCTACGCCCACGAACCCGGCGACCGCGTGCACGGCTTCCTCGTCCTCAAGCGGGAGGACGCCCCCTTCGGCGCCTTCCGGGACCGGGAGGCGCAGCGCGCACTCGTCGCCGCCGCCTTCCCCGAGCACAGCTGGCACATCCCACGCCTGGTGAGCGCGATGCGCGAGGCCGACGACCTGTTCTTCGACGTCGTCAGTCAGATCCACCTGCCCACCTGGTCCCGCGGCCGCGTCGCCCTCGCCGGGGACGCGGCCCACGCGACCTCGTTCCTGTCCGGCCAGGGCTCCAGCGTCTCGCTCGTCGGCGCCTACCTCCTGGCCGGAGAACTGGCCGGCCACGCCGACCACGCGGCCGCCTTCGCGGCCTACGAGCGCAGGGCGCGCCCCTTCGTGGAGCGGAACCAGGCACTGGCCGCCTCGGGCGGCACCGCCCTCGTCCCCGGCACCCAGGACATGCTCGACGCCCGCAACGCGGCCCTGCGCAACCCCACCAGCCTGACGGGAACCGGGGGGCGTGCGGCCCACACCGGCGTGATCCTGCCGGACTACGACCACGCCGGATGAGGGCGTGCCCGCGCGCCTGCGACCGGAAGTCGTAGTCGGCACTGCGGGCGGAGCCCACCGATCACAAGGGACTGCCGCTCGGATTCCGGCACATGGCGGCCCTCAGCGCGAGCGGGACGCCCCGACGATGAGGACCGCCCTCGTGCTCACGCCTCGACCACCGCCTTGAGGACCTCCTCGCACCAGGTGCGGAAGGTCGTCGGGCTCGCCGTCCCGGGGGTGCGCCGCACGCCCTCATCGAGGCCCGCCTCCTTGGCCCGCATCATGTCGACGAGGCCCTGCGCGTGCGCGGCTCCGAAGCCCTGTCCGGTGAGTCCGGCGCGCAGGTCGTCGAGGGACTGCCGCTCGTAGCGGACCGGGCGGCCGAGCACCTCGGACATGACCCGCGCCAGGTCGTTCGCCGAGAGGTCCTCGGGGCCCAGCACCGGGACCTCGCCCGTCCCCGTCCACGAGCGGTCGAGGAGCAGAGCGGCGGCGGCCGCCGCGATGTCCCGGGTGGCGGCGATCGGTACCTGGCGGTCGGCGGCGAGGGTGCCGGTGAAGACGCCGTCGTCGCGGATCGAGGCCTGCTGCCACAGGAGGTTGTCCATGAAGGTCGGGTTGACGAGTGCCCGGTAGGCCACGCCCGTCCCCGCGATGAGGTCGTCCATGGCCAGCGACGCCGTGACGTGTCCGGCACGGTCGGCCACCGGGGTGTTGCGGCCGAGCGCCGAGACCCCGACGACGTGTCCCACGCCGTGCGCCGTGAGGGCGTGCGCCGCAGCGCGGGTGAACCCCGAGTAGGCGGCGTCCAGGCTCGGAGTCCGGGGGGCCGGCGGAACCGCCCAGAAGACGGCGTCCGCACCGGTGAAGGCCCGGTCGACGACCTCGGCGTCGCCGTGCGAGCCGGTGACCACGTCGACGCGGGCGCGGACCTCGGCGGGGAGCCGCCCGGGGTCACGCACGATGACGCGCAGTCCTTCGCCACGGCCGGGGGCCTCGTTGAGCAGGATGTCCAGGAGCCGGCCTCCGATGTGGCCGGTCGGAGTGGTGATGACGATCATGTTTCGAGTCTCGGGGCACACCGTCGGCGGCGTCCAATACCCTTTTCCGGCGATTGATACCGTGAGGACATGGATCTCGATCTGCGCAAGCTCCGTTACTTCCTCGCGGTGGCGGAGCGGCGGCACTTCGGCCGGGCGGCGGAGCAGCTCTACATCACGCAGCCGGTCCTCAGCCGTCAGATCGCCGCCCTGGAGGGCGAGTTCGGGTGCGAGCTGCTGGTGCGGACCACCCGGAGCGTGGAGCTGACCGCCGCCGGGGCGCAGCTCTACCGGGACGCTCCGGGGATCCTCGCGGCCGCCACCGCGGCGGTCCAGCGCGTGCACGACGCCGACCGGGGCACCCGACGGCTCGTCGTCGCCTTCTCCCCGGGGCTGCGCGTGTCGGAGGCGATCCTCGCCTTCGCCGCGCGGCACCCGGACGTCGAGACCGACCTCGTCCCGGCGCGCTGGTGGGAACAGGACGCACCGCTCCGGGAGGGACGGGCCCAGGTCGGGTACCTGCGGCGGCCGTTCGAGGAGTCGGGGCTGCGGACCATCCCGGTCGGGCTGGATCCCAGGGTCGCCTGCATGCCCGCGACGCACCCGCTGGCCGGCCGTCAGGAGCTCACCTCCGCGGACCTCGACGGTGAACGCATGCTCGACTCACCGAGGCGGCGTACGTCGACCCTGGAGGAGAAGTTCGAGCTCATCGCCTCGGGGCGGGGCATCGCGCTCGTCCCGCTGAGCGTCGCGCGCTCCTACGCCCGCCCCGACCTCCGCCACCTCCCGGTGACGGACGCTCCGGGGATCGAGACCTGTCTCGCCGTCGTCGCGGGCCGTCAGGAGAAGCCGGTGCGCGACTTCCTGGAGATCGCGACCGCGACGCTGCGACCAACCTGAGCGATCGGCGGTCGCGGCCGGGCCGGACGCCCGGGCCTCCAGAGCCGCGGTGGCGGTGGCTCGCAGCCGGATACCTGCGGGCGGAAGCCGGCCGTCAGGCGTCGAGCAGCGGAACGGCCGGCCCTAACGGAGCTCCGCGGCTGCCGCGCGGAGCTCGTCGAACGCGGCCAGCGCGTGGGGCGCCAGCTCGCCGGGGTCCTCGTCGCGGCCGGGGTCGGCCCACCGGGTGTATCCGAGCCTGAACGCGAGGACGCCGAGTTCGGCGGCCACGTGCGCCGCGGGTTCTGCGACGTTCCGTCGCTTCAGCGCGTCGACCATCGCCGCGGCCATGCCGATGCTCTTCAACGCGTTGCGCTCCTGCAGCTCCGCGTTCGCCTTGATCGCCGCGTGGAGCAGCGGGCTGAGCTCGCGGTTGAACGACGTCATCTCGCCCGATGCGCGCTCCAGCCCGGCCGCGACGGCCGTCATCGGCGTCGCGTCCGCGGGGGCGGCCTCGATGCCCTCGGCCAGCAGGCGGCTGAGCGTCGTCTGTCCGGTGGTGAGGATCTCCCGCTTGTCGGTGAAGTGGCGGAAGAAGGTGCTCCGCGTGAGCCCTGCCCGCTCGGCGATCTGGGTGACCGTCGTTTCGTCGTAGCCCTGCTCGGCGAACAGGCCGAGGGCCGCCATGACCAGGCGCTGTCGGGCATCGGGTTTCCATCTCGGCATAGGGCCAGTCTAGATGACGCGACACCTGTCGCATCGCGCTGTACAGTGATGGGACACAAGTCGCATCACTCCTCGGAGCTCACCATGCGCGTCTTCATCACCGGCGGCACGGGCCTGATCGGCTCTGCCGTCGTCGCCGAACTGCTCTCCGCAGGCCACTCGGTCACCGCCCTCGCCCGTTCCGACGCCTCCGCGGCCCTCGCGAAAGCCGCCGGCGCCGACGTGCTCCGCGGCGGGCTCGCCGACCTCACGGTGCTGCGAACCGGCGCGGAGCAGGCGGACGGCGTCATCCACCTCGCCTTCAGCAACGACTTCAGCTCGCCCGACGCGCTCGCGCGAGGGATCGCCGAGGAGAGCGCCGCGCTCGCGGTCCTCGGTGACACCCTCGTCGGCACGGACCGCCCGCTCGTCACCGTGTCCGGCACGCCCCACGTGGCGGGACGCGCCTCGACCGAGGAAGACCCGCTGCCGCTGGACGGGCCTGTCGCCGGGCGCAGCCTGTCGGTGACCCGCGCCCTCGCACTCGCCGCACGCGGCGTGCGCAGCTCGGCGGTACGGCTGCCGCGCACGGTCCACGACCAGGGCCAGGGCGGGTTCGCCGGGCTGCTCACCGACATCGCCCGCCGTACCGGGGTCGCCGGCTACCCCGGGGACGGCGCGCAGCGCTGGCCCGCCGTCCACGCGCTCGACGCCGCCGTCCTGTTCCGGCTCGCGTTGGAGGAGGCTCCGGCCGGAAGCTCGTGGCACGCCGTCGCCGACGAGGGCGACGCGGTACGCGACATCGCCGCGGTCATCGGGCGGCGGCTCCACCTTCCGGTCGAGCCGGTGCCGCAGGAGGGTTTCGGCCCCCTCGGCCCGGTCTTCGCGACCGACCAGCCCGCGTCCAGCGGTCACACCCGTGCCGCCCTCGGCTGGGAGCCGACGCGCCCGAGCCTGCTCGACGACCTGGAGAACATCGAAGCCTGAGATGCCCGCCGGACCGACCTGCGGTCGCCGAGGAACCCGCCCCCGCTCGCCCGCCGAGCGGGGGCCCGGGCATGCTCCTCGATCCCCCTGCGCGCGGTGCGGCCGCCACGGGGACCGGCCCGCGGCCGGAGGCCGGCTCGGCCAGCTCCATCGCGCCGGGGAACCGGCCCGCCGGCCGAGGTCACGGGCGAAGCGGCCTCACCCCGGCGGCCTCACCCCGGCGGGCGATGACCGACGTGCGATGACCGACGTGCGACGTCACCAGGGCACGACGCCGGCGTCCTCGAAGAACTGTCCGGTCGGGCCGTCGTCGGGCAGGGTGGCGAGCTTGATGGCGATCGCCGCGCCCTGTTCGGGGGTGCGCACGCCGCGGAAGCCGTTGAGGTCGGTCGCGACGTAGCCCGGGCAGCCGACGTTGATCAGGATGTTCGTACCGCTCAGCTCCCGGACGTACTGGAGGGTGACGGCGTTCAGGAACGTCTTCGACGGCGAGTACGCCGCGGACACCGGCCCGGTCGTCTGTTCGGCGGCGGTCCCCGACTGCCGGGTGAGGGAGCCCACGCTGCTGGACATGTTCACGATCCGTGGTGCGGCCGAGCGGCGCAGCAACGGCAGCATCGCGTTGGTGACGCGGATGACGCCGATCACGTTGGTGTCCACGACCGTTCGGACGGTGGCGGGGTCGACCCGGGTGGGCTCCTGCGGCATGCCGCCGGTGATGGCGGCGTTGTTCACGAGCACGTCGAGGCGCCCCGCCCGTTCCTCGATCAGCCGGGCAGCGGCCGTCACGCTCGCATCGTCGGTCACGTCCAGCGGAACGCCGAACGCGTCGACACCGGCCGCACGCAGCCGCTCCAGCGCGGCCGCACGGCGCCGGTCGTCACGGGCGCCGACGCCGACGCTCCAACCGAGAGCGCCCAGGCCGGCGGCGATCTCGTAACCGATTCCCTTGTTCGCGCCGGTGACCAGCGCAATCGTCCGTTCACTCATGGGAACCATGCTGCCCTCGGGCCCGGGTGAGGGTCCAACACCGATCGGGTGCGCAACGATACCGTCCGGGTATTGATCCGAAGTAGCGTGGCGGCATGGAGACCAGGGAACTGCGCTACTTCGTGGCCGTCGCGGAGGAGCTGCACTTCGGGCGCGCCGCGCGGCGGCTCGGGATCACCCAGCCGCCCTTGTCACGGGCGATCCGGCAGCTCGAACGCCGGCTCGGCGCAGCGCTGCTGGATCGGACCAGTCGCACCGTCACGCTGACCGAGGCCGGCTCGGTGCTGTTGGCCGAGGGCCGGACGGCCCTCGACGCGGTCGACGCCGCCGAGCGTCGGACCCGCCGCGCCGCCCTTTCCGCGACCGGCCGCCCCGGCCTGGTCCTGGTCACGAAAGCCAGCGCGTCCAGCGAACTGCTGGCGAGGCTGCTCGACGCGTACGCCGCCGAACCCGGCGCGGTCCCCGTCGACGTCATCCTCTGCGGCCCGGCCGAGCAGGAGCGGCTCCTGCGCGAGGGCCGGGCCGACGTGGCGCTGCTGCACCGGCCGTTCGACTCGACGGCCGGGTTCGACACCGAGGAGCTCAGTACGGAGGGCCAGGTCGCAGTCCTGCCGGCCGGGCATCCGCTCACCGCCCGGGCCCATGTGCAGATGGCCGACATCACCGGGCTGCCGGGCCTGCCCCTGCCGCGCTGGCCCTGCCCCGACGGCACCTACCCACCCGGCCCCGGCCCCCAAGTGCGCGACCACGCACAGCTGTTGCAGCTCGTCGCACTCGGCCGTGCGTGCGCCGTCTCACCGGAGTCGTGCCGAGCCCAACTGCACGGTGACCTCGCCGCCGTGCCCGTGCTGGACGCGCCGACGGTCACCACCGTGATCGCCTGGCCACCGCACAGCCGGTCCAGAGCTGTCGCCGACCTCGTCCGGACCGCGACACGCCTCCGGTAGTTCCACCACGCCCGACCGGGTTCCACCGATCACGGCCCGGCTCACCACCGCGACCAGAGCCGCCCAACACCCCGGCCGGTGGGTGACCGCGCGTGCCGGGCCGGCCGTTATGCGGAGTGGGCGGCCGCCGAGATCTGGCCGACCAGGACGGCGAAGGGCATGTCGAGGGCGGCGTAGAGGTCGCCGGACTCGGGGGCGGCGTTGTCGGCCAGGGCCTCGACCATGAGGGTGGCGTAGTCGGAGACGGTGACGCCCGCCTGCTGCATGCGCAGCAGTCCCGCCTCGCGCTTGGCCTGGCTGAAGGTGCCGGAGGCGTCCACGGCGACGTACGCGTGGTACCCGGCGGCCGTCGCGGCGATCGCGGGCAGCGCCGCGCACACCTCCAGTGACACTCCGGCGAAGATCAGCTTCTGCCGCCCGGTGGCCTCGATGGCCTCGCGGACCCGGCCGTCGTGCCAGGCGTTGACCGTGCTGCGGTCGATGATCCGCTGTCCGGCCGGCAGGGCCCGGACCAGTTCCGGGGTGGTCGGCCCCCACATGCTGTCGGCCGCGGTGGTGGTGACGACCAGGGGGACGCCCAGCACGGTCGCCGCGCGTGCCAGCGCCACCACGTTGTGCTTCAGCTCGCCGAGCGGGATGTCCCGGACGCCGGACAGCAGGCCCACCTGGTGGTCGACCAGGACCACGGCGGCGTTCTCCCGGGTGACCGGCTGCAGGAACTCGCGGTGCTCGCTCATCTTGCGCTCCTTCGGGGTTTGAGCCACGACTCCAGTGGTCACTAATCTTGATAGTCAAATTTAGTGACTACTTTGACGCTATACCCGGGCTCCCGGGGACGCAAGCACCGGCCGGGGCGAGACGCCGGGGGTGCCAGGAGTGCCGGAGGCGCCGGGGGTGCCGCCCGAGCCCACCGGGCGGGCGACTAAAGTTGCTGGTCACAGGGCGGAGCGGCAGACGGGCCCAGAGAGGGCGGAGGCGGGAGAAGCGTGACCGGACACCAGGCGGCGGAACCGGACCTCGGCGTGCTCGCCGCCCGGGTGCTCCTCTCCGTCCAGCGCGAGCTGTTCACCGCGCTCGCCGAGCAGGGATTCGACGACATCCAGCCCCGCGCCGGTGCCGTGCTCGCCTACCTGCGGGCCGACGGCATCCGCGCCAGCGAACTCGCCCGCGCCTCCGGACAGCACAAGCAGGTCATCGGCACCCTCATCGACGATCTCGAACGCCTGGGTTACGTCGAACGCAGACCCGACCCCGCGGACCGTCGCGCCAAACTGATCCACCCCACCGAACGCGGCCTGCTCCAGATGGCGGCGGCCGCCGCCATCATGCGCTCGATCGAGGAGCGCCACGCGAAGGCGCTGGGCGTGCGGGAGTACGCCGCCTTCAAGACCGCCCTCCACCGCGTGGCCGATCTCCAGCGCGAGGCCCGGCGCGAGGCCCGGCGCGAGACCTAGGCGTGCTGGGCGACCCGACCGGCGTTCCCTTCAGGAACTGCCCGGTGCTGTTAGGGCCGGAACAGTTTCCACTGCCCCTCGGAGACGACCTGGGCGGCGCCGTCGACCACCTTGATGGCCGTCTCGTCGTCGATCGCGTACGTCGGCGCGGGAATCCGTGCCGCCCACCTCTCCGCGTTGGCCAAGGAGGCGTCGGGGTGGTCCGGGTGCTCCAAGTGCGGGATCACCGCGAAGTCGACGAGTCCTGCTCCCCGTCCCGTGACCAGGATTCTGTCGACGTCACCCTGAGGCGTGGCGAAGACGATGTCCTCCGACCTCAACGGTCCATCGTTCCCGCAGGGCGGTTCGCGGTAGGTCTCGACGAAGGTGGAGGCAACAGCCATGCTCCCGGCGCTCACCCCCACGTAGACCGCCTCGGAGCGCAGCGTCGGCAGGAGGCCGGTCAAACCGGAGCGCCGCATCCAGTTGGCGAGAAACAGGGGGTCACCGCCCCATACCAGCAGTGCGTCGGCGGCCTGGACCGTTGGCACCCAAGCAGCCTCCTCGATGCTCGACAGCGCCGTCAGCTCCAGGATCCCCAACGATTTCCAACCCAATCCACACAACGGCGACGGCCCCTCACCGGAGATCGCCCGCCACGCCATGCCGGGCCCGCCAGGGAAGGGGTAGATGGCGGTGGGGATGAACAGGGCGTCGGACTCGGCGATGGATTTGCCCAGCAGGTCGACCAGCGCGTCGTGGATGCTGCTGTTCTTGATCCCGGACGACGTGAGGAGTGCTCTCATGTGCCTGCCTCCCTGCGTTGCCTACTGCGGAGCACTCGCTGCGCCCCGAACCTCGCTGGACCTGCGCTCGGGTCAGACACGGACCGATCCGGGCGGTGCGATGCACCACTCGAACATCGGTCCGATCACGACGACGAGACACTCCGACACCATGAAAGTACGACACAACCCGGCCAACGTAACCAGTCAGGGCACCGGGACGCGGTACGGCTCCGGGGCCGGCTCGGCCCGGTGGTGGTGGCGGGCCGGGCGAAGCGGCCACCAGAGGGCGCGGCCGAGCAGGGCTGCGACGGCGGGCACCAGGACCAGGGACAGGACGACGGCGGAGAGCAGGATGCCGAGCGTCAGCGCGAAGGCGACCTGTTCGCTGCCCGGGGTGGCGGCGAGGATCGCGAAGGAACCGGCCAGGACCAGGCCGGCCGTGGCGATGGCGGGCGTGGTGTGCCGTACGGCGCGGGCGACGGCGGCGCGGGGCGGGCCGGGGCGCTGCATCTCCTCGCGGATCCGGTCGGTGATGAGGATGTTGTAGTCGGTGCCCAGCGCCACGACGAACAGGAACAGCACCAGCGGGAGGGTGAAGCTGACGCCCGGTTCGCCCAGCCCGTGCTGGAACAGCAGGGTCGCGGCGCCGAGGGTGGCGGCGAAGCCGAGCCCGACCGAGAGCATCAGGACCAGCGGGGCGAGCAGGCTGCGCAGGAGCAGCAGCAGGATCAGGGCGATCAGGGCGGCCGCGACCGGGAAGACAATCGCCAGGTCGTGGTCGACGGCGGTGGAGACGTCGGCGAAGATCGCCGCCGTGCCGCCCACGTGGGCGCTGGTCCCGGCGGGTGTGTGGGCGGCGACCGCGGCGCGGACCGGGCCGGAGGCCAGGTCGCGGGCGCGCCGGCTCTGCGGGTCTGCGGTCAGGTAGAGGTCGATCCGGGCGGCGCGCCGGTCCCCGTTGAGGACGGTGCCGCCCGTCTTGCCGACGCCCTCGACCTGGGTGAGGGCGTGGGAGAGGCCGTCGAGCCGGCCGGGGGTGAGGGTGGTGCCGTCCGTGGTGACGACGTAGACGCTCGTCGGGTCGGAGACGCCGGCCGGCAGGGTGCGGGAGATCTCGGCGGCGGTGGCGGCGGCCGGGGTCCGGTCGCCGGCGCCGCCGAGGCCGTAGTCCATCCGGATCCCGGTCATCCCGGCGGCCAGCGCGCCCAGCAGGGCGAGGGCGGCGAGCAGCATCGGCAGCGGCCGCCGGGCGACGAGCGTGCCGAAGCGGGCGGCGAAGCCCTCGCCCGGCTGGCGGCGCAGGCTGCGGGAGGGCCAGAACATGCCGCGGCCGCAGGCGGCGAGTAGGGCAGGCATCATGGTGAGGCTGCCCAGCAGCATGACCAGGACGGCGACGGCGATGGCCGGGCCGAGCGAGCGGAACTGGCCGAAGCTGGCCACGCCGAGGGTGGCGAAGGCGGCGACGATGGTCAGCGCGGCCGAGGTGATCGCGGTGCCCACCCGGGCGGTCACCTGGGCGGCGGCTTCGCGGGCGGGCTGCTCGGGCCGGGCCCGCAGGTGCTCGCGGAAGCGGAAGAGCAGGAAGAGCAAGTAGTCGACGCCGATGCCGAGCAGGACCACGGAGACCAGCCCGGGGGTGCCGGCGTCGAGCTTGAGGCCGGTCAGCGTCGCGGCGACGGCCACGGCTCCGCCGGCCACGCTGCCGATCATGGCGACGGCGAGCAGCGGCAGCAGGGCCGCCGCCACGCTGCGGAACACCAGCACGTTGAGCAGGACGATCAGCCCCATGACGAGCGCGCTGCCGACCGTCGCGGCGGTGCGGTGGGAGTCGGCGGTGTCCACGGCGTCGGCCAGTCCCCCGGTGAACCCGGTGCGCATCCCGGCGTCGGCGAACTGGGCCCGGGTGGCGTCCCGGAACGCCCGGTAGACGCCCTGGACGCCCTCGTCCGCGGCGTTGCCGGTCAGTTCGACGGAGAGCAGTTCGAAGCCGCGGTCGGGCGCCACCATGGCCGGGGCGACCCGGGGGGTCTGGGACCGGTCGGGGACGAGGAAGGCCGGCGCGTCGTCCTTCCTGGGCATGACGACCCGGCGCTGGGCGAGCTTCGCCGCCTCGGCCTCGACCCGCTGCTGGTCGGCGGCGGTGAGCGCCTGGCCGTCGGTCCTGGCGACCAGCACCGTGAAGGTGGTGGCGTCGGGCTTCATCCCGAAGTTCTCCTCGGCGATCCGCAGCGCGGCGGCCGAGTCGTAGCTCTTGGGCAGGAAGTCCCCGGTCTGGGACTGGGTGACGCGGGCGAGCAGCATCGGGCTCAGCAGGGCCAGGAAGATTCCCAGCACCACCCAGAGGGTGATCACCTTCCACGGGTTCCTGGTGGAGTATCCGGTCAGTGCGCGGATCACGGTTTCCTCCGGCGGTGGACGCGAGCGTCCGCAAGGTCGGTCTCGGCTCCGGGGGTTCCCGGCCGGGTTCCAGACCATCACCCGGGGTGGGCCGCGGACGTCCCTGCGACGGACGATCCGCGCCGGGGCCCCTGCTCCTCGGCCGGGCCCGGACCCGGGACCGTGGTCCTGGTCCGGGCCCCCGTGATCGGCCGTGGGGACCATGCCGGGGCGGGGTGGGCCGATGCCAGAATGGGGTCATCGGGCCTGTTCAGAGCCTGTTCAGGGTCTGAAACAGGGTCTGATCGGGGCCTGATCGGGCTCATCGGGGCTCGTCAGGGCTCATCGGTGAGGCGCGGCGCGGGCCGGGCACGGAGGGGGAACGGACATGGGCGGTCATCAGCGCCCCGCGATGGACGCGGCACTCGGGGCGGACCCGGCACATCCGGCACACCCGGCGAGCGGGAGCCCGGGGCCCGGCGGGGTGGCGGACGCGCCGCCGGAGACCGACGGCGCGCCGTGGACCCACACCGACGCACTGGTGGCCGCCGCCGTCTGCACGCTCGACCTGCTCAACTACCTGCTCTTCAGCGAGATGGACGGGGTGCGCCGGGTGACCCCGCCGGGCCTGCTCCTCGTCGCGCTGTCGGCCCTGCCGCTGCTCGTCCGGCGCCGCCACCCGGTGCCGGCGCTCGCCGTGGTCCTGGCCGTCGAGGCCGCGATCGACCTGTCCACACCGGCGAGCACCCACTTCGGCGCCGTCCTGATGGTCAGCCTGTACTCGGTCGCCCGGGCCCGCCCCGCCCCGGTGACGGCGGCCGCCGCGGCGGCGACGACGGTGCTGACCACGCTGAGCCAGAGCCACCTGCGCGTCCCCTCCTGGCAGGCGCTCGCCGGCACCTCCTGCTCCACCCTGCTCGTGGCCGGCGCCGGCCTCGCCGTGGCGCGCTGGCAGCGGGAGGTCGCGGCCAACCGCAAACTGCTGGCCGACCGCGCGGCGGCCGACGAACGCCGCCGCATCGCACGGGAGTTGCACGACATCGTGGCGCACCACATCACCACCATGCAGCTGATGGCCGGCGGCGCCCGGGCCAACCTCGCCCACCCGGAGGTGGTCCGGGACGCCCTGGTCACCCTGGAGTCCTCCGGGCGACTGGCCCTGCGGGAGATGCGCCAGCTCCTGGACGTCCTGCGGGCCGGCGACGAACCGGACACCGCCCCGCCCTCGCCCCAGCCCGGGGCCGAGGACCTCGGCCGGCTGGTGGACGAGTCCCGGGTGGCCGGCCTGCCGACCGACTTCGGCGTCCACGGGCCCCGCCGCCCGCTGCCGCCCACCGTCGGCCTGACCGTGTTCCGGATCGTCCAGGAGGGCCTCACCAACGCCCGCAAGCACGCCGGGCCCGCCCGCGCGACCGTCACCCTGACGTACGGTCCGGACCGGGTCACCGTCGAGGTGCGCGACGACGGGGGCACGGCGGGCACGGGCGGCGCCGCACCGCAGGAGGCGCTGCCGCCCGGCGGCCGGAGCGGGTACGGCCTGATCGGCATGCGCGAGCGCGTCGCCCTGCACGGCGGCACCCTGCGGACCGGACCACGTCCGGAGGGCGGCTTCGCCGTCCTGGCCGACCTGCCACTGGCCCCGGAGGAGACGGCCGACGCGGCCGTCCAGCACGGAACGGCGACGGCCCGGTGAGCGGAGGTGGCGACGGCCCGGTGAGCGCGCACGGCGACGGCCCGATGAGCGAGGACGGGGACGGCCCGGTGAGGTCGAACGACGGCGGCCCGGTGGGCGCGGTGGCACCGGGCATCCGGGTCCTCATCGCGGACGACCAGCCGCTGGTGCGGCGCGGCCTGTCCCTGATCCTCTCCCCCGACCCGTCCTTCGAGGTGGTGGGCGA
This sequence comes from Kitasatospora sp. NPDC086801, assembly GCF_044745805.1. Classification (NCBI taxonomy): domain Bacteria; kingdom Bacillati; phylum Actinomycetota; class Actinomycetes; order Kitasatosporales; family Streptomycetaceae; genus Kitasatospora; species Kitasatospora sp. NPDC086801. The sequence goes on from NZ_JBIVAX010000040.1 coordinate 64,534, forward strand.
GGCCGAGAACGGGGAGCAGGCCGTCACCTCCGCCCGCCTGCTGCGCCCCGACGTCGTGGTGATGGACATCCGGATGCCCGTGCTCGACGGGGTCGGCGCGACCCGGGAGCTGGCCCGCACCCTCCCGTCCTGCCGAGTCCTCGCCCTCAGCACCTTCGACATGGACGAGTACGTGGTGGCCGCGCTGCGCGCCGGCGCCCACGGGTTCCTGCCCAAGGACGTCTCTCCGGAGGAACTGGGCGCGGCGATCCGCACCGTCCACGCCGGCGAGGCGGTGGTCGCCCCGCGCCTGCTCACCCGGCTGATCTCCACCTACGTCCGGGCCCCGGTCGGCGCCCCGCCGCCGGTCACCGACACGGGCGGGCTGACGCCCCGGGAGGTCGAGGTGTGGCGGCTGATGGCCACCGGCCTCGACAACACCGAGATCGCCCGGGCCCTGGACATCAGCCTGTCGACGGTGAAGAACTACATCACCAGCATCTTCGGCAAGCTCGACGTCCGGGACCGCGCCCAGGCGGTCATCGCGGCCTACGAGTCCGGCCTGGTCACCGCGCGCACGGGAGGCGGGTAGCGGGGGCTTTCCGTCTGCGGGCCCTTGGTCGACCGCGAGTTCTACCTGCCCCGGTCCTGGACCGAAGATCGGGGCCGCTGCCGCGCGGCGAGGATCCCCGACGAGCGGGAGTTCCACACCAAGGGCCAGCTCGCCAAGGCCCTGGCCCTACGCGCCCTCGCCTCCCCGCTGCCCATCGCCTGGGTCACCGCCGACTCGGCCCACGGACAGGAAGGACGCTTCCGCCGACTGCTGGAACAGTCCGGCGTCGGCTACGTCCTGGCAGTGCCCAAGTCCCAGTTCAGCGTGGGCTGTCCACGCATCGACTGGCTGTTCTCCCAGGCCCCGGCAGAGTCCTGGGAGCGGATCTCGTGCGGTGCCGGCGCCAAGGGACCGCGCATCTACGACTGGGCGGCCATCCGGCTGCCCGCCGTGGCGGAGTTCGACGACCAGGGCGAGGTCCAGGTCCGCCAGCGGTGGGCACTGGCCCGCCGCAGCCTGAGCAGGCCCGACGGGATCGCCCACCACCTCGCCTACTCACAACTCGAAACGACCGTAGAGCAGTTGGTGCGAATTGCCGGGATGCGCTGGGCGATCGAGGAGTGCTTCCAGGCTGCGAAGGACGAATGCGGTCTGGATCGGTACGAGGTCCGTCGCTACACCGGCTGGATGCGGCACATCACCCTGGCCATGCTCGCCCACGCCTTCCTGGCCGCGATGGCGGCGGCATCAAAGGGGGCTGCAGAAACGGTTCCCGCACCTTGGTGGACCTCACCGTGGCAGAGATCCGGCGGCTCCTGGCGGCTGGCCGCCCCATGGGCCGCGTCCGCCACGGTGCTCGCCCCGCGCTCACTCCTTGAACTGGTCCACCTGGCGCCGACAACGCCAGGCCGTCGCCCGCCGCTGTCACTACCAACGTCGGCTGCACACGATCGAGGGGCGGTCCCATGAAGACCGCCCCTGATGGGACATCAGGCCGCTAAACCCACCGCGCGCAGCCTCTGAGCAGGCAAAACACCGAAGTCCTGCTGGAGTGCTGGGTGTACTGACCACGGAGGTTGGTGGCGGGGCTGGCGAGCGGCTTGCCCGCGAGTGCGGTGTGTCCCCGCCCCGGGGTGGGGCTGGGGACGACCGGTCGGCGGGACGCGGGTGGCGGGCGTGGGGTCAGGGCGTGGCGGTGACAGTGGGCCAGAGAGTGGGGGCGGTGACGGTGCGGGCCAGGCGGGTGGCCCAGGTGGTCTCGTCGCCGCCCTCGTCGCGCCAGGAGCACAGGCGGGTGGTGGCGAGGTGGAGCGGGCTGAGCTTGGTGATGCCGATGGCGCCGTGCAGCTGGTGGGCGATCCGGGCGATCTCGGCGGCCGAGGCGGAGTCCTGGACCTTGGCGACGGCGACGGCGACGGCGAACCGTGCGGCGGCGGTGCCGGCGTCCACCGGCGCGGCGGCGGCCTGCACGGCGGCGCGGACCAGGGCGGCCTCCTCGATCAGCTTCGCCTCCTCCTGCTTGACCGCCTGGAAGCGGCTGAGCGGACGGCCGAACTGGGTGCGGGCGGTGGCGTGGGCGACGGTCAGTTCGACGCAGCGTTCAGCGGCTCCGGCGATCAGGGCGGCCCGGGCCAGGGCCGCGCGGAGCTCGGCCTCCGCCACCAGTTCCCGGGGGATCCGGCGGACCCGGGCGGCGGGGATCACGACGCTGGCGAGGTGCAGGTCGTCGCGGGGTTCCTCGGCGAGGTTGCCGCCGGGGGTGAGGACGGACCGGTCCGGGGTGACGGTGAACAGGACGGGGCCCCAGGGGGCGGCGGCCAGCACCACGACGGCGGTCGCGGCGCGGGCCCAGGGGACGCGGCGCAGGGTGCCGGTGACGAGCAGGGTGTCGTCCTCGCCCGTGCTGCCGGGCGAACCGACGGCGCTGGCGGCCGGGTGGGCGTAGCGGACGGTCAGGTCGGGGCGACGGCGTAGCTGAGCGGGCCGTCGGGGACGGGGAGGCCGGCGCGGCGCAGCAGTGGGCGGGCGACCAGCGCGGTTTCGGCGAACGAGGCGGGGACGGCGCGGCGTCCCCGCCTCCTGCGTGGCGGCGAGGAGTTCGGCGGTGGTGGCCTCCGGGGCGGGGAGGGGCACGGCGTCGGGGGCGGTGGAGTCGGCTCAGGGGGCCGTGGCGGGAACGAGGTGGTCGAGCCCCTGCGCGCTGCCCGTCGCGGCCTCGATCGAGCGCGGCAGCATGATGCTCTCGTAGGCGCGGACGGCGTCGTCGACGCTGGATCCGGTGACGAGGGCGTGGGCGAGGTCGGAGCCGTCGAGCATGGCGAGGTTGGCGCCCAGCCCGACCGGGGGCATCAGGTGCGCGGCATCGCCGAGCAGCGTGACGCCGGGGACGTGCTCCCAGGTGTGCGGGGCGGGCAGGACGAACAGGGGCCGGCTGATGAACCCGTTGTCGCTGCTGCGCAGGATGTAGCGCAGGCTCTCGTCCCAGCCGTCGAACATCCTCAACAGGTACGTCCGCACGGCCTGTTGGTCGTCGAGGTCGATGCCGGCGGCCACGTGCCAGTCCTCCGGCACGCGCAGCGCGATGTAGGCGCGGATGTGGCCGTTGCTGTTGCGCTGGGCGACCAGGGACCGGCCGGCGCCCTTCACCAGCATCGACCCGTTGCCGACCAGCCGCGCGAGGTCGGGGTGACGGGTGTCGCAGTGGTCGAATCCGGTCTCGACGAAGGTGACACCGGTGTAGCCGGGTGCGGCGTGCGACAGGGCCGGGCGGACGCGCGACCAGGCGCCGTCGGCACCGACCACCAGGTCGAAGTCCTCGGCGGTGCCGTCACCGAGGAGCAGCCGGCAGGTGCCGTCCGCCAGCGGGGTGACGGCGCTGACGGTGCGGTCCCAGCGCACCGTGCCCTCGGTGAGCGAGTCCAGGAGCAGGCCGCGCAGTTGGCCCCGGTCGATCTCCGGGCGGGGGTCGGCGGTGGAAGGCCCCTGCTGCGCCACGGGGGCGGCGGTGGCGGCGGCGGTGGCGAAGTCGAGCACGCGCCACTCGTCCCCTTCGGGGCGGGCGAGGGCGTGGAACCGGTCGAGGAGCCCCGCCGAGCACAGGGCGGCCTGGCCCGTGTCGGCGTGCAGGTCGAGGGTGCCGCCCTGCGGGCGGGCGTCGGCGGAGGCCTCGCGTTCGAAGACGGTGACGGAGCGGCCGTGCCGCTGGAGGACTCGGGCGCAGGTGAGGCCGCCGAGGCCGGCGCCGACGATCGCGATGCGGGGTTCACGGGCAGAGTTCACGGGAGTGTCCCTCGGGAGGTGGGTGAGCCGCCGGGAGGCCCGGCACCACCAAGAAAGCACACTCACTCCATAAGCGCAATGACTAAACTTTCATAGCGGATGCACTGCGAGGTATGGTGGGCGGGTGACCGAACCGACCGGGCGCCGCGAGCGCAAGAAGGCCCAGACCCGCCAGTCCCTGGCCGACGCCGCACTCGAGCTCTTCCTCGAACGCGGCTACGACCAGGTCGGCGTCAAAGACGTCGCCGACGCCGCCGACGTCTCGGTGACCACCCTGTTCAAGCACTTCTCCGGCAAGGAAGCCCTAGTCTTCGACCAGGAGGACGACCTGGAAGCAGCACTCGTCGCCGCCGTGCGCGACCGCACCCCTGGCCAGTCGATCCCGCAGGCCCTGCGCGAACACCTCCTGCAGAAGCAGACCCAGTTCGCCGTCCATGCCGCCGACCCGCGGTTCGCCGACTTCACCCGCATGGTGCAGGAGACCCCTGCGCTGCGCGACTACGCCCACCGCATGTGGACGCGCCACGAAGCGGCCCTGTCCAGGGCCGTCGCCGAAGCCGTCGGCGCCCCCGAGGACGACGTCAGCTGCGCCGCCCTGGCCCGTTTCGCCCTTGAGGCCCGCAGCCTCGTCCTGCGGCACGCCGAACCGCGCCGAGCCGCCGACGAGGCCTTCGCGCTGCTCGAACACGGCTGGGCGGCCTCCCACCCGACCGACTGACCTGACCTGACCTGGCCTGGCCTGGCCTGGCCTGGCCTGGCCTGGCCTGGCCTGACCTGACCTGGCCTGGCCTGACCTGACCTGTCAGGAGCCCCGGTGTGCGCGGAGCGGAGAACGGCAGCAACGTCGCGGCGGCCGCCGGGCTCGGCGTGAACCGCGGAGGGCGTGGCGATCCGCGACCTCGCCGCGGCGGTCGGCTGCCACCTGCGCCTGTCGACGACCCGTCCTCCGGAGGATCACCCCCGGCGGACCGGGGCCCGGCCGGTTACTTCAGGGTGACGATCTTGCGCATGCCCAGGACGGCGTTCGGGATGCCCGTCCGCTCGTCGGGAATCATGCAGAGCAGCACGTACCGCCCGGGCTGCAGGCCGTGCGCCTGCACGGAGGCGGTGCGGTCGCTGGACAAGGCGCCGAGGCCGGTGGCCGGCCCGGTGAACGGGGACCGCACCGGCGGGCCGCCCAGCGCGACCTGCCTCAGGTACTCCCCGATCTGCTCCTCGGTGGTATCCGCGCCGATCGGCCGCAGTTGCATCTCGTGGATCTGCTCGGACTCGTCGTGCACCAGGTAGGCCAGGTGCGCGTGGTCGACGTCCTCGGTCTGGAAACGCGGGCCCGCGGCCGTGTCCCTCTCGATCACGATGCCGTCGTCGAAGCGGACCTGGTTGTCGTTCTGACCGTTCGTACCGACCAGGTCCAACCGCTTGGAGACCGGGTGGGCCGGGTCCGCCCGGAACGCGGTGAGGTCCAGCAGGTAGACCGGCCCCGGGCTGACCTCCTCGGTGAACTGCTCGTGCACCTGCAAGGTGACCAGTGCCCCGCCCAGCAGGTCCGCCTCACCGTTCACCGCCCGGATCCCGTCGCTCGCGGTGGCCGGCGACGGGCTGACCGCGTCTGCGAGGTCCCGGAGGACCTGGTCGACGGTCACGCCCCCGTGCGGACGCAGCAGCTGTAGCTGCCGGCCGTTCGGGTCGTCCGTCTTGACCCGGAAACTGACCAGGCCGCCCTTCGCCGTATCCGGTGCCTGAAGGCCGGAGGCTCCGATGCTCACCTCGATGGGGTGGTCCTCGGGCGAGGCGGCACCGGCCACACCACTCGCACCGACGCTCGCCACCAGGGCGAGGGCCGAGACGGTCACCGTCCCTACCACGCGTGCGAACACGTGCTCCACCATGAAGAATCCTTTCCTCGGGTTGCCTCCGGCCCGAAACATCCCCCGCCCCACGCGGCGGACCACGCCCCGCGCCGGAAGGCGACCGGTTCGGACCATCCGCCCCGGCGACAGCCCCCCCCCGGAGAGGGGAACTCCCCCGGGCCCTCCCCCGGGCGCCCGGGCCCTCCCCCGCGATCAGCGCTCTCGGCCGCCTACGGCCCAGACCCGCCGGAGTGTCCGCCGGAACGCTCGGGACTCCAGCGAGGCCAGCACCTTCGACATCCAGGCCAAACGGCCCAAGAACGCCGCCCCGGTGGGGACCGTCCGAGCCCTGGCCGGTGTCACGCACCCCAAGGACGCCCGGTACGGCATCCTCGTCACCACCTCGTGGTCCGGTGAGGCCGGCTACGACTTCGCCCACCGCAACGGCCGCATCCGACTCATCGACGGCCGCAACCTCAAAGCCCTCCTGGCCGAGCACCTCAACCTCGCCCCCCTGATCGGGCTACCCCAACTCCCCCAGGCTGGCAGGCCTGCAACCTCGGGTGAGGGCGAACGTGAAGTCGCCGCAGCAGGTTACGGCGGTCCCTCAACAGGCGCCTGCGGTCGTCGGTGGGGCCTTCACGAATTCGGCGCCTGCACCGCTTTACCCTGCTGAGGACAGCAGGCCTGGCCTGTGCCATCAATCAGGCGGGCGTAAGGGTTGTGGCCCGCGAGCTCGATGGCAGTGGTCACGGCGCCGTACAGTGCTCGCCGCAGCGCGAAGCCGAAGGGGCCCTGGTCATAGGTTTTGCTGACGATGTGCTGGAAGTCGATGTTCAGGTGAACATCGCCCATCGGTGCTGCTGGGGCGCGGGAACCTGCGATGAGATTGGTCCAGACGCGGCTGACAAGGTCTGCCAGTTCTTCCACGACGTCCGGGTCGGGGGTGTTGTTCGCCGTGCTCATGCCGGGATGCATGGCGATGAGGCGGAACAGGTCACTCCAGCGGTCCGCCATCGACCGCAAGGCGGGCCCGTCGGTCAGGCACGCGGCTTGCTCGATGATGTCCCGGGTCAGCGCGGTGCAGCGTTGGCCGATGGGGTGCTGGGTCTGGTCGGTGGCGAAGTAGCGCCGGGTCGCGCGGTGGGCGAGTGCCTCGGCCCACGTGGTGTCGTCCGGTTCGGGCGCGGTACGCCAGAGCGGCGTCCAGGTCGGGGAATACATCATGTTGCCGGGCGGGAGCACGGTGGTGGCGGTGGCCCTGGCTGCTTCCTGTGACGGGAGGAAGGAGCCGTTGGTGTGCGGGGCGGTGTGGGACAGCGCCGCGAGCTGGCGCCGGAGGAAGTAGCGGGGGGTGAGCGCGAAGTAGACGCACGCGCCCATGGCGATCTCTGCCGCCACCTGGTGGCCGTCGTGTCCGCAGTCGCAGGCGATCGCCTCGTCGGTGGCCGCGGCGAGGGCGTCGGCGAAGCCGATCAGGTTGCGGCCGTCTCCGCTCGCCAGTGCCAGGTGAAGCTCGTTGAACGCCTCCTTGGCACCGTAGTCGTGGAGTAGATCGACGCTGTCGTTGTAGTAGAGGGGGCCGTTGATGGCGCGGAACATCCTTCCGCATCGGTCACTGCCCGGGAAGTGTCCGCGGTCGGTGGACAGGTGCTGGTAGGGAGCCCAGCCGACCGTGAGACGCAGGAGCGCCGGCATGTCTCCGTCCCACCAGCGTGCCACCAGGTAGTCGGCTGGTGCGGGGGCCGAGGGAGGCGGAACAACCGAGGAGAGGCGGGCGGCCGGAGCGGCGTTCAGGAGCGCCGTCCGTATCTCCTCTTTCATCTGGATGACCGCACAGGTGACTGTGCTGTCCCGGAACGCTTGTTGGGCGGCGCTCCCGCTGAGGCAGGCGATGCCCTCGCTGCTCGCGTCGATGTACGGCTCCAGCCCGACGGCTCCGCTGTCGTCGGGTGCGTCCGGGTAGTCGATCCCCATGCTCGCAGCCATCAACGAGGCGGTCAGGTCGGGAATGCGCCAGTCCGTACACCGGATGGAGATGTCAGCCTGGAAGGCGCCCCAGAGGTCCCGCACGACCATGGCTTCCAACGAACGCCGCTCGGGCGCCGCTCCCCGGCGCAGGTACTCTTCCGCCACCTCGTCGACTTCGCCGCCCTTACCGGGAATGATCCCGCACAGCTCGGCGAGTGCTCGTGCCGACTCGGATGAACAGCCGTCCCACAGCCTGTCCTTGACGAACAGGACGACCTTCCGCGTCGTGTCCCCCACGGCACTTGAGGCCACCGACTCCCGGAGTTCGCACGACCTGGCCACCGCGATGGCCGACCAGCTCATCCGCTCGCCCTCCGGGCGCACCTCCATCCGCGGAGACTGGTAGGGGACGTAGGCGGGCGCTGTGGCGATCCGCAGGACCGTATCGTGCTCCCGCTCCCCGCGAGGCGCCCCGGCATGACTCTGCCGGTGGACGTCGTCCGGGTCGGTGCTGTCGTCTTCCGCGGCGGACCCGACCCGTAGGCCCGACAGCAGCTCAGCGGGCCTTGATCCCGCAGGGACCAGACCGGCAGTCTGAGCGTTCCAGTACACGGATTCCTGGGTGTCTGTGGTCACGGCTACTTCTCCTTGGACGTGATCTGCGGTGCGCGCGCGGCAGAGCGAACTGCCGGTGCTGGTACGTGTTGGCGATGGGCTCCGCACGGCCGTAGCCGTGGTGAGAACTCGGTTGACCCGGTCATGGAAGAGGTGGATCAGGTGTCCGATTTCGGTGCTCCGCACGGCCTGAGCGGCCTCTCCCGGGGGCCCGGACGGTGGGATCCACACCAGCCCGGCAGTCACAGGGGCGGCCAGGACGGGCGGTCGCCTTCCGGTGCGACTGCGCTCATGTGGTTCTCTTCGTCGCGGCCCGTGCGAGTTCGCGCAGGGTGGCGGCCGCGGCGGGCGGGATCGTGCTGCGGGAGAGGGCGTGGTCGGCCTGCGCGCAGCGGGCCCGGATCATCTGCTCGACCATGTCGCGGGCGCCGGTGGCGGTGATGACGCGTCGGGCGTCCTCGGCCTGCTCCTCGGTCAGGTCGGGGTCGCCCAGGAGCCGGCGCAGCCGGGCGGCCTGGTCCGGGGTTGCGAGTTTGAGGGCGAGGGCTGCGAGGGTGGTGTGCTTGCCGTCGCGCAGGTCGTCGAGGGTGGGCTTGCCGGTGCGGTCCGGGTCGCCGTAGACGCCGAGGAGGTCGTCGCGCAGTTGGAAGGCCTCTCCGAGGGGGAGGGCGAAGTCGCTGAGGGCGGTGCGCAGTTCGTCGTCGGCTCCGGCGAGGGTGGCACCGATCTGCAGGGGGCGTTCGCAGGTGTACTTGGCGGTCTTGTAGTGGATGATCGTCAGTGCCCGGTCGACGTCGTCGGTGGGGTGCCCGGTGGAGGCGAGGTCGAGGTACTGGCCGTACATGACCTCGGTGCGCATGGCGTCGATGAGCGGCAGGATGCGGACGAGCCGGCTGCGGGTGAGGCCTGCGGTGTGGAGGAGTTCGTCGGACCAGGCCAGGGCGAGGTCGCCGATCAGGATCGCGGCGCCAGCCCCGAGGTCGTCGGCGGCCGCCCGGGTGCGGCCCTCGTGGTGCAGGGCGGCGAGGGTGTTGTGGACGGTGGGGTGGCCGCGGCGGGTGGTGGAGTGGTCCATGATGTCGTCGTGGATGAGCGCGAAGGCGTGGAACATCTCCAGCGACGCCGCCACCCGCAGTACCGGCCCCTCGTCGCCGTCGCCGCCAGCCGCGCGCCAGCCGGTCACGCACAGCAGGGGGCGCAGGCGTTTCCCGCCGGAGGAGAGGAAGTCGTGCAGGATCCGGGGGATCTCCCCGGGCAGGTACCGCGCCGTCGCCGCACGGGCCTTGGCGGCGAGGAAGCCGTCGAGGATGCCGTCGACCTGGGTACGGACCACCGTCAGGTCGGGTGATTCGGAGCCGAGGGTCCTGGCAGTCATCACGTTTCTCCGTTCGGTACACCGGTTGCCGCCCCGGGCCGAGTGGCACTCTCGCTCCGGGGGCGCACGAAGGGATTCTCACCGGGGCGCTTGCCAGACCTGCCCGGGAACGCCCACAGTGTGTCCAGTAGGCACCGGCGAGCCGCTTCGACGTAACTCTGCTGAGCAGCAGGGTTGTTGAACCTCTCGCCATGTTGAACGCCCCGCACCCGCCCACCACGTCGCTTCCGCCGCGACCACGAGGTTCACCGTGAGTCCCCGAAACACACCCAATCCCCATCTACGGGCCCTGCTCGACGAAACCGGCTGGACCAACGAGCAACTCGCCCGCGCCGTCAACGCCGTCGGCAGCCTCCGCGCCCTGCCCCTGCACTACGACCGCACCTCGGTCGCGCACTGGCTCCTCGGCTCCCGCCCCCGCCCCGAGGTGGCCGACATCGTCTGCCACGTCCTGTCCACTGCCCTCCGCCGCGCGATCACACCCCAGGCCGCCGGCCTCGCCCCCGCCCCCTCCGCCGCCACCGTCGACAAGCCCACCACCCCGGACATCGCCGTGCGGCTGGAGCAACTCGGCGCCGCCTCGGCCGTCAGCCCCCGCACCCTCCGTCTGATCCCCTACGACCCGACCCTGCGGCCGCCCACGGCTGTCGCACCCTCACCGAGTCCGAGCGGCAGGACCCGGGTCAGTACGGCCCACGTCCAGGCCGCGAACATGATGGCCACCGTGTTCGCCGACGCGGACGACATGTTCGGCGGCGCCCGGACCCGCCCGGCCCTCGCCACCTACCTCGCCACCGACATCGCCCCCCAGCTCACCAGCCCCGCCGGCGCCACGCTCCACCGGCAGCTCCGCCAAGCCGCCGCCGACCTCGCCTACCTCACCGCCTTCACCTGCTTCGACGAACACCTCCACGGCGCCGCCCAGACCTACTACCGCATCGCCGCCGAGCTCGCCGTCGAGGCCGCCGACCCGCTGCGCCACGCGATCGCCCTGCGGCAGATGAGCGTCCAGGCGAACCACCTGGGCGACCGGGCACAGGCCCTGAGCCTGGCCCAGGCCGCGGCCGCCGACGTCACCAAACTCCCGCCGGGATCGGCCGCGTTCATCACCGGACAGCTCGCCGTCACCCTCGCCGCCTCCGACCGGCGCCGCGAGGCGTTCGCCCAACTCGACCGGGCGCAAAACCTGTTGGACGACGCCCAGGACGAACAGAGGACCACCGGCGGCTACCACAGCGCCGCCCTCAACCACCAGCGGGCCGAGGTCCTCGCATCAACCGGCGACGTCTCCCGCGCCTGCGCCGTCCTGTCCCACTCCCTCACCCGCCGACCGGCCGACGAACGCCGGGCCCGGGCCCTGACCACCGCACGACTCGCCGAACTCATGCTCCAACAAGGCCAGTTGGAGGCAGCCTGCCAGCACTGGCACACCTTCCTGCACGACTACCCCCACCTGCAGTCCGCCCGGGCCACCGCGGCCCTGCACACCATGCGCAGCCGTCTGCGCAGCTACCAGCGCGTCCCGGCCGCCGCCCAGCTCCTGCGCCATCCCATCCACCACGAGGACTGCCGACTCCCGTAGTCCGCCCGGGTCGGCCCACACCCTCATGCGGGTCTGCGGTGTGCACGACGGCGGCTGCGCCTCGTGCGCCGTCCGAACGCTAACCGGGGGGCGGACGCCACCCTGCCGCCGGTGGTGGTGTGTTGGGTGGTGACGGCGGTGGGCCCGGTGCCGGAGAGGGCGTGGAGGATCCGGGTCAGCAGCGCCGGGTCGGTCGTGCTGGTGGCGGTGACCCCGATGGCGGCGGTGTGCCGGAGCCATTCGGGACGGATGTCCTCGGGACCGCGGATGAGGCGGGCCGGAGCGCCCGCCTCCTCGACGACCCGCAGGGCCTCCCGGATCTCGGGCTCGTCGAGCAACCCGGCGATCAGGACGGTGTCACAGCTGTGGGCCAGGCGCTGCAGGGTGTGCGCGCGGTCGTCGGCCGCATGGCAGTAGCTGGCGGGGTTCTGCGGAAGGACGTGTCCGAAGCGGGCCCGTACGGCCTCCGTGATGACTTCGGCGTCCTCGACCGGCTGTCCGGGGGCGATGACGACAGCGACCCTCGCAGGGTCGGGTACCGGCATGGTCATGGCCTGTTCGAGGTTCTCGAGGACCCGCACCTGCCCGGGCGCCGCCTGAGCGGTCAGACCGGGAGTCACCGCGTCGGTGAACCGTCCGGCGACCAGGACAGCCTCGCCGCCGGCGACGAAGGCCCGGATCTGCGCGTGGAGGTCCGCGACCTTCCCGCAGGTCGCGTCGACGACGGTGACACCGCGCTCGGCCAGGCGGGCAAGGACCGCGGGTGTGGTGCCGGCCGGACCGATCACGGCCACCGCGCCCGCGGGCACCTGGTCCGCCTCGGCGACGGACACCACCCCTCGTGCCCGCCACCGGGCCGCCACCACGGCGTCGACCGGCACACCGCCCACCACCGCCACCGGGCCCGCCGTCCCGCCCAGTACGGCGTCGACCTCCTCGCGCGCCCGCACCACCCCCGCACACAGCGGCGCGACGCCGGCCGACACCAGCCGCCTCGTGCGCAGCACTGCCGCCCAGTTGTCCAGTGCGCAGACGGTCGCCGTCGAGGGCCCGTCCGCGCCCACGGCGGTCACCACCGCCAGCCCGACCACCGTGCCGTTTCGGGCTACGTAGGTCACCGCCCGCACCGCTCCCCCACCCCCCGCACCGGCACTGAGTTCCTCCCAGGGCCGATCTCCGGTCCAGGGCGAGATCCGGGCACCCCCGCCGGTCACGGCCTCGCCCGCGGGCACGGTGGGACCCGTCGCCTTCGCGAAGGGGACGGGGAAGTCCTGATAGCGGACCCGCAGCCCGGCCCGGCGCAGGGCCCCGGCCAGGAGCTCGGCTCCACGGCAGTCGACCGGCCCCCGCAAGGGATGGTGCAGGAGGGTTGGGACCAGGGCCTCGTCCGGGCACAACGGCCCGATCGGAACAGCCCATTGGTCTTTTCTGAGCGTTCTCTTCACCGCGGTTCTCTCCCTGCCCACGCGCCAGTAGGACGCCGGACAGAACGGGATCCGCACACGGGAATCCCCGGCGTTGAACACGTACTCTGACGCCCCTGCACCCGGCGTCTTCACAGCGGCAACGCCCATCCGCCGCGCGCCCACCCGAACGGCCGTTGGCCTCACTCGAAGGTACTGAAGGTTCCCCACGACGCCCTGGATGCCTGACCAGCGGGGCAAATTTGTGCCCATATACGGCAGTTCGGAGTCGTTCAAGGTCGTTCAACGCGGCATGAGGTTCAACAAGCCTGCCATGGAGAAGAGTTACGCCGGATGACCTGGCCGGGGCTTACTGGACACACGTGAGCGTCCCCGGCAGGTTCAGCGAACGCCTCCGCCTCAGGTCCTCCTCCGCCCGTCGACCGAGCAGCCGCGCGGACCCTCACGGACTCGACCACCTCTCAGGAGAAACTGATGCCCCTTCTGGTCCGTACCGATGCGGCGGGCGCCCTGCACCGCCCCGCCGACACCACAGCGTTCGCCGCTCGCCGTAACCACCAGCCCAGGGCCGGTGGCCTCGCGCGTGGCCGGAGGTCGCGGTGACGGCCGAACCCGACCGCACCCCCGCGGCCGCACCGCCCGCACCGCTCGCCGCCCGCCGTCACAGGACGGTGGTCCTCGCCTCGCCGCGTTCGTTCTGTGCCGGGGTGGAGCGCGCGATCGACACCGTGGAACGGCTGCTGGACGCCCCGGACCGGAACGGGCCGGTGTACGTCCGCAAGCAGATCGTCCACAACGCCCACGTCGTGGCCGGCCTCGCCGCCCGGGGTGCGGTGTTCGTCGAAGAGCTCGACGAGGTACCGGCCGGTGCCACGGTCGTCTTCTCGGCCCACGGTGTGTCACCTGAGGTCCGTGCCCAGGCCGGTGCCCGCGAGCTGACCGTCGTGGACGCGACCTGCCCGCTGGTCACCAAGGTCCACTCCGAGGCCAGGCGCTTCGCCGCCCGTGGCGACACGATCGTCCTGATCGGACACGCCGGGCACGAGGAGGTCGAGGGCACCCTGGGTGAGGCCCCCGCCTCCATCGTCCTGGTCGAGACCCCCGCGCAGGCGGCCGCCCTCCAGGTACCCGACGAGACCCGCGTCTCCTACCTCACCCAGACCACCCTGGCCGTGGACGAGACCCACGAGGTCGTCGACATCCTGCGCCGCCGCTTCCCGGCCCTGCGCGAGCCCCCGTCGGACGACATCTGCTACGCGACCACCAACCGGCAACTGGCCGTGGCGGAGGTCGCGGAGGGCTGCGACCTGGTCCTGGTCATCGGCTCGGCGAACTCCTCGAACTCGGTGCGGATGGTGGAGGTCGCCCGCCGCGCCGGCGCCGAGGCGCACCTCGTGGAGGACGCCGACGGCATCGACCCGGTCTGGATCGAACACGCCGGCACCATCGGTCTGTCCGCCGGGGCGTCCGCCCCACCGGCCCTGGTGACCGGTGTGATCCGGGCCCTCCACCGGTGGGGGGCGGTGACGGTCGTGGAGCACACCGCCGCGGTGGAGGACATGTACTTCGCGCCGCCGGCCCCGGTCAGGGAGCGCCCGTGACCCCTCCTCAGCTCCAGCTGTCGGCCACCGCACACGGCGATCGGCACTCCACCGCCACAGCCACCATCCACTTCGTCCGCTTCGAGAAGGTGTTCACCCCATGACGGCCATCGACCCTCCCTCCCGAGCCGGGGAGACCCGCCCCACCACCGAGGAGGAGGGCAGACGCAACGCCTCCGGTACCGGAGGGCCTCCCGCTGCTCAGGGACCACTGCCCCTCCCCGGAACCCCGGCCGCCCTGCGCGCCCTGCACCCCGGCCGACTCGACCGGCTGGCGGTGGAGATCCGGGACCTGCTCGTGGACCGGGTGTCCGCGACCGGCGGCCATCTGGGCGCGAGCCTGGGCGTGGTGGAGCTGACCATCGCCCTCCACCGGGTCTTCGACTCGCCGCGTGACGCGATCCTGTTCGACACCGGCCACCAGTCCTACCCGCACAAGGTCCTCACCGGCCGCGCCCAGGAGTTCGCCACCCTGCGCCAGCAGGGCGGGCTGTCCGGCTACCCCAACCGCGCGGAGTCCGCGCACGACTGGATCGAGAACTCCCACGCCTCCACCGCCCTGGCCTACGCCGACGGCCTGGCCAAGGCCTTCCACCTGCGAGGAGCCGCACGGCGGGTGGTGGCAGTCGTCGGCGACGGCGCGCTCACCGGCGGCCTGGCCTTCGAAGCCCTGAACAACCTCGGAGCCTCCGGGCACCCCGTCGTCGTCGTGCTGAACGACAACACCCGCTCCTACGACCCCACCATCGGCGCGCTGCCCGCCCACCTGGCCCGGCTGCGCGAGGGGGGCCAGGACGCACCGGACCGCAATGTCTTCACCGACCTCGGGTTCGCCTACCTCGGCCCCGTCGACGGCCACGACATCCCCGCGCTGGAGACCGCGCTGCGCCGCGCCGCGGCCCTCGAACGGCCGGTCGTGGTGCACGCCGTCACTGCCAAGGGGAAGGGCTACGCCCCGGCCGAAGCCGACACCGACGACCGGATGCACGCCTGCGGGGTCATCGACCCGGCCACCGGACGCCCCCGCAACACGGGCAAGCCGACCTGGACGTCCGTCTTCGCCGCCGAGCTCGCCGCCCTGGGAGGTGAGCGCGAGGACGTCGTCGCCCTCACTGCGGCGATGCGCCTGCCGGTCGGGCTCGGCCCGTTCTCCCGGAAGTTCCCCGACCGGGTCTTCGACTCGGGGATCGCCGAGCAGCACGCCGTCACCTCCGCCGCCGGGCTGGCGATGGGCGGCCTGCACCCGGTGGTGTGCCTGTACGCGACGTTCCTGAACCGGGCCTTCGACCAGGTGCTGATGGACGTGGCGCTGCACCGGCTGCCGGTCACCTTCGTCCTGGACCGGGCCGGGGTCACCGGACCCGACGGGCCCTCCCACCACGGCCTGTGGGACCTCGCGGTGCTGGCCCGCGTCCCGGGCATGAGGGTCGCCGCCCCCCGCGACCCGGCCCGGCTGCGGGCCCTGCTCCGCGAGGCGGTCGAGTTCGGCGACGGCCCGAGCACGGTGCGCTTCCCCAAGGCCGCCGCCGCGGCCGACATCGACCCGCTGACCACCATGGACGGCATCGACGTCCTGCACCGCTCCCCACACGCGCCCCTGGACGTGCTGCTGGTCACGGTCGGCACGACGGCCGGCGCCTGCCTGGAGGCCGCCCGGCTGCTGGCGGCCCGGGGCATCGGGGTGACCGTGGTCGACCCCCGCTGGGTGGCTCCGGTCAACCCCGCCCTCGTCCATCTGGCCGGACGCCACCGCATCGCCCTGTCCGTGGAGGACGGGGTCCGCGAGGGCGGCATCGGAGCCCTCATCGCCCAGCACGCCGCCGACGCCGGGGTCACCGTCCCCGTTCACGCCCTGGGCCTGCCCACCCGGTTCCTGGCCCACGGTGAGCGCGGTGCCCTCCTGTCCGCAGCCGGGATCAGCGGCACGGCCATAGCCGACACCGCCCGCCGTCTCCTGGAGCACGGCGGCCCCTCGGCCGCCTCCCTGTCCGCACCATCCTCCGCACGGAGCACGTCATGAGCAGCGTCGACCTCCCCGACCCCACCCCGCCCGGCCTCCGCGGCCCCGCGCCTGCGCCCGCGCCCGGTGGCGGCCCCGTCCTCGCGGCCCGCCGCCACTCCCGGCAGATCCACGTCGGCAGGGTCCCCGTGGGCGGCGGAGCGCCGATCCCGGTGCAGACCATGACGACCACCCCCACCACCGACATCGACGCCACCCTCCAGCAGATCGCCGAGGCCACGGCGGCGGGCTGCGACATCATCCGCCTCGCCGTCCCCTCCGCCGACGACGCCGCTGCCCTGCCCAGGATCGTCGCGAAGTCGCCGATCCCCGTCATCGCCGACATCCACTTCCAGCCCCGCTACGTCTTCCAGGCCATCGACGCCGGCTGCGCCGCGGTCCGCGTCAACCCCGGCAACATCAAGAGGTTCGACGACAAGGTCAAGGAGATCGCCCGGGCCGCCGACGCGGCCAAGGTCCCGATCCGGATCGGGGTGAACGCCGGCTCGCTGGACCCGCGCCTGCTCGCGAAGCACGGCAGCGCCACGCCCCAGGCGCTGGCCGAGTCCGCGCTGTGGGAGTGCTCGCTGTTCGAGGAGCACGGCTTCACCGACCTCAAGATCGCCGTCAAGCACCACGACCCGCTGACCGTCATCGCCGCCTACCGGCTGCTCGCCGCCGGCTGCGACTACCCCCTGCATCTGGGCGTCACCGAGGCCGGCCCCGCGTTCCAGGGCTCCATCAAATCCGCCGTCGCCTTCGGCGTCCTCCTCGCCGAAGGCATCGGCGACACCATCCGGGTCTCCCTCTCCGCGCCGCCCGCCGAGCAGGTCAAGGCGGGCTGCCACATCCTCTCCTCGCTCGGGCTGCGCCCGAGGAAGCTCGAAATCGTGTCCTGCCCCGGCTGCGGACGCCTCCAGGTCGACATCCACCGCCTCGCCCAGCGGGTCGAGGCCGCCTTCGACGGCTTCCCCCTCCCCCTGCGCGTCGCCGTCATGGGCTGCGTCGTCAACGGCCCCGGGGAGTCCCGGGAAGCCGACATCGGCGTCTCCTCCGGCAACGGCAAGGGCCAGATCTTCGTCCGGGGCCGGGTCGTCGCCACCGTCCCCGAAAACCGGATCGTCGAACGTCTCTTGGAGGAGGCCCTCAAGCTCGCCGAGCGCCAGTCGGCCGGATCCCACCCGTAGACCGCCCGAAGGAGCAGAGTCCCATGGCCACTCCGAGCAAGCCGATTCGCCGGCTGGACCGGGTGATCATCCGTTTCGCCGGTGACTCGGGTGACGGGATGCAGCTCACCGGTGACCGGTTCACGTCGGAGACGGCGTCGTTCGGCAA
>NZ_JBIVAX010000041.1:0-78516 GCF_044745805.1 Kitasatospora sp. NPDC086801
CACGCGGCCAACCCGGCCACCGCCTTCGCGCTCTCCCGGATCGCCGACGCCGACACCCTCCACCACACCCCGATCGGCGTCCTGCGCGACGTCCGGCGGCCCGTTTACGACGAACTGATGACGAGCCAGCTGGCCGCCGCCACCGCCGATCGCGGACCGGGCGACCTGGCCGCGTTGCTCGCGGGCGGCGACACCTGGACGGTGGACTGACCGGTCCGGTCCGGCCTGGTCCGGTCCGGCCACTGCGGCGCCCCCTCGGTCGAGGGGGCGCCGTCGTTCGGGCCGGGCTACCGCTCGCGCTCGGGCGAGCGGTTACTGCTTGGCCCACTCGACCAGTTCGATCACCACCCCGTTCGGGTCGGTGACCTGGAACAGCTTCTCGCCCCACGGCTCCTCGCGCAGCGGCAGGGTGATCTCGACCCCTTCGCCGCGCAGCCGCCGCTCCTCGCCGGCGAGGTCCTCGACGACGAACGCCAGGATGGCGCCGGACGCGGTCCGGTCGCGCTGGCCCTCGGGCAGCACCTCCAGGCCGCGCCGCAGGTAGACGACGTTGACCCCGCCGCCGGTGTGCTGGAGCGAGACGAAGCCGTCGGCCGACATCTCCTCGGCGTAGCCGAAGTGCCGCTGGAGGAAGGCGGCGGAGGTGGTGACGTCCTCGACGGTCAGGGCGAGGGTGGAGGTGGTGATCTGCATGGCGGAGCCCTCTCGTCGGCGCGTGCGCACGGTTATCCCGTACGCAGTACACTATACATAGTACGGAGAATTGTGCGAGAGGCCTGCGCCCTGGGTCCGGACGCGGGAAAAGCCGTAGGGAGGCTCCCGGGCGGGAGCCTCCCTACGGCTCGGTGCGGTGCGTCAGGTGCGGCGGGTCAGTAGACGCAGGGGATGCCGCCGTCGCTCTGGGCGTCGACCGACGGGCCCTGCACGGGCAGGTTGGCCGCCGGGTCGGACGGGGCCCCGGTCGCGCCGCCGCCCGGCGCTGCGGCGCCGGTCTTGTCGTCGGTCGCGCCGGTGAAGCCGGTGCCGAGGGTGACGACCACCCGGTCGACGGGGGCCGACGCGGACTCCGTGGCGGTGACGCCGTAGCGGGCGGCGATCTGGTCGGCCGCCTCCTTGGCGCCCTTGCCGTAGGCCACGGTGGTGGTCTTGGGCTTCGCGGCCGCGCTGCCGGTCCTGCCCGCCTTGAAGCCCATCGCGACCAGGGCCTTGGACTCGGCGGTGGAGGAGACCCCGGCGGCCGTGGAGGCGTTGAAGACGTCCACGGTGGTGGGGGCGGCGGCCTTGGTGGTGGGCGGCGCGGTCGTGGCCGGCGCGGAGGGGGCCGCCGGGGCGGGCGTGTCGCCCGCCGCGTCGGGGGCGGCCGGGGCGGAGTCGGCGTAGCCGAAGATCTGCTTGACGACCTTCTGGAGCTTCGCGGGGGTGACCAGGTTGACGTCCTGGCCGTTGCGGGTGCCGAAGCCGTCGAAGGTCAGGGTGTTGAACTCGACGTTGCCGCCGGTGAGGTTGGGGGCCTGCTGGGCGAAGTCGAGGACGTTCCACTCGTTGTCGATGACCAGGTCCTTCTGCACCACGCCGAACAGCTGCTGCAGCTTGCCGAGGTCGCTGATGACGCCGTCCTGCTTGAGCTTGTGCACGACGGAGGAGATGAAGGCCTGCTGGCGGTGGGTGCGGGCGAAGTCGCCGCTGTTGCCGTCCGGGCCGTCCAGGTTGTGGCGCTGGCGGACGAAGGAGAGCGCCTGGGAGGCGTTGAGCTTGTTGACGCCCTTGTGGAAGTCGGCGCCGGAGCCCTGGCCCTCCATGGCCGGGTCCTTGGTGTCGTGGGTGAGGCAGACCTCGATCGGCTCGACGGCCTTGGCGATGTCGTAGAAGCCCATCAGGTTGACCTCGGCTATGTGGTCGACGGGCTGGTCGAGGAACTTCTGCACGGTCTGGATGGTGGCCGCCCGGCCGGCGTCGCGGCCGGCCTTCTCCAGGTCCGCGCCCTTGAGCCCCTTCGCCTGGAGGGCCGGGGTGGCCTTCTCCTTGGCTTCGCCGTAGGCCTCCTTGATCTTGCGCATGCCGGCCTGCTTGCCGTCGCCGGTGTAGGTCATGACGTAGTCGTCACGGGGGATGGAGACGGCCTGCACCTTGCCGCCGCCGGCGGGGATGTGCAGCAGGATCAGGGAGTTGGTGTTGTAGCCGCCGATGTCGGAGCTGTGGCCGGCGTGCAGTTCGTCCTGGACGAACTCCGGCGGCAGGTCCGTCCCGTCCATGTTCTTGCGGCTGTCGAGGCCGATCAGCAGGACGTTGACCGAGTTGTCGAGGTGCTTGGGCGCGTTCTTCTTGGTCTCGGCGATGGCGTTGGAGGTGGTCATCCCGTCGGTGAGGGACGTCACCTCGTACCAGACGACCCCGCTGGCGACGAAGACCGCCAGGGCGACCGAGCAGGCCAGCGTCCGGCCCGCGATCAGCAGGGGGGAGGTGCGGCGGGTCGGGGGCGCGGCGGCGCGGCCGCCGTCCCGGGTCTGCCGGTTCTCAGCCATGGTCCCTCCTCCGGTCCCGGACCAGCCGGACCACGATCACCAGTGCGGCCGCTGCGGCGGCCGCGGCCATCACGGGAAAGTCGTGGACCACCCACTTCGCGGAGCCGGTGGCCAAGCCCTTGCCCCGGTAGGTGTCGCCGTTGGCCAGCACTTCCGCGCCGGCCGTCACCCCCAGGACCAGCAGCGGAGAGGCGGCGACGACCCACCACCAGCCGTTGCGGCTGCTGAGCGCGGCCGCCAGGCCGGTGCCGAGCACCGAGCCCACCAGGAAGGCCGTCCCCATGCCGGGGCCGGAGAGCTCGTCGATCCCGGCGCCCACCGCCGGCAGCCCCACGGCCAGTGCCGCGGGCAGGAGCGCTCCGCCGGGGAGGGGTCGGGCGGGGGTCTTGTTCGCCCGCCGGCGTGCTCCCTGGTCGGGGGTGCGCCCCCGTGTCCGCTGGTCGGGTGCCCGCCCTGGTGCCCGCTGGTCGGTCGTCCGCGCCCGCGTCTCCTGGCCGGGCGTCCGCCCGCGTGCCTCCTGGTCGGACGTCCGTCCTCGCCGCCCCGCCACGCACTCACCCCCGGTGTTCCCGTGCTTGCGCGCCCCTGTGGCGCCTGCGCCCGGTCGTCGTGTGATGAGCCGTTTGTGCGCTGCCACTTCTGGACGCTGCTGTTCGGCCGGCCGGTTCCCGCGCTCGGCTTCCGTTTTCCGGTCGGGGGCAGGCGTGCTGTTGAATCCCCTCTACACGGGTGTAGAGGTTGTAGGCAGCATAGAGCACCCTTGTTCGATGGCAACCCTGGCCCGACAGGCCCGGGATACACTACACCGGGCAGTTTTCGAGAGCCCCGGTAGATGAGGAGTGACGCCGTGGCGGCGACGGGCGGAGCGGGACGGCCGGAGAAGCGCAAGGCGATCACACGGGCCGCGACGGCGGTGTTCGGGCGCGAGGGGTACGCCCGGGCCAGCATGGACGCGATCGCGGCGGAGGCCGGGGTGTCCAAGCGGACGGTCTACAACCACTTCGCCGACAAGGAGACCCTCTTCCTCTCCGTCGCGCTCCAGAACTCGGCCGAACTGACCGAGACCATCGGCGAGTTGATGGACAAGCACCTCAACCGGGTGGTGGACCTGCGCCAGGACCTCACCGACTTCGCGGTCGAACGGGCCCGGACCGTCCTCTCGGCCGGGGACCGCGGCGCGCTCGGCCGGGCCATCCGCGCCGAGGTCGCCAACATCCCGGCCGACGTCCTGGAGGCGTGGCTGGAGGCCGGCTCGATCGCCTCGCAGCGCGACCTCGCGCAGCGGTTCGAGGCGATCGCGGGCCGCGGCCTGCTGGCCGTCGACGACGCCCCGCGGGCCGCCGAGCATTTCACGCTGCTGACCTTCCACGGCATCGCCGAGCGTTCGTTCTGGGGCGCCCTGCCGGTGGCGGACGAGGAGATCGCCCGGATCGCGGCGCTCGGCGTCGACGCCTTCCTGCGGATCCACCGGGTGCCCGCGGCGCAGTGAACCCGGGCCCCGGGCGGGGAGGTCGGCCGCACGCCGCCTCCCCGCCCGGGGCCCGTGCCGATCACTTCCAGTTGAGGCCCTTGCCGAGGGTGTACGGCTCGCCCCAGTACTCGGCGCCCGCGACCTTCGAGGCCGCCGGGGCGAGCGCCACCGTGCAGGAGGTGGCGGACTGGCCGTTGGTGAAGCCGCTCGGCAGCGAACTGCTCGGGCACTTGGCGAAGGTGCCCATGATCAGCAGGTCCTGCGCCTCGGTGCCGTCCGCCAGCAGGCCCTTCACGTGGCCGACGCTGGTGAACGACAGGTCGGTGGCGCCGGCGTTGGTGACCTTGTAGTGGATGTAGTACGGCACCAGGCCCTTCGCCTTGTCACCGAGCTTGAGGGCGGTGAGGTCGGCCGGGTCGCCCTGGTCGATCGAGGTGACGGCCAGCGAGATGGTGCCCTTGGTGCTGCCCGAGGTGAACGGCAGCTGGACGGCCTCGCCGATCTTGACGGTCGTCCCGGGCGCCGCGGTCGCCCCGCCGCCGGCCGGCGCGCCCCCGGCGGCCGCCGGGGTGGTGGGCGCGGTGGCCGGGGTGGTGGGCGCGGCCGGGGCGGCGGCCGAACCGGTCGGCGTGGTGACCGCAGTGGTGGGCGCGGCGGCCGCCGGCGGCGGGGTCTTCGCCGTGTCGGACGACGCCGCGTCGTCGTTGCAGGCGGTCAGGCTGAGCGCGCCGACCACGACCAGGCCGGCCAGTACCGCCGTGTTCCTGCTTCTGCCGATGGTCTTCATGTGGAGTCCCCCGTATCTTCGGGCCGCCGGACGGCCGCCCTTCTGAGGGATCTTCATAGTGCAGGGGCAGGGTCGGCCGCCACGTCCTTGGCGTTCTCTTGACCCGGCCGTGACGAGCCCCACGTGGCACGGTGACAGCGGATGCAGGACGGTGACACGCCGCCGGGGGAGGGGGTCGGCGGCGTGTCACGGCGCCCACTCGTGGGCGAGCAGGTCGAGGACCGGCTCGCCCACGAACCCCTCCGCCGGCCCAGGGGTGGCTCGGGAGGGGGGTGGTGGGCGCGGGCCGGTCCGCCCGCCGGCGTCGGCGGGTGGACCGGGGTCGGGGCGGGTCCGGCGATTCGCGCCCCCGGCGGGGATCGCCGGACCCTCCTGGGGACCGTCAGCCGATCTTCCAGCGCTGGGCGGGGTCGTTGCCGTTGCAGGCCGTCACCGAGGTGAACTGGGCGACACCGTTGGACTTGAGGCACTGGCCGGTGGCCACGTTCTGGAGCAGGTACCAGCCGCGGTCCTCGCTGGTCCGGATCCACTTCTGGTTGGTCGGCAGCCAGTCGCCGGCCGGGCGGTTGAGGCCGTCCCAGCCGCCGGGGGTGTCCCAGAGCTGGACGGCGCCCGAGCCGGTGTCGAGGTCGACGACCTTGCCGGCCGAGCCGTGCGAGATGGCGGTGGTGCCGTCGCAGTAGCCCCAGAACGACCAGGTCTGCGCGGGGCTCAGGTTGCCCTGGTAGACGCCGACCCGCTGGCCGTTGGCCTCCGTGTTGGCCGGCAGGTCGAGGGCGCCGGTGGCGCCGTTGGAGACGGCGGTGACGGTCTGCAGGTTCGGCGCCAGCTCGCAGCCGGCGGCGTGCGCGGCCGGGGCGGTGACCACGGCCGCCCCCGCGACGGCCGCGACGGCGCCGAACCCGGCGAGGAACCTGCGGGTACGGGTGAGGGGCTTCATCGGGTTCTCCTTCTGGGTGTGGTGGAGGTGCGGCGTCAGCCGCGCGGGACCTGGAGGGCGTCCCACTGCTTGGGGCCGGGGATTCCGTCGGCGTCGCTGCCGGAGTCGCCCAGCTTGTGCTGCCAGTTGCGGAAGGACTCGCGGTCCGCCCCGGACCACTCGGGGCCGGGGCCCTCGGCGTAGGCGGAACAGCCCTCGGCGACCAGGCGCTCGCCCATCCGGGTGATGACGTCGCTGTGCTGGCCGTCCTGGAAGAAGTCGGCGCCGGGGAAGGGCTCGTAGCCGTCCCCGCCCCCGGCTCCGCTGCTGTCGGCCTGGGGCCGGGAGCCGCCGTTCGGCTGGTCGGCGGCGGAGGCCTCCTGCCCGAAGTAGACCGCCCCCTGGCGGTCCCGCCACTGCGGGTCGGCGAGGATGACGCCGTCGGCGAAGTCCGGGACGCCGTACCCGTACACCCAACTCGACTTGCGGTCGCGGGTCTTGAGGTAGACGCCGTCGCCCTCGGAGCTGCCGTCGTCGTTGGTGTTGCCCTCGATGGTGGTGATGGTGGAGCTGGTGTAGGCGACGCAGATGCCGGTGTGGCTGCCGCCGCCGGGGCCGTAGAACACCTGGCCGCCGATCACCGGGTAGTCGGTGAAGCGGTCGCGGTCCTTGAACCAGGCGACGCCCTCGGCGCAGGAGGCCGTCACCGGGAACAGCCCGCCGTTGCCGGACTGCTGGGCGCACCAGGCGACGAAGGTCGCGCACCAGGCCTCGCCCTGGGACCACTCCAGGCCGGGGACGGCCGGGGAGTACTTCTGGATGTTGTTCCAGTGCGAGCCGCTCCGGCCCTCCTGGTATCCGACCTCGTCTCGGGCGACGCGGATCAGGTCCGCCGCGTTCGAGGACATGAGGGTGGCTCCTTGCTTTGCTGTGGTTGCTGGGCTGCTGGGCTGCTGGGGGAGGGGAGGTCAGGCCTGGGCGAAGGTCTGGACGTAGCGGCCCCAGTTGCCGCGCTGGCGGGGGGCGTAGCCGATGCCGATGTAGTTGAAGTCGCGGCCCAGGATGTTGTCGCGGTGGTGCGGGCTGTTCATCCACATCTGCATGGCCTCCGCCACGCTGTTGCCCGGGGTGACGTTCTCGGCGGCGGAGCGGAACTGGAAACCGGCGGCGTGCATGCGGTCCCACGGGTTGCTGCCGTCGGTGCCGTCGTGCTGGGTGAGGTCGTGCGACGCCATGTCGTTGGCGTGCCGCTGGGCGGCGGCGCTCAGACGGTCGTCGAGCCGCAGCGGCTGGGCGCCGACCCGGCCGCGCTCCGCGTTGACGGCGGCCAGCATCTCGGTGCGGAAGTCGCCGCCGGGCTGCGGCTGCGGCTGGGGCTGCGGCTGCTGCTGGCCGCCGGCGCCGCCGTTCTGGCCGCCGGCCGGGATGAGCTGCCAGCGCTGCGCCGGGTTGTTGTCGTCCTGCTTGGTGAGGGTGAGCGGGGAGCCGGGGGCGGCCGCGGTGAGGAACAGCTGGCCCTCGTCGCAGCGGACGGTCCGGACCCGGAACCAGTCGTTGTCGATGACGTCCAGCACCCAGCGCTGGTTGGGCTGCCCGTGCTCGTTGAACAGCCAGGTCTGGCCGGTGGAGTAGTTGTAGTCGATGGCGATGGCCTGGCCGGGGGCGTGCTTGCCGTTGGTGAGCTGGGTCTCCAGGAGCCAGCTGCCGCCGTCCTTGGCCCAGAAGACCCAACCCTGGGCGGCGCTGCCGTTGGGGCCCCAGGACTGGACCGGGGTGCCCGGGCTGCTCTGGCTGGAGCGCACGTCGGCGACCGTTCCGTTCGCGGACTTGAGGGTCCAGACCTGGGCGTTCTGCGGGAGCGTGGGCATGGGTGGCGCCTTTCGTCGATGGGAGTGGCCCCGGCTCCGCACTGCTGCGGTCCGCGACCTGACGAGAGACAAGATCGCGGACCGCGGTAGACAGATGATCAACAGGCGGTGGACGCGGCCTAGGGCTGCGGCAGGGTCTCCAGCAGTGCCCTGGTCTGCTCGGCGTCCGTGTCGAGCCCGAGTCGCTCGTACACCTCCAGTGCGTCCGCCAGGCAGGCCCGGGCCTGGCGGGGGCGGCCGAGGCCGGTGAGCGCGGTGCCCAGGGTGCGCAGCAGTGCGGCCTCCAGGGCGGCGCTGGTGCGGCGGGCGAGCGGCAGCGCCGCCTCGGCGGCGTCGGCGGCGAGCAGCCAGCGGTCGGCCTCGGCGTGGATCCGGGCGGCGAGGTCGCCCGCCGCCGCCTCGAACACCGTCACCTGGAGGGCGGCGAACTCGTCGCGGGCGCCGACCGCGTGGACGAGGGCCGCCTCCGGGTCGCCGCACAGCCGCAGGACCCGGGCCAGGTAGTAGCGGCCGGTGGCGGCGGACACCGGGCCGGAGCCGCCCATCAGGCGGGCGCCGCGTTCGGCGGCGTCCCGGGCCTCGGCCAGTCGGCCGGTCTGGGCGCAGCTGAACGCGAACTCGCCGAGGGCGCTGCCCTCGGAGCGCTCGGCGCCGAGGCGGCGGAACAGGTCGGCGGCGCGGCCGGCGTGTTCGGCGGCGTCGGCGTAGCGGCCGTGGACGCGGGCGTTGCCGCCGAGGGTGAGCAGGGCCTTGGCGAGGACGCGGACGGTCGGGCCGTCCCCGGTGCCCCCGTTGCCGTCGCCGCCCCCGTCGTCCCCGTCGTCCCCGTCGCCCTGGCAGAGCGCGACGGCCTGGCGGATCTCCTGTTCGGACTCGGCGTAGCGGTTGATGTGCCAGAGCATCCCGCCGCGCACGTAGCGGGCGAGGGCGAGCGGGCCGTGGTCGCCGCGGGCGGTGGCCTCGCGGGCGATGAGGTCGGAGAGGTCGGCGATGTCGCGGGTCTGGGTGCGTTCGGCGAGTACGGAGCCCATCCGGTCGGCGAGTTCGGCCGCCCGGTCGAGCGGCAGCGCCGGGTCGGCGCAGCTCAGGGCGATGGCGGCGGCGTGCACGCCGGCCTGTTCGCGCATCCAGCGGACGGCGGCGGCCCCGTCCGTGATCGGTCGGCCCGCAGCGCGGACGGCTGCGTCGAGCAGGCTGAGTTCGATCGGGTCGGCCTTGCGGGCGGCGCGGTCGGCGTTGCGGGCGCTGGCCAGGCAGTAGTCGACCAGCCGGTCGGCGGCGGCGGTGCGTTCGGCGGCGGGCTCCTCGGCGGCGAGCCGGCCGCGGGCGTAGTCGCGGACCAGGTCGTGGAAGCCGTAGCGGCCGAAGCGGGGGGAGTGCAGCAGGTTGAGGTCGACGAGCGCTTCGAGGAGTTCGTCGGCTTCGGCTTCGGTGCGGCCGAGCAGTGCGGCGGCGCAGGGCAGCGGGACGTCGGGGGCGTCGGGCAGGGACAGCAGGCGGAAGGCGCGGGCGAGGTCGGCGTCGAGGCGGTGGTAGGAGAGGGCGAAGGTGGCCTCCACGGTGCGTTCGCCGTCGCTGAGTTCGGCCAGCCGGTGTTCCCGGCGCAGCCCGTCGGCGAGTGCCGCCAGGGTGAGCGCGGGGTCGGCGGCCAGCCGGGAGGCGACGATGCGGACGGCGAGCGGCAGCAGTCCGCAGGCCCGCACGATCTCCTCGGCGGCCCCGGGTTCGGCGGCGACGCGGTCGGCGCCGACGATCCGGGTCAGCAGTTCCAGGGCCTCGGCGGGCGGCAGGGTGTCCAGGCGCATCTGGTGCGCCCCGGCGAGGCCGGCCAGTCGGACGCGGCTGGTGACCAGGACGGCGCAGCCGGACGAGCCGGGCAGCAGCGGTTCGACCTGGCCGAGGGTGGCGGCGTTGTCGAGGACGACGAGGACCCGCCGCCCGGCCAGCGCCGAGCGGTAGAGGGCGGAGCGCTCCCCGGTGTCGAGCGGGATCTCGGCGGCGGCCACGCCGAGGGCGCGCAGGAAGCCGGCGAGCACCGCGCCCGGGTCCAGCGGGGTGCGGTCGGCGCCGCGCAGGTCGGCGAAGAGCCGCCCGTCGGGGAAGCGCCCGTGGGCCTGCCGGGCGACGTGCACGGCGAGCGTGGTCTTGCCGACCCCGCCCATGCCGTCCAGGGCGGAGACCACGACGGCTCGCCCGCCGGCCCCGGCGAGGCGGTCCACCAGGGTCTCGACCTCCTCCGTGCGGCCGGTGAAGTCGGCCAGGCCGTCGGGCAGTTGGTCCGGCGGTTGCCAGGCGGCGGCGGGTTCGGCGCGGGCGGCGGAGACGGGCAGCAGGGCCGGGTCCTCGCGCAGGATCCGCAGGTGCAGCGCGGCGGGGCCGTCCTCGCCGGGCGGCAGCCGGCGGCGGGCGTCCTCGTACACGGCGAGCGCCTCGGCCTTGCGGCCCGCCTGGTAGAGGGCGCGCATCAGGACGGCGGTCAGCCGGGGCCGTTCCGGGTGCTCCAGGGCGAGTGCGGCGGCCTCGGCCGTCAGGCCGGTGTGGTCGCCGATCTCCGCGTCCAGCTCCAGCCGCGTCTCCTTGGCGTGAAGTCGCTGTTCGGCGAGGCGGCAGCGGACGGCCTCGGCGTGCGGCCCGGGCAGTCCGGCCAGCGGTTCGCCGACCCACAGCCGATGCGCGGCCAGCAGCACCTCCCGGACCTCCTGCGGCGGGGCCTGCTCCTCGCGCAGCCGTCCGGCCGCGGCCAGCAACTCCTCCCAGCGGGCCGCGTCCACCTCCGCGTCCGGCACCCGCAGCGCGTACCCGTCGCCGACCCGCACCAGCGGCATCCGCTCCGGATCCGGCCCGGTGTACGGCTTGAAGGCCGCCCGCAGCCGGGAGACGGCCAGCTGGACGGCCTTGCGCGGGTCGGCCGGCGCGGCCCCGCCCCACACCCCCTCCACCAGTACCGGCGTCGCCACCGTCCGCCCGTCGGCGCTCAGCAGCACCGCCAGGACGGCCCGCTGCTGCGGCCGGCCCAGTTCGATCTCCCGCTCCCCGTACCAGGCGCGCAGCGGTCCCAGCAGTCCGAACCGCAGCCCGGATGCCCCGATGTCAACCATGTCCCGTCCCCGAATGTCGTCCGGTGCCCGGATCACGCCACTTCCGTGCGGACGGCGGCGCCCCCCTGATCCGGTCACCTATGCTTTGTTACGGACTGTGCATTGAATCTCATGGCTTCGAGGGGTGGGGGCATGGGGCTCGAATTCCACGTTCTGGGGCCGCTGCGCGCCCGGCGCGACGGCCATGAGATCGACCTCGGCCGACCGCAGCAGCGGGCCGTCCTCGCGGCCCTGCTGCTCGCCCCCGGCCAGCTCGTGCCGACCGAGCGGCTGGTCGAGGGCCTGTGGGGCGAGGATGACGCCCGCTGGCCCAAGGACCCGGCCGGCCAGATCGGCACCCACGCGCACCGGCTGCGCCGCGCCCTCGATGCCCCCGGGCTGCTGGTCGCCACCGCCGGCGGCTACCGGCTGGAGGTGGAGCGGGCCGCCGTCGACCTGTTCCGCTATGACGCCTGGGTGGATGAGGCGGTCACGCTGCGTTGCGGCGAACCGCTGCGGGCCCGGGAGCTGCTCGCCGGGGCGCTCGCGCTGTGGGAGGGGCGCGCGCTGGACGGCGTGCCCGGCGGCTTCGCCGAACGCGCCCGCGAACGCCTCGCCGCCGGACACCACGCCGCCGTCAAGGTGCTGCACGACCTCGACCTGGCGCTCGGCTGGCACGCCGAGGCACTGCCCGCGCTGGACGCGCTCGCCGCCGCACACCCGCGCGACGAGGAGGTGCAGCGCCTCCACCTGCTGGCCCTGCACCGCTGCGGGCGGACGGCCGAGGCGCTGGCCGCCTTCGAGGCGCTGCGCGAACGGCTGGACCGCGAGCTGGGGCTCGAACCGGCACCGGCGGTCGCCGAGCTGCACGCCCGCATCCGGCGGGGGGACGCCGCGCTGGCCGCCCCGGCCGCCCCGGTGCCGCCGTGCCGGCCCGCCCGGCCCTGCCAACTGCCGCCGGACATCCCCGACCTGGTCGGGCGGGCGGCCCAGGTCCGGGAGGCCGAGCGGATCCTGCGGGCCGCCGGGGCCTCGCCGGTGCTCGGCCTGTCCGGGCCGACCGGCAGCGGCACCTCCGCGCTCGCGGTCCACCTGGCGCACACCGTCCAGGACGCCTTCCCGGACGGGCAGCTGTACGCGGCCGGCGAGACGGCGGAGCCGGGAGCCGTGCTGGCCGCCTTCCTGCGGGCCCTGGGGGAGCGGCCCGTCGAGGGCGCCGGTGTCGACGAACTGGGCGCGCGCTACCGGGCCGCGCTCGCCGGTCGGCGGGTGCTGGTGGTGCTCGACGGCGTCACCGACCCGGCGCCACTGCTGCCCGCCGTGGCGGGCTGCGCGGCCGTCGTGGCCGGCGCCGAACCGGGCGCCCTGCCCGCCGACGCGGCCAGGCTGACCGTGGGCCCGTTGGAGCCGCAGGACGCGTACGAGCTGCTGGCCCGGGTCGTCGGCGCCGAGCGGATCCGCCGGGAGCCGGGCCCGGCCGCCGAGGTCGCCGAACTCTGCGGCTACCTGCCCGTCCTGCTCCGGTCGGTGGCGGCGCGCCTCGCGGCCCGCCCCCGGTGGTCCGTCGCCGACATGGTCCGCTGGCTCGCCGAACGGGGCGCCTGAGTCGCGCTCCGGCGCGGGCGCGGCCCCGGCCGACGGGGAGCTGTCGGCCGGGGCCACGCCGTGCGGGGGCCACGCCGTGCGGGGGTTGCCGGGGCAGCGGATGCCGGGGCAGCGGTTGCCTGGGCGGGGCGTCAGTAGAGGTCCGAGGACAGCGCCCACATGCGGACGTCGCTGCTGGGCGTGGTGACGATGGGGACCCCGCCGTCACCCCAGTAGATGGCGACGCCGCCGAGGTCCTTCACCACCAGCCGGGCACCCGGATGCCCGTACGTGCCGGAGGCCCAGCAGACGCCCCCGGAGGCGGAGTAGACGACCAGGTTGCCGTCGGACTGCATGACCGCCTTGTACCCGCAGCGGTTCACGTTGGTGCCGGTGTTCCAGACGGCCACCGGGTTCGGGGTGTTGTACCCGCGGTAGACGACCAGGTTGCCGTCGGGCTGCATGATCAGCCGGGAGTTCGCGGAGTCGACGTGCCAGCCCGGGTAGAGCGGCTCGTCGTTCCACAGCGTGTGGGTCGCCGGGTCGTACGCCGCCTGCGCGGTGCCCGCCCCCAGCATCGTCCCCGTCAGTGCCAGCGCCGCGGTCGCCGCCCCCACGGCCAGGCGTCGCACTGCCTTCACTGCCTTCATCCCCGGGTACCTCTTTCGTCCATATCGCGCCCGTGAAAGTCCGGGGCGCCCCGTGGCACTGACCATGGGCCAAGGCAGTAGACAAACGATGAACGATCCCGTTGATCTGCCGGGCGGGACGCCTCAGCCCAGGTGCTCCTCGTCCTCGTGGGCGGAGGCGTGGGCGGCGGCGTGGGCGGAGGCGTGGCCGGCGGTCGGGCCGGACATCACCCGCCGGGCGTTGGCCTCGGCCTCGCGCTCGAAGCGGTCGGACGGGTCGCTGACGCTCAGCCCGGAGCCGTTGTCGGAGCCCGCCACCGGGCCCTGCCGCTGTTGGAGGACGTGGGTCAGTTCGTGGGCGAGGGTGTGCTTGTCGCCGCCGCCGTCACCGATGACGACGTGGTTGCCGGAGGTGTAGGCGCGGGCGCCGATCTCGGCGGCGGAGCTCCGGGCGGCGCTGTCGTCGTGGATCCGGACGTCCGAGAAGTCGGCGCCCAAGCGGGCCTCCATGTCGGCGCGGGTGGCACCGTCGAGCGAGCGGCCGCCGCTGCGCAGCACGTCGTGGACGGCGGCGGCGGAGCGCTGTACCTGGCCGGCCCGCTGGAGCCGTTGGACGACGGCGGCGTTCCCGACGCTCGCCTGGAGCCCGAGCAGCGCGGGTGCTGGTGCGGGCGCGTGCGCGGGTGTCCGGGCGGTCGAGGGGGCGTGCGCCTTGTCGTCACTGTCGCTGGTCCTCATCGGCGTCCCTTCGGGTCGATGGCCGGTGAGTCCTGGATACCCCGCCCACACCCGGAGCGATAGGGATGGCGGGGGCAGCAACCGTGCCCACCGGGGGCAGCCCCGCCCGCCGGTCGGTCCCCAACGCGCGGGCAGGGCAGGGGTTTTCGCTTTTTCTGCCGTCAGCCTCGGACCGGCACCGGGTTGCTCGGGCTGTCCAGCCACACGGTGTGGCTGCCGGCCGTGACCGTCAGGCCGAAGCGGTCGAAGCCGGGGCGGCCATGGCCGTCCCACCAGCGCCACGCGGCCTCCACCTCGTCCCAGAGTCTGCGCGGGCCGGACTGGTAGACCTCGTACTCGGTGCGGTCCCGCTCGTAGTCGGCGGAGGCCCAGGAGAGGGTGTCGCGGCTGTAGAGCCAGAGTGTGTACGCGCCGTTGTCGTAGCGCTCTGTCCGCCAGAACGTGGCGGGTACGGCCGCCCCGATGACGAACTGCTCGAACCACCCGCCCGTGGCCCGGGGGGACAGGCCGGTGGTGCTCCGCACCCCGTCGGCCGGCCACTCCTGGCCGTGCAGGTAGTCCTCGAAGGGCGGCCGGTCCGTGCGCTGCTGGCGCAGCCGCATGAACGCGGAGCCTCCGGTGAACCTCCCGCTCGCGCTGCTCCCGTCCTCGCTCATGGTCAGCCTGACGATCTGCTCGCCACCGTACTCGGTGCCGAAGGGCGCCACGATGATTCCGCCGGGGACCGTCTGTTCCAGCCACGCGGGAGGGATCTCCAGCAGGGAGCAGGTGGCGATGATCCGGTCGAAGGGGGCGCCGTCCGGCCAGCCCTGTCGTCCGTCGCCCTCGACCACGGTCGGTGCGAGTCCGGCCCGGTGCAGGTTCTTCCGGGCGCCGCGCGCGACGTTCGGGTCGTACTCGACGGTCACCACGTTGTGGTTGCCCAGGCGGTGGGCGAGCAGGCCCGCGTTCCAGCCGGTCCCGGCTCCGACCTCCAACACCTTGTGGCCCGGGCGTACGTCGAGGTCCTGGAGCATCGAGAACACCATGGTCGGCATGGAGTTGGACGAACTCGGGGTGGTGCCGAGCCCGTCGCCCTGGTGGTCGCCGTCGTCCCACTGCGTGGTCAGCGGGATGTCCGAGTAGACCGCCCTCCGCCATGCTTCGGGGTCCTGAGACCGGTACACCACGGGGTTCTGCCGGGAGCCGTCAGAGATGCCCGGCCAGATGCGGTCCGGGACGAACAGCTCGCGGGGTACGGCGTTGAAGGAGGGCAGCCAGTCCGAGGAGAGCGCGCCGCCGGCCACCAGCGCGGAGGCGAGCCCCTGGGGGCCCGCCTCCTGGTGCGTTTCGCTGGTCACTTTCCGCTGCCGCCCGCCGGGTTCTGGCCGTCCGAGGTGTTGCCGCCCTCGTCGGACCCGCCGCCGTGCCCGGCGCCCTTGTTGGAGTCGTCCTGCTGCCCGCCGCCCTTGCCGTCGCCCGAGCCGCCACCGCGCTTGCCCATGGTTTTCCCCTCTCTGTCGGTCGGGTCGGTCGCTCCCTCGGAGCTGCTGGACCCGATGGCAACACGCTAGGAACACAGGCTGGTTGGGCTCTACGACGTTGCACGACCTTGCACAGATTCACCCGAGAGAGTTGATCGCCGAGGTGATCAGCGTCCGGGAGTCCGGGCCGTAGACCGCCATGTCAGCCAGTTCGGCAAACGTGTCGGCATACGTTGCGACCTCGCTGGGCTGCGTGATCGTGAGATAGCCCGAGACCAGCTCGACATTGACCTGGGCAGCGTCGAAGATCCAGAACCCCTCCACCGGCATCCGTGTCCGACCCGGCCGATCGGGCACGATGCCCAAGCTCACGCTTGGCAGCGAGCCGACCGTGAGCAGGTGACCGAGCTGCTCGATCAGCACGTCAGCGCCGCCGAGCCCGTTGCGCAACACCGACTCCTCCATGAGGAAGGCGAACCGTCGGCCCCCCTCGTACAGGACGGCTTGACGCTCCATGCGAGCCGTCACCGCTTCGGCCACGTCGTCCACCTCGACCCTGCGGCGTTGCACAGCGCGCAACACCGACTCGGTGTAGCCGCGAGTTTGGATCAATCCGGGCACAAGCCATGACGAGTACGAGCGGAAGCGTCGCGTGCGCTGGTACAGGGGCAGGCGCGCTTCCTGCGCCCGCTTGAGCCCGGACCGCTCCATGCGCCGCCAGCCGATCCACATGTCTTCGACGGTCCGCAGCGAGGCAATCAGGTCTTCGGCTTGATCTTCCGCCCCGCATGCCTGGCACCACGCCCGGATATCGTTGGCGGACGGGGGAGTTCTGGCGTTGATGATCCGGGACGACTTCGACGGATGCCAGCCACACAGGCGTGCGATGCCAAGCCCGGTGAGCCCAGCATCCCGGCACAGTTCGGCAAGTCGATTCGCCAGAACATGACGGGCCTGCTGGGCACTTGAAGAGGGTGAGGCGGTCATGGTGGATCAGTGAAGCCGGTACTCCTCGTGCGGTGTGGCCCGGTCCCACACCGCCTCGAATGCCGACTTCACCAGTTCGACGACGGCCGGCTCGGTGCGCCATTCACGGTCGACGACCTCACCGACACCCGAGAAGTACGTGAACAGCACCGACGACCCGTCGAACAGCCACAGGTCGGTGCCGGGCAACGCGATGTCGGCCGCCTTCCGGCGGGGAAGCCAGCGGATCTGCTCGCCTGCTCGGACGTTCGGGAACGTCACGTCGTACTCGTACCGGATGTAGTCGGTGACCGGTTCGGAGACGATCCGGGCGCGCCTCATCGCGACACCGCGCGCCGTCGTCTCGGTCACCACGTCCAGGAACGGGCGCCACCAGGACGACCGCTCGGCAGCAGGGTCAAGGCGTTTCCCCTGCTGCCATGCGATGAACTCGGGGTCGCTGGGTTGGTAGGCGTCGCGCATCTCAAGATGCACGGCGGAAACCTTGGCCTCGGCCAGGCCCTCAAGTACCGGGTTTGTCATCGCTCCTACTCACTGTCGGGCTTGGGGATGAACTGAAGCATGATCTTGGGAAGCCTGATGATCGTCTCGTGATCGGGCACGTCGGTGGAGTAGCCGGGGATCGAACCGATCTCCTGACATGCCTTCACTTCGTTGTCCGTGGCCTTGTAGGACTGGATCAGCAAGTCTCCGGTTTCCTCGTCCAACCAGATCGTCGGCGAGTCCGTGTCCGGGGTGTTCGGGATGATGCCGAGGAACCTCAGGGCCATTCTCACTCCCGTAGTCGAGTGGGGTGCACCGGTGTGCGTGAGCCTCACCCTTCCGGTTGATAGCCGTCAAGAGGGCGGTAGGACGTTTGCCGCCCGCTCGTTGGGCTCCAACGAGCGGGCGGGTGCGGCCTCCTCCTACGGCACCTGGCTAACGCCAGATTGCCTTGCTGGACGCCGGATGACGCGCGTGCACCGGTCAGTGGAGCCGGAAGTCCTCGTGTGGCACCGCGCGCTCCCAGACAGCCTCGAACGCGGAGTGGCAGAGCTTCAGGGTCTGTGGGTCGGTGCTGATCTCGTCATCGACGAAGTCACCCTCGCCGCTGAAGTGGTGGACGACGAGAAGCCGTTCGTCGATGAGCCAGAAGTCGTTGCCCGGGAGGGCCAGGTCGGTCGTCTGCTGGCGGGGGAGCCACCTGACCTGTTCGCCGGAAACGACGTTCCGGAACGTGATCTCGTGTTCGAACCGGATGTACTCACTCACCGGTTCCGACACCACGCGGGCGCGTCGGACCTCGACGCCTCGGGCGGTGGTTTCGTGGATCAGCTGCAACCACGGGTTCCACCACGACGAGCGGTCGGCCAGGTCGTCCCGGTGCCCGTCGAGCCAGCGGAGGAACAGCGGGTCGTCCCGCATGTAGCCGTCGCGCATCTCAAGGTGAAGCGCGGAGTGGGTGCAGGATCGCAGCAGGTCCTCAAGTGGGGGATCTGCGGGCATCGTTCACCTCCGGGAAGAACTGCATCGTTCGTTTGGGAGATTCGACCACGGCCTCGACCCTCCGGGCGCCGATCTTCGCGGGACGGCCGGGGTTCGCGCGCAGCCGAGATGCTCGAAGAGGAGGTCACCGGCGTGGTCGTGCCGGAAGGCGGGAATCGGCCAACGATGCGTCATGGCGGGATATTTGAGGGCGGGAGGCCGGCTGGGCAACGGGAGCGCCCGCTCGTCGGGATCGACGAGCGGGCGAGGGTGTGTAGCTGTGGAGTGGGGCTGCCTCAGATGGCGAAGAGGCGGCGGCGGGGAGCGCGCGCGATGACCTTGGCGTGTTTGAGGGTGCCGACGAGCTCGATCCGGAGCCGGGGCCTGGTGGCGTCGTCGCCGCCGTCGGAGCGCTGCTTGACCGTGGAGTAGGTGAGGGTGAGACCGTCGGTGTCGACGGTGACGAGGCCCGGCGGGCTGATGATGAGCAGCTTGCCGTACCGCAGGGCCGAGTCGATCAGAAGGGTGTCGGCCGTGATCACCGCCTCGGTGAAGTCGAGGGTGACCGTGCAATGTTTCGGCCGCAACTCGATGTGCCGGGGGACCACCCAGCGTCCGGTCCGGGTGTATTTGCCGCCGTGCTGGTCGATGACCAGCACGTCCTTCGGCGCGGGCACGGTGGACGGGAAGTTCGGCAGGTCGGTGGTCAGCTCGGCCAGCTCGGCGAGCGTCCGGGCCGAGAGCGCGGCCTCCAGCCGGGCTTCGAGCTCGTCGGAGGTGAGCCGGCCGTCCGCGGCGGCGACCTGCAGCGTTTCTACGATGCGGTCCCGGTCCTCGTGGGATGCCCGGAACGCGGGCAGGTCACTCGACATGGACTCCACGCTAGCCCAGTGCGGGCGCCCGGGCACAGAGCGGCGGTCAGCACCAAGTGTGCTGACCGCCGGGCGTGCGGGGGGAGTTCAGATGTGGTGGTCGAACTCGCCTGCCTTGGCTCCGAGGATGAAGGCGCGGAGTTTGGGGACGGTGGTGGTGACGATGACGTCGGGGTCGTCGGACTCGCGGAGGTGACGGATGGCTTCGTTGCCAGTGGCAAGTTCCAGGCATGCATTGCCGGCATCTCCACCACTGAACGACGATTTCTTCCAGGAGAGTTCGGGCATTTGTGACGCCTCTCATGCTTGTAGCGGGTAAAGGAGATACTGGAGAAGCCCCCATGAGTTACGTGAGCTGTGGCCGCGTGCCGATGTTGCGTCGATGGCTGGCAGCGCAATCTCGCTCAACTGCTGGAACTTCCACAGGTACCCCGCAATGCTCTCAGGGTCACCGCTGTGCTCCGCACTGCCGGGCACATCTAGAACGATCGTCGAGAGGTCGACGCAGCCGGGATCGCACAAGAGAAAGGGGCCAGACTGGGAAGGCTTCCTGGGCGCTGCGAACGGAAGGATCTGGATGGTCACGTTGGGACGCTCTGCCACATCCAGTAGGTGGACCAGCTGAGCCCTCATGACGTCCGGGCCAGGGAATAGCATTCGCAGGGCCGCTTCATGGATGACGAACCGGAACTCTCGTTGGCTATCAATAACGCACTGGCGGTCCATGCGGAACTGGACCGCGGCTGTCAGATCCCATGGACCATTGCGATAGCCATCCTTGTAGAGAGCCTCGGCGTATTCGGGAAGCTGAAGTAGCCCGGGAACGTAGAGCGTTTCGTAGTTGTCGAAACGGGTCGTACGGTCTTCGAGCTCTGCAAGGTCGAGTGAGAGGTCGGGAACCTTGCCTTCGAAGCTGCTCCACCAGCCTTTGCCAGTGCTTCGGCCCATCTCGGCCAGGATCTTGCGATAGGCAGGATCGTTGCACCCGTAGGCGTCGAGCCAGATCTCAAGGCGCTCGGGGTTGAGGGTGATCCGGCCAGCCTCGGTGTGGCTCACCGCCGGACCCTTCATGCCCACCAGCGCGCCAGCTTCCGGCGCAGACAGTCCGGCGGCCGTACGCAGAAGCTGCAACTCCTCGCCGAATCTGCGCTGCCGCTGGCTGATTGGTCCCTTGTATCCCACGATCATCCTTCCCTGTCGGCGCAGTCTCGCGCACAACCCATCCGGGATGCCACCAACGAGTGACGGCCTTGCAATGTTGTCATAGACCCCCCTACTCTCAGTGTTGCACCGGTCACATGACGGATCGTCAGTGGCTCCCCCCTCTCCCTCCCGGGGTCTCCCATGCGTGCTTCCAACCCTCCCGACTGGACCACCGCCCGCACCGAGCTGTGCGACCTCCTCACCGCCGCCGGCTGTCCGCCCTCCACCATCTCCGACGCCGAACTCGCCCTCCACGAACTCTTCTTCAACGCCTAGGTGCGCTACACGTAGTAGTGCCCTGGAAGTCCCTGCGCTCTCCCGTGGTGTGAGACGAGTAGGGAGCGTGAACCATGGCACCGAAGACCCTGACCAGCACCGAAGCGCCCGTAACCCCATACGACGGATGCGGGAAGTGCCTACTGGGACTGCGCCGCCTGTCCCGAGTCCGGGCATCGACCAGCAGCCCTGAGCGGCAGATGGACTATGTGCTGTCGGCGGCTATGGAAGTCGGCGGGCACATCATCGCGTGGGCCGATGACTGGGAGGTGTCAGGCGCAACCGACCCGAACACCCGGCCTCGACTCGGCCCGTGGCTCCGTGGTCAACAAGGCCCCTTTGACGGCCTAGTGGCGTCGTCCGTCGACCGCATCGGTCGTGATGTGCTCGAAGGGCTCACCCTCGCGTGAGACGCCAGCCGGCGCGGACAGCTACTGGTCACGGCCGACCATCGGGGCATCTGGGATCTCCAAGACCCCAACCAGGAAAGCGAGTTCACTCTAAAGCTCTTCGGTGCGCAGATGGAGCACCGGGCTATTCGGACCCGCAACCGACAGGAATCCCGTCGTGCCCGGTCGGCTGGGCAGGTGGCCAACAAGCCGAGTTACGGCTACCGGCATGTACGCCCGGGGCCGACAGCGAAGATCTCGCACACTGAGATCGATCCCGAGTCCGCAGAGGTGATCCGGGAAGTGGTTCGGCGCATCCTGTCTGACGAAACGGGCTGCATCACGCCGTGGACTGAGATCCACCGACTCACCCGGGCGGGCGTGCCCAATCCGGGGGATCGACTTGCAATGCTGTACGGCCGTGAGCCGAAGGGGGCTCCGTGGCGGCCGAACAGCCTGGTCCGAATACTCCTCAGTGAAGCTGCAATGGGCTACCTGATGCACGATCGCCGTGCGGTGATCGGTGACGACGGCATGCCTGTCCGCATTGCGCCGCCCCTGTGGGACCGGCCCACCCATGATGCGCTGATGGCGAAGCTCGGGCCGAAGCGTGCGACCCCGAGGAAGCGCCCGGCCCCAAGGGGAACGGCACTGCTGTCTTACAGGGTGTGGTGTGGCGTCTGCGGCCACCAAGCGGAACGAGCGGGTTCGGCGGATATAACCGTTGACGGCAAGCGGGTGAGTATTCCAGCGTGGGGCTGCCGGGCTCGCACGCTGGCGTGGGAAGACGCGCAGCACTGCAAGCCGGCTCCCTCGTTCGGGGTGGCCGCTCTGGACAAGGAGGTGGAGTCCTGGTTCCTGGGCCGGTTCGGGGCCGGTCAGCTCATGCAGCGCATCTACGACCCGGGCAACGGGATCGCCAACGAGATCGCCGAGCACGAGGCGGCGAAGCAGCGGTTGCGTGCCGACCGGCAGGCGAAACTGTATGACTCGGTGGAAGACACCGCCTGGTACCAGCGCGAGTACAAGCGGATCACCGACAAAATCACGGAGTTGAAGAAGCAGCCCGAACGGCCCGCAGGCTGGTACAGCATTCCAACCGGTCGCACGGTGGCGGACGAGTGGCACGCCGCTGACAACGTCGCCCGGCGCGAGATGCTGGCGGAACACGGCGTTGTGGTCCGCCTGTTCCCCCGCAGAGGAATGAAGAAGAAGGGCGGCGAGAACCACCCGACAGGCTTCGAGATCTCTACCGAGATCGACCACGACCCGGCGGGGGAGATCGCAGAGCCACCGATGAGCGGCAAGCCGTTCATCCCGGGATCGCGTCTCCGCATCCACGAGTCCGCCAAGGCCGCCTGACGGCCCCAAGGCAGCCCCGGCAGGCCCTGAGCCTGCCGGGGCTTTCTCATGCCTCAGAGGGGCGCCCAGGACCGCGCTAGGGTGCATGGCCACCTGCACCCGTACGGAGAGGAAGACTTAAGGCATGGACCGAGCAAAGAGCCGCGAGGAAGTGGCGCAGCGAGTCCGGGACCTACTGGACACCTGCGTAGGCAGTGAGTTGGGGGGTTATGACAGCCTTCGTGCCACGCTCGAAGTCGAGATAGCCAAAAAGCAGGTCGCCAACATGGCAGAGGACGAAGCGGCCGGTTTGTACAGCACGGGCTACGGCAAGGAATGGTTGGCGAGGAGCCGCCCCGCAGCCGTCGAACGAGTCCGCGCAACGGAAGGACGCCTTGCCGACCTTGAAGCGGAGACGGCTCGACGCATGGCCGAATGGGAGGCTCAAGGAAAGTAGCGGCCTAGCGACCCTGGCAGCCCCGGTACGGCGCTTCGGTGCCTGCTGGGGCTTCTCTTTGGGGGCTCTATGGCGTGCGCACGACAGAACCAGCGGGAATCCTGGCGTTCTGGTGCTTTGGTACCTGTTTTCTACACACCATAGAGATCTCTAAGGCATCCCAGAACTGACCATCGAAACGCCAGAACACCAGTCGTCGCCCCAGGAAGTGCTTGCGCTCTAGAGGAAGTGGGAGAACGCAGTTCGGCACCGCGCGTTCTCCAGCTGCTGAATGTACCTAGAGTGGAGTGTCGCATGAACCATGCCGAGATTGCGCAAGTAGCGATAGACAGGCGAGAGGCCGCCATAAGGCAGCTTCGCGAACTGACCGACGGTGCGAAGAACCGTTCACTTACTCGCGGCGAGAAGAAGCGAGAGAGCGAGCTTCTCGATCTCATCGCAGAGGAAGACTCGAACGCGAAGCGGCATATCTCTGCTGCTGCCGCCGAGGATTCGGCAATGCGTGCGCACTCTCCGCTTCGCGGTATTGCGTCGGCTGGTTACCCCGAGAGGTTCACGAAGGCATCTTCGAGCGCCACACCCGGGGAACTCATGCACCGTTCGCTGGAAATTTCCCGGGGAATCACCACTCCTAGCACGGGAAAGGCGTTCTCTCCGGAGCAGGTGGCGAAGAACTTCGTTGACCTTCTCGCGCCGCAGTCCGTGGTCATGGCATCCGGCGTGAACCGAGTGGAGACGGACGCTGAGACCTACTCGTTCCCGGTGATCCGGTCGGACTTCTCCGCTGGATTCGTCGGGGAGCTGGACGACCTTCCGACCGGTGGCTTCGGAGCCGAGCCGCTCAAGGTCACTCCGAAGAAGATCGCCGTTGCTGACCTGATCGCCAACGAGCTGATCCAGGATGGCGGCCCCGCCTTTCTGAACCCCATGGCGAAGTCGCTGCTACGTACGGTCGCCCTGGGATTCGACAGGGAAGCCTTGGTGGGCACCGGCACCGGGAAGGGTTTTGTCGGCATAGCCAACACCGCCGGAATTCAGAAGCTCGCCATCACGGGCGGTCTCAAGGACCTGGACCCGTTCGTGTCGGCCTTCGGCCTCCTGGAGTCCGCCAACGCGAAGGCTTCGGCAATCGTCATGGCGCCCAAGTCGTGGTCTTCGCTAATGGCGCTGCGAGAGATGTCCGGTTCACTCAAGCCGCTTCTGAGTGAGTCGGCTGGCTCTCCCACTGCCGGGGTCCAGCGGTCGATCCTCGGGGTTCCCGTGTGGCTCTCCTCGTTCATGCCGAATACCGACATTCTCGTGTACGAGGCGGATCAGGTCTTCGCCGTCTGGCGCAAGGACGCCGGATTCGAGATCAGCAATCAATTCGGCTTCCTCAAGGACGGTACGGCAGTCCGCGCGATCGCCCGCGCTGCGATCGCGGTTCCGAACGCTGCCGCCGTCTGCAAGATCACCGTTTCCGCCTGATAAGGAGTTCACCGCAATGACCAACTTCAACACCAACGAGCCGACCGCTTCCGTCCGCATGACCGGCTGGATGGGATACGGCCCGGCCCGCAATGGCACGCCTTCCCGGATTCTCCAGAACGGGGAGATCTACGAGGTTCCACAGAGTGAGGTGGAGTGGCTGGTGGGCGCTGGCCTGGCCGTACGGGTCTGACCGTGTTCGTTGAGCTGCTGACCGGGCTGCGGATCGACCGGGCCCCGGTAGGGGCGGGTATGCGGGTGGTGGTGCCCTCCGATGTCGGGGGGTACCTCATCGCACAGGGCTGGGGCCGGAAGGTCGAGACCGGTCACCGCGTCGGCGACGACCGGCAGCTTGTTGGGTTCAAGGCATCCCAACTTCCTGGCGCAGACGAGTGGTTCAGCGAATGGCCGTCGTGGATGCGACCCGCTTGGGTTCAGCCGGCCGGGCGAGCGCTGCGGGACGGTGGTGAACGGTTGTGGGTTCCGGTTCGCTGCCGTTCCTGCCCGCGATACTCCTACGCACCAAAGGACAAGCTGCCTGTTGGCACCGAGCGTGAGGCGCGTTCGGATGCCTGGCTGGTCCTCTGCACAGCATGCCGTCGACGTGCCTGATCGTGGCCACGCTGGGTGGGCAGGGCGCTGCCGAAGTTCCCAGCTCTGCCGCCGCAGCGATCCCGGTAGCAGCTCGAAACACGCGCCCTGGGTGTAACGCCGTTTTCAGGCCCCCCACGCGTCAACACCGTTACAGCTTCGGCATGTTGACGTTCTCAACCCGCTAGAAAGCGCCCTGTAAGCGCACCTTAACCGCGCGATCAGAGTCCGGAACATGCTCCCAACAGCAAAGAGACCCCAGCGGATTCCGCTGGGGTCTTTCTGCATTCTGGGTCCGCCTACGGCGTGTACTCGTAGCCGATGGTGAACCGGGGAGGCAGGCAAGCCTCCGTGTACTCGATCAGCCCTTCGTCATCCGACCAGCGGTGGACGAGCGCCAGGATCGAGCTGCCGACCGGCACTGCCAAGGCGGCTGCTTCTCGTTGGTCTGCCGTTCGCGCGTGCATGTCGTCGCGTGCCGCCGTGATGGTTCGACCAGTGGCTTCGAGAACCCGCGCCGTGATCCCGTCGTTGCGCCCCGGTGCCGTGTTAAGCAAGTCGGGTACGAGAGCCGCGAAGTGCGCGGGGTACCAGGACACTGCGAAGAGGGTGCGCGACTTACCGCGTCCAGCGATGTATTCGCGACGCACCAGTTGGGCGCCGTGCTCCAGATCGAAGAGATCCGCGACGTAGAGCGGCGGGATGACGAGTTCGGCAGCCGTCACACGGCTGGTCTCGCCCTCCATGAGGCTGGACTGGACCCTCTGCACCCGGGCAAGACGGTCCCGACTGCTGGCGCTCACGCGCGGGTCGTCTGCGACGAACGTTCCGCGTGGTGACGTGCGCAGATAGCCCTCCACCTGGAGGTGCTGGAGTGCACGGCTTACCGTGGCCACGGCGACGTTCCAACGACCGGCGATCTCCTTGTTACTGGGCAGCTTCGCGCCCGGCTCCAGCCCCCCAGACAGGATTCGCTGCCGGTAGTGATCCGCGATCACAGACCATGTCTTCGGCGTCTTGCTCGGCATGTTCGCTCGCTTCCGCTCGATGGACGGTACCCCGCTTGAGCAGACTAGTTCACTCGGAACCGTAGCGACCGAACTAGGCCACTCTTCATGCTGGACTAGTTCACTGACTGGCCGTCGGTTGATCCGCGACCAGCCCTGTCTTGAGGGAGTGCGCATGCAGGATGAGAAACCCAACCGGTGCCCGTGCGGTGATGAACTCAGCCCTGGCCCACCGCGACCGGACGGCATCGCTGAATGGCGTTGTGCCTGTCGCCGCTTCGGCTACTTGCTGCCGCCGGACTTCGTGGTGACGCACCCCTTCGAGACCGCCGTTCAGGTCTGCGGCCGGAAGCGGGTCCACAGCGTGCCCGCGCCGGTTATGGCCTGACGGCACCAACGATCAACACGCCCAAGTGGCCCCCCGGCACCTGGACGAGTAGCCCCTTCAAGCCCCGTCCCGGGCGCGCAGTCATGGCAGATAGCGGCCCGGGGCGGTCTCATCTCCCGTACCCCGCTCCGGGGCTGAAAACGGTGGGCGACACCGGTACGGGAACTGGTCTCGTCCGTCCGTGCAACAACCCCCGTTACGGACGGGCGGGACCACCTCACGACCCCTGTCCTGGGGCTATGGGTCTCCTGGTCCGAGCCCGGTCACCCTGGGGCGGGCGCCAGTCCCCTGGGCGTTCTGACAAACAACTGGGGGGCCGGCACACAGACCCCCGCCCCGGCCGCGCCGACCGTCCAAAGTCGCTGAGCCGACCGGGGCGGGCTCAACCGTTGGACCACGACTGACGGGAACGCCCGTGAACTACAAGGTTGTTCAACCGGCCCTGCTCGCGCGGTGGACCGCGTGATGGGCGAGACGTCGAGCGGCGGCTTCAACCCCGAAGGCAAAGCCTGGCGGGCTGAGTACGTGTTCCTGGGGCAGCGTGGCGTTCCCGGTTTCAGCGCCGGTGGCTCCGACGTCCACGGGTTCGCCGCCACGCACAGCTTCGAGCGACTTGCCGCGCACCTGATCTCGGAAGCGGCGCGGCGGTGGTGGACGCTGGACGTCCCGCCGGAGATGGCGGACTTCGGGGAGATCCTTCTTCGCCACGCGAAGGCGGTGGCCGAGTCGCGCGGCGCCTGGAAGTACGAACCCGGAAGCCGTCAGGAATGGGCGGACGTCACCGTGACCCACCACCCCGCCGGCTGACCCGTGGCGGCGACTAAGCGCCCCGGTGAGCTGCACGTCGAGGCCGCCGTTCACACGGGCGGGAACTCCACCAGGTGTCGGTGCCCCCAGCCCGCCACATGCGTCATGCGGCTTCAACTCCCGCCGCCGGGGGGCTCCTTCCGAGACACTATGAACCGGTTGTGGACGGTGGTTCGACGGGATCAGGCCGCCGATCCGGTGTCCGGGCAAATCAGGAACACGACGATCAAGATCCGGCGAATCGAGCAGGGCAAGCCGGTCGACCTGTCGTTCACGTGCGCGGGCCCGGTGAGGGTGGAGAACCACTACGAGAAGAACCGTCTTCACCGCCCGCCCAGCGCCCGGACCTAACGGGCTCCATAGACCCCCGCCCCGGCCGTCATCCCTGGCAGGCAGCCGACCGGAGCGGGTTCCGCAACACCGTACGAACCGGACGCCGACCGGTGTCCGGAACTCCGCGCGATGTGAGGAGACACCAGTATGACCACTCCGACCGAGCGCCCGCCGGGAGACACCGGCCCCGGCGTCCGCAGCCTGCTCACCCCCGACCAGTTCAACGGGGT
This sequence comes from Kitasatospora sp. NPDC086801, assembly GCF_044745805.1. Lineage (NCBI taxonomy): Bacteria > Bacillati > Actinomycetota > Actinomycetes > Kitasatosporales > Streptomycetaceae > Kitasatospora > Kitasatospora sp. NPDC086801. Next base: position 26,871 of record NZ_JBIVAX010000041.1, read on the forward strand.
CGTGTTCACGGTCCTGGATAGCAACCCGGGGATGGCGCCCGCCATGGCCGAGCGCATCGTGATCGAGGCGCTCAAGTTCGTCGCCACCGCCCGCACGTTCCCCAAGGTGCGGATCACCCCGTCCAACGTCGTGGACGAGGGGTGGCACGCCCTGATCCTGCACACCCGCCCGTACGCCGAACTGTGTGGCAGGCTCGGTGGGTTCGTCCACCACTACCCCGAGCGCCCCGACCCGGAGCGCCACGACGAGGCGGCCTTGGTGCGGACCGTCGCTCTGATCGAAGAGGCTGGCTACACCCCGGACCGCGAACTGTGGACGGGCCCGACCCGTGCGCTGGTGGCCGTGGCTGCGCAGTGCTCCCACACCCCCGTCCCGGGTGGGTGCGGACCGATCAACCCCGGCGGGTGCGCCTCCCACTGCAACGGCGGTGGTGGCGGTGGTGGGGGCGGCGAAGCGCACTAGCCTGGGCGCACCGACACGGAAGGGCGCGAGCATGGATCGAAACGAAGCCCAGCGAGTAGCCGCAACGCTCCGGAGCCTGGGCATTCGGGGAGTCGTCTCCCCGGAAGACCCGGACAACCCGGATGGCCAGTGGTGGGTGTACGACAGCACCGACCCCGACACCCGGCGGGACGTCACCGACACGGCACTCACCCTTGTTCGGGGTAGGTCCAGTGAGGTCGGTCCGGGGCGAGGCTTCGTCCTCCCTGTGTCTCGCTGACTTCTCCGGAAACGGCCCCGTCCGGGTTCACCTGGGCGGGGCTACTTCGTGCGGTCCGTGACGAAGCTCCCCATCCCCGTCTCAGTCCGGATCAGCCCGTCTTCGCGGAGCGCCGCCGTGACCTTCTGGACAGTCGCCCGTGCCACGCCGAAGTCCCGTTCGAGTTGCACCGCCGAAATGAGGTAGCCGGGCGGGTACTCGCCGCTTTCGATCTTGCGGGCGATCTCGTCGCGGATCTGTCGCCACTTGGGGCGGGTCGGGTCGAACTCCATGCCATGAAGGTAGCCGCCGACGACCGTTGACGGGAGTCGGGTGCTATAGGGGGTGATAGACAGGGGTAGGGACCCCTAGTAAGGTCGGCGCACAAGAAACCCGGCGACCGCGCCAACGGTCCCGGGGATGGCCCTAGCTTTCTCGGAGCTAAGACATGATTCAGCTTATCGTTCTCGCACTCCTCTGGGCGTTGCGTCTGCTGCTGCCGGCGCGGGGAAAGCACCGCGCACCGTGGGAACAAGGCGAAGCTGCCGAGCAGCGTCCCGCAAACACGCTGCCGCTGTGCTCTGGATTCCGGCAGCCGATCCCGCCGCACGTCATTGCCCGCACGATCATGCCGGAGTGGGAACCGGTCCGGATGCACGTGATCGCCCACACCGAGCACTACGTCACCGAAGCCGCAGCCGTCCGAGCCCGCCGGGCCGCAGCCTTCGCCGCCGCGCTGGATCTTCCCGACCCCTCACACTGGCTCGACACCGTGGTGACCGGTGTACCGCACACCCTTGCCGGGGCGGTGGCGTGATGGCGGACGCCCCGAAGGCGCACCCGTGCTCCCTCTGCGGCACGAAGACCGCTGACGGCAAGGTCATCGGCGTCATCGACCGTGTGAGCGGCCCGTCCTACGTCCGCTGGGCGTGCCGGACCCCCTGCGCCCCGCCGAAGACCCGCTAGACCCCTCACAGCCCCGTCCGGGCCGATCCTGGGCGGGGCATTCATTCAGACCCTCTTACTACGGGAAGAGACAGCAGGCGAACGCGTGGAGGCACGCCGGGAGCCTCGCGCCCCTCGTCGTGCTCTCCCTCCTCGACCGCAGGCTCCGCGTCTCGGTCTGCGACGACAGCCAGGCCCTCCCGCCCGAGCCGTGCGCCCCCGTCGACCCCTACGCCCTCTCCGGCCGAGGCCTCCACCTCGTCCGTTCCCTCACCCACCGCTTCGGCGCCGACCTGCGCAAGCAGGGCAAAGCCGTCTGGTTCGAGCTGCAGTTGGACGCCGCCTGATGCCCCTTCCCCGCCGCCGCCCGATGCTCCCGACCGACCCCCGGATCCGGTACTACACCGACGACCACATCCGCACGCTCCTCGCCGAAGTCGACGAGCGCGGCCGCAGGTTCGGCCTCGTCTTCCCCTCCGCCACCATCGACCGCACCATCGACGGCCGCGTCCTCGTCCGCTTCAACACCGCCCCGGCCTCCACGCTCCTCAACCTCCTCTCCCTCCTCCTCGCCGCCGACCGAGACCGCGAAGACCCGTGCGCTTCCTGATCGCCGCCGCCTTCGCCGTCCTCCTCGCCCTGGCGATCGCCACCGTCGTCCTGGGCGTCATCACCGCACTCAACGTTGCAAAGCCCGACGAGGAGGACCCCTGACATGTCCGACCCGGTCCCGGAGCCCGACTTCGGCCCCAACCCCCTGGCCAACGCCCTCGCCGCGACCCACTACGCCGTCGCCGCCGCCTTCAACACCCTTGCCCCCGGCGCCGCCCAGCCCGTCCCCGACGACTTCGACTGGCGCGAACTCGAAACCTTCATCTTCCACTTGGGCTTCGCCGCCGACGACTCCGACGCCGCCCTCAACCTCTACCGCCTGCTCACCGCCGTCCAGCGGATCGCCTACCGCGAGGCCGCCGGCCGTAACGCCGCCGGGCACCCCGCCCGTCTCAACCCCCGCCCGTCCTCGACCGCATTCACCCGTGGGAGTGGTGCCGGGTGAATGCCACCGACCGCGCCCCGCGCGGCCCCTAGCGTGGGTAGCGCCAAGCGCCAGCCACCCCAGGGGAGGGGACCCGACGTGTCCGACGTCGCCGAATACCTGCTGCTCTACGTCGACGGCGACGCGGTCGTGGCGCACGACGTCGACCTGCGCCCGCACACGTTCCCCCTCCCGCCCGGCGAGCTGGGCGCCGCCATCGCCCGGGCCGATGCCGCCGGGGGCTCCCAACTCCTGCTGGCCGTCAGCCCGGCTGGGATCGTCTCCTGCCGCGAGATCTGATGCATCGTCAAATCCCGGGCGTGTTCCGCGCCGCCCACCGTCCGCGTCTGGTTGGCTACCCGGATGCGAGGCGACAGGCGCCTCCAAGTCAAAGGAACACCGGCATGACGACAGAGCGCACCAACCCGGCGGCCCGGCTCGGGTTCGATCCCGGGCAGGTCGTCCAGGAGATCGGTTACGACGAGGACGTCGACCAGGATCTCCGCGAGGGCATCGAGGTGCTGATCGGCCAGGACCTCGTCGACGAGGACTACGACGACGTGGCCGACACCGTCCTGCTCTGGTTCCGTGAGGACGACGGCGACCTCACCGACGCCCTGGTCGACGCCATCGGCCTCCTCGAAGAGGGCGGCACGATCTGGCTGCTCACCCCGAAGTCGGGCCGGGACGGCTACATCGAGCCCAGCGACGTCAACGAGGCCGCCCAGACCGCCGGCCTCGCCTCGACCAAGGCCATCAGCGCCGCTGCGGACTGGACCGGCATCCGCCTCATCGCCCCCAAGCGCTGACACCCCCGGAGCAGGAAGTCGGCGGAGCAGGAAGTCGGCCCCGCCGACTTCCTGCTCCGCGCCCCTCACCTCACCGCTGCGGCAGCTCGCACCCGTCCGGCCCGCAGACCTCGCCGCTGCCGTCACCGCTCGTGCCACCGCCGCTGCCGCCGACCAGCAGCGGCACCACCGCTCGGCTCTCCCAGGCCTGCTCCAGCGCCGCCGTGAACGTCTCGGCCGGCTGGGCGCCCGAGACGCCGAGCCGCCGGCCGAACACGAAGAACGGCACCCCGGTGGCACCCATCGCGCTCGCCGTCGCCTCGTCCTCGCGCACGGCCTCCGCGTAGGCGTCCGGATCGGCCAGCACCGCCGCCGCGGCCTCGCCGTCCAGCCCCGCCTCGACGGCCAGCTCGACCAGCCGCCCTTCCGCGAACGCGGACCGCGCGTCGGCGAAGTTGGCCCGGTACAGCGCGTCCAGCAGTTGCCCCTGCCGCCCGTGGTCCTTGGCGAAGTGCAGCAGGCGGTGCATGTCGAAGGAGTTCGCCGCGTCGCGCCCCTCGCGGAGGTACGCCAGCCCCTCCCCGCGCGCGTTGTCAGCGATCCGCGCCTCCGCCGCCTCGGCCTGCTCCAGGCTGAGCCCGTACTTGGCGGCGATCAGCGGGACGACCGGCCGCGCCTCGGCCGGCGAGTGGGGGTCGAGCTCGAAGGAGCGGTGGACGACCTCCACGTCCCCGCGGTGGGGGAACCGCTCCAGGGCCTGCTCGAACCGGGCCTTGCCGATGTAGCACCACGGGCAGTTGATGTCGGTCCAGATCTCCACGCGCACGGCGTCGCTCCCGTCTCCAGCCGTGCGGGGCCTTCCCGCACCCGGCTCCGTGGCCAACGCCGACGGCCACCTGAATATTTCTCGTGATGAAATATTCAGGTGCCAGTACTCCAGCTGTCGTTCGTGAGGCGTGGCTGGAGGGATGGAACGGGAGATCATTCCCAGCCGTGCTCGGCGTAGGTCTGTCTGTCCCACTCTGGGTGCTCTGCGGTGTAGGTGCCCCAGCCCATGCGCTGGTAGTACAACGTCATCGCGTCGAAGTAACTCGCGGCCTCGACGGTCCACACGAGCCGGGCACGTTCGGACAAGAGCGCACGAGCCCCGTCTCCGCGCGGTCCGGCCAGGCAGAACGTCTTGCCCTCCTCGCCTTCGTCCCAGAGCTCATGAAGCACTGGCTCAGGATAGTGGTCAGGATCGGACGGCCGGCATTTCATCCAGACCGGTCAGTCCTTTTCCGGACTCGAATGACTCCTCGACTTTCCACCTGGTGCTGGCGGTGGCGACCAGAGCGGCCGGAGACACCCGCTCGCGAGCCCGGCCGCGGTAGAGCGCTCGCCGGTGACGAAGTCGCGGCGGATGGGCAGGTAGCGCTGGCCGCCGTGGGGCGAGGGGTCGGCGCCGGATGCTCGGCGTGGAAGGCCTTCAGGAACGCTTCCTGCGCTGTGGTCGTCGTCATGTTCCCGGACCCGGACCCGGACCCGGACCCGGACCCGGATCGGCGAGAGCAGCAGGGAAGCGCCATCATCGGGCGCCCGCACGCCTGTTACCGTACCGGTGGTGACTCCAACGGAAGGGTTGACCGGATGGGAACCTCCGCGCACGTCATGGCGCCGCCGCTCCTCGCGGTCGCGGTGCTCCTGCTCGCCGTCAAGTGGATCAGGCGGCGTCGGGACGGCAGGCCCGTGCCGTTGCTGCCTCGATCGGGACCGGCCTGGGCGGGCGCGTTGGCCGCCGTCGCGTTCGTGCTGGTCACCGGCGGTCTGGCCGGCCGTGCCGGGGACGCGGTCGTGCCGGCCGTCGCGCTCGGGGGGCTGGTCGGGGCCTTCGTGGACCTTCGCTTCGACGCCCGGCGATGACGTCCGGCGCTGACGCCGCCCCTGGCCGCAGCACGAAACGACCCCGTGAGCAGGAAGTCGGCCCGGCCGACTTCCTGCTCAACTCTCGGCGCATCAGCAGGAGATGTTGCCGCCGCCGACGTCGGTGCCGAGGACGCCGACGAACTTCTTGAAGAGGTTGATGCGGTCGTTGCGCTCGTCCGGGTTCTTGCCGTTGCACTCCAGGTCGCCGTTGATGCTGCGGATGGTCTCGCCGAAGCCCTTGTTGTTGACGATGGCGTCGTGCGGGGTCATCGTCCCGGCGCCCTTCTGGGTGTCCCAGAACCAGAGGGCGGTCTTCCAGGAGACCGCGGCGTCCCGCTCGACCTGGTAGGGGTTGTTCAACAGGTCGATGTGCAGGGCGTCGCCCGCCGCCTTGTAGTTGAAGTTCCAGCTGATCTGGAGCGGGCCGCGCCCGTAGTAGGCGCTCTTGCCGGCGGGACAGCCGTAGGGCTGCGAGGCGTCGCAGTAGTGGCTGTAGTTGGCGGTGTTCTGCTCGACGACGTACTTCAGGTCGCCGGTCTCGTGGCTGACGTTGGCGAGGAAGGCGGCGGCCTCGCGCTTGCGGGTGGCCTCGTTGCCGGTGGTGGTGAACCCGGGGTAGGCGCTGAGGGCGTCGGTCAGGCCGCGGTAGGTGTAGAAGGAGTTCCGGCTCGGGAACATCTGGTTGAACTGGGCTTCGCTGACCACGAACGAGGCGGCGGCCGCCGGTGTGGCGTGCCCGGTGAGGGCGCTGGTGCCCAGGGCGACGGTGCTCAGGACGGCGGCCGAGGCGGCCATGGACAGGGTGCGGGAGAGCTTCATCGTCACTTCTCGCTTGGCGTCGGGGTGGGGTGAAGTGGGGTGCTTCGGGAGCGAAGCGCCGGTGACATCGTGGTGCGCGATTTCCGGAGAAAGGCGCTCGTCGACGCCCAAACCACTCGTTTGGGCCCTATCCACCCCAAGGTCTGAGAGCGATTCAGGCCATTTCCAGCTCGTCCGACACACCGACAGCGTGATCATCAGGTCATCAGATTCGCGGGATAACCTCGTCCGCGCACAGGAGACACCGCGAGCGGGGGGATGACCACATGGGGCACGCCGACGACGAGGGCGACGAGCGGCTGGCGGCGGAGGGCGAGGTGGCGGTGGCCCGGCTGGCCATCGACTCCGGAGACCTCCCGCACGCCGCCGACCACCTGGCCGACGCGATCCTCGCCGACCCCCAGCTGCCCGAACTGCACGAGGCACTGGCCGAGTTGAGCGCCGCCGCCGGAGGCCCGGCCGCCGCCCGCGAGCTGTTCCCGCTGGACGGCCAGGTCTACCTGGGCACCGTCGCCTGCCGGGCCCACGTCGAGGCCGCCGCCGGGGACTGGGACACCGCCGTCGGCCTGCTCGCCTCCGCGATCCAGTACGAGCCCGCGAGACCCTGGGCGCACACCGCCTGGCTCGCCCGCGAGGACCTGCCCGCCCTCGTCGACCCCGACGCCGTCGCCCAGGCGGTGGCCCGGGCCACCGGCGGCCTGCCCGACCCACTGCCCACCGAACTCGCCGACGCCGTCCAGCCGTTCGAGGACTTCGTGCAGGCCGTGGTGGCCCGCCACGGCGACCACGCGCTGCTGCTCGCGATGGCCTCCGGCCTCACCCGCCGCCTCGGCGCCACCGACCGCGCCGTCGAACTCGCCGAACTGGCCCACCTGCTGGCCCCCGGCTACCTGCCGTCCGTGATGCTCGGCAACGCCCTGCGCGCCCACGGCCGGCCGGAACGGGCGCTCGCCGTCTGGGAGGCCGAACTGGCCCGGGTCGAACCGGAGCGGGACAACTCCAGCAGCTACCTCGCCGTCGACGTCGCCGAGTTGTACGGCGCCCTCGGCCGCCCCGCCGACGGCCTGCCCTGGCTGGACCGGGTGCTCGCCACCGAACCCGACCACCCCAAGGCGGCCCCCGCCCGGTACGGCCTGCTGCACGCCGTCGACGGCGACCCCGCCCACCTGCTCGCCCTGGCCGACCACCACCGCGCCCACCCCGACCACGAGTACGCCCAGGACCTGCTGGAACGGCTCAGCCACCGGGAACCCTGGCTCGGCATGGTCTCCGGCGCCACCGAGGCGACCGTCAACGTGCTGCACCAGGTCCTCGCCGCCCCCGGCACCACCCGCGACAGCGAGATCGAATGCAGCGCCTCCGCCGTGGAGCCGCCCAGCTCCCTGCTGGCCGTCCGCCTCGCCCTGCCGCGCGCCACCGTCGACTACCGGTCCGTCGCCGAGCCCGACCCCCGGCTGCCGCTGGCCGAACCGACCACCCCGATCTGGTCCTGGGACGGCACCGACCCGCGCCCGGCCGTCGCCCCGCCCGCGCCGGACAGCGCCGAACTCGTCCGGGACACCGCCGAGATCGTCTGGGCGACCGTCCCCGCCGCCTACGACCACGCCGTCCGGCTGGCCGGGCTGCCCCTCGACGACCTGCTGGGCACGCTCGTCCACCCGCCGACGCCCCGGGAGGACGACCTCGGCCGGGCCCTGCTCGCCCACCAGCCCGAACTGTGGGTGCGGGCCGTCCAGGTCTTCGCCTGCCTCGGCATCGCCCACCACCGCACCGACCAGCCGTGGGAGGGCTCCGACCGCCGCCGCGTGCTGGTCGACCTGCTGCTCGGGCCCGAGGACTGGGTGGTCGAGGCGGCCGGCTTCGCCCTCGTCGCGATCGGCTGGACGCACCCCGAGACCCGCGCCGACATCGCCGACCGGCTCCGGCAGCGGCTGCACTACAGCGCCCGGGCCCACCGCACCCGGGTGGTGACCGTCCTGCGCTCGCTCGCCGCGCTGGCGCTCACCGCGCCGTGGCTGCCCCCGGCCGACCTCGATCTGGCCCGGCGGCTGATCGAGCGGGCCAAGGCCCGGGAGGCGCGGGAGGCCCGGGAGGCGGCGGAGGCCGGAGAGCCCGGAGGGGCCAGGGCGACCGAGAAGGCCGCGGAGCGCGAACCGGCGACCGAGGAGCAGCCGGAACCCCGCCCCGGCCTCCTCCGCCGCCTCTTCCGGCGCGCCTGACGAGCGGAGCGCTACGCGGCCGGCGCCGGTTACCCGGCGCCCGCTAGCCGATGCCCGCTACCCGGCGCCCGCTACCCGATGCCCGGCAGCGGATCCTGGTCGACGTCGAAGCGCGCGACCCGCTCCGCCGGATCACGGCACTCCGGGCCGAGCCGCAGGATCCGCGACTCCGGGTCGTGCAGCGGGCGGTGGCAGCGGCGGCAGGTGACGCGGGGGCGGATGGCCTCGGGGGTGTCGGTGCCCGGGAGCGGGTCCGGGCCGCCGGTCAGGCCGCTGCCGTTCGGGCCGCCGCCGGTCGGGACGCTGCTGCTCGGGACGCTGGTCATGGGGAGACGGTAGCCGGGCGGGGCCGTGAAAAGATCCCCCCATGGCCACGGACCGCAGCAGCGCAGGAGACCCGGCGCGCACCCTCGCCCTGCTCTGGGGGCTGACCGCCGAGGAGAAGCCCGGCCGGCGCGGCCCGAAGCAGGCCCGGTCGACCGGCGAGATCGCCGCCACGGCCATCGCCCTGGCCGACGCCGAGGGCGTGGACGCCGTCACCATGCGCCGGGTGGCGCAGGAGCTGGGGCTGTCCCCGATGGCGCTGTACACCTACGTCCCCGGCAAGGCCGAACTGCTCGACCTGATGCTGGACACCGTCTACGCCACGACGCCCCGCAGCACCCCCGCCGACGACGGCTGGCGGGCCAGGGTCACCGCCGTCGCCGACGACAACCGGGCGCTGCACCGCGCCCACCCGTGGGTCGCGGCCGTCTCCACCAGCCGACCGCCGCTCGGCCCGGGCCTGATGGCCAAGTACGAGTACGAGCTGCGCGCCTTCGAGGGCACCGGCCTGCCCGACGTCGAGCTGGACGCGGCGCTCACCCACCTGCTGGGCTTCGTCCAGACCTGCGCCCGGATGGCCGCCGACGAGCGCGCCGCCCGGCAGGACAGCGCGATGACCGACGCGCAGTGGTGGGCCGCCAACGCCGACCTGCTCGCCAAGGTCTTCGACGCCGAGCGCTACCCGGTCGCGGCCCGGGTCGGGGCCGCCGCCGGCGAGGCGCACGGCGGCGCGTACGACCCGGACCACGCGTACGCCTTCGGCCTGGCCCGCGTCCTGGACGGGCTGGCGGCCCTGATCAGCGAACGCTAGGCCGGGCGTCGTACTCCGCGCGGGCGGCCTCGACGGCGGGGACCCGCCGCTCGGACCAGTGCGCGAGGGCGGCGACCAGTTCGGCGGCCTCCCGGCCGAGCGGGGTGAGGCTGTAGTCGACCCGGGGCGGGATCACCGGGTGGGCCTCGCGGTGCACGAATCCGTCGCGCTCCAGCGTCTGCAGGGTCTGCGCGAGCATCTTCTCGCTGACGCCGGAGACCCGGCGGCGCAGTTCGCTGAAGCGGTAGCCGCGCTCGTGCAGCGCGCCGAGGACGAGGACGCCCCAGCGGCTGGTGACGTGCTCCAGCACGCCCCGGGACGGGCACATGCGGTCGAACACGCCGGTCGGCGGCAGCTCGCGCACCGGGACGGCCGGGCCGCCCTCCTCCAGGACCTTCATGCCATGACCTCCGCGCTGTCACCTCTGTGCCATTACCTCTATATCAGTACCGTACTTTGAAGTGCGTACTTTCGAAAGGTTAGTGCCGCCCCTAGGGTGAGTTCCGAGGCAGAAACCCCGTCCAAGGAGCATCCCCATGTACGTCGTCACCGGTGCCACCGGCCAGCTCGGCCGTCTCGTCGTCGAAGGCCTGCTGGCCGCGGTCCCCGCGAGCGAGGTGGCGGTCGCCGTCCGCTCCGCCGAGAAGGCGGCCGACCTGGCCGCGCGCGGGGTGGCCGTCCGCGTGGTCGACTACGACGACCCGGCGTCCCTGGCCGGTGCCTTCGCGGCCGGGGACCGGGTGCTGCTGATCTCGGGCAGCGAGGTCGGCCGCCGGATCCCGCAGCACCGCGCGGTGGTCGACGCGGCCCGTGCGGCCGGTGTCGCGCTGTTCGCCTACACGAGCGCGCCGGGCGCGGCGACCTTCCGGCTGGCCGACGAGCACCGGGCGACGGAGGAGCTGATCCGCGCCTCCGGCCTGCCGTCCGTCCTGCTGCGCAACGGCTGGTACACCGAGAACTACCTGGGCGACGCGGCCGGTACGGTGGCGCGCGGCGTGGTGCTCGGCAGCGCCGGGGGCGGCCGGGTGGCCACCGCCCCGCGCAAGGACTACGCGGACGCGGCGGTCGCCGTCCTCCTCGGCGAGGGCCACGAGGGCAAGGTGTACGAGCTGAGCGGCGACGCCGCGTGGAGCCTGGCGGAGCTGGCGGCCGAGCTGGCGCTGGTCTCCGGCCGGCCGGTCGAGCACCGGGACGTGCCGCCGGCGGAGCACCTCGCGGCGCTGGTCGGCGCGGGCCTGCCGGAGGGCTTCGCCGAGGTGCTGGTGGACGTGGACGCGGGCATCGCCCGCGGCGAGCTGGCCGGCACCCCGGGCGACCTGGCCCGGCTGATCGGCCGCCCGACCGTCCCGCTGGCCGAGTCGGTCCGCGCCGCGCTCCGGGCCTGAGGCGCTCCGGGCCTGAGACGTTCCAGGCCTGAGACGTTCCAGGCCTGAGGCGCCCCAGGCCTGAGACGCTCCGGCCGGCCGCGAACCCCGCGTTTCCCGAGGTCAGAGCTGTCATGACCAAAATGCGGAAACGGAGATGACAGGCCGCCCCTCCGCCCGCTACCGTCACCTCGACACACGCGCGCGGAGGGCAGGCGGCCATGCCGGAGACAACCCAACAGGACAACGGCCGAGGCCTCTGGTACGGCGTCGCGGCCTACGGCATCTGGGGCCTGTTCCCCCTGTTCTGGCCACTGTTGGAGCCCGGCGCCGCCGACGACATCCTGGCCAACCGGATGGTCTGGTCCCTGGTCGCCGTGGTGCTGCTGCTGATCGTCCAGCGGCACTGGAGCTGGATACGCCCGCTGCTGCGCCAGCCCCGCCGGCTCGCCATGCTGGCCGGCGCGGCCACGGTGATCTCGATCAACTGGGGCGTCTACATCTGGGGCGTCAACGCCGGGCACGTCGTCGAGACCAGTCTCGGCTACTTCATCAACCCGCTGGTCACCATCGGCTTCGGCGTCCTGGTGCTCAAGGAGCGGCTGCGGACGGCGCAGTGGACGGCGGTCGGCGTCGGCGCGGCCGCCGTCGCGGTGCTCAGCGTCGCGTACGGGCGGCTGCCGTGGATCGCGCTCACCCTGGCGCTCTCCTTCGCCACGTACGGCCTGCTGAAGAAGAAGGTCGGGCTGAGCGGGCTGGAGAGCCTGGCGGCGGAGAGCGCCTTCATGTTCCCGTTCGCGCTCGGCTACCTGGTCTACCTGGAGGTCAGCGGGCGCGGCACCTTCGGCCACACGGTGGCCGGCTCGTACGGCTGGGGGCACTCCGGGCTGCTGCTGCTCAGCGGGGTGATCACGGCGATCCCGCTGCTGTTCTTCGGCGCGGCGGCGGTGCGGGTGCCGCTGACCGTGCTCGGGCTGCTGCAGTACCTGGCGCCGGTGTTCCAGTTCCTGATCGGTGTGGCGGTGTTCCACGAGTCGATGCCGCCCGCCCGCTGGGCCGGCTTCGGCCTGGTCTGGCTGGCGCTCGCGGTGCTCACCTGGGACGCGCTGCGCCAGGTGCGGGCCGACCGCGCCGGGCGGGCCGCGGCCGTGCCGCAGCCCGCCCCCGCCGAGGTGGCGATCAGGCGCTGATCCGCCCCCGCCCGGCCGGTGGTCAGGCGCTGATGTCCCGGCTGGTGAAGCGGGACCAGGCCGCCGCGCCGAACACGGCGACGTAGGCGGCCTGGAGGCCGAGGTCCTTCCACACGCCGTCCCAGTACATCGGCTGCCGCAGGAGGTCCGCGAAGCTGAGCCAGTAGTGGGTGAACAGGAAGGGCCGCACGGCGTCCAACTGCGGGAAGGCGTCCAGGATCTGCACGGTGACCACCAGCCCGACGGTCGCGGCCATCGCCGCGATGCCGCTGCCGGTGAGCGTGGAGACGAACAGCCCGATCGCCACCAGCCCGGCCAGCGAGGCCGCCACCACCCCGGCCACGAGCACCGCCCGCAGCAGCGCGTCGCCGAAGCCGATGGTGTCCCCGGAGATCAGCGTCACCTCGCCGAGCGGGAACAGCGCGGCACCGGTGGCCAGCGCCGCCGCCGCGACCGCCACGGTGGCGGCCAGGCAGAACACCAGCCCGGCGGTGAACTTGGCGGCCAGCAGCCTGGTGCGCCCGGCCGGTGCGACCAGCAGGTAGCGCAGCGTCCCGGTGGCCGCCTCACCGGCGACCGAGTCCCCGGCGACCACGCCGACCGTCATCGGCAGGAACACCGGCAGCGCGACCGCGAGGGCGGTGAAGACCAGGAACAGGCCGTTTTGGGTGGTCTGCGCGATGAAGTTCACCCCGCCGCCGCCCTCGTGCGGGCTGCCCGTGTTGAGCTTGACGACCACGCCGATCAGGATCGGCAGCACCGCCAGGATCCCCAGCAGCACCTTGGTGCGCATCCGGCGGAAGGTCAGGTGCAGTTCGTTGCGGAACAGCGCCAGGAACCCGGCCGCCGTCTGCGGCCTCCGCCCGGTCCGGACCGGCTGAGCCCCGACCGGCACCGCCCCGGCCTGCGACATCCCGGCCTGCGACAGCTCAGCCTGCGACATCGAAGCCCTCCCCGGTCAGCGCCACGAAGGCGTCCTCCAACGTGCCCCGCTCCAGCCCGAACCCGTGCACCCGCACCCCGGCCTCGACCAGCGCCGCGCACAGCTTCGGCAGCGCCTCCTCGACCGGGGCGTCGAGCGAGCCGAGCGCGCCGAGCTCGCCGTCCACCCGCCCGTCGCCGGGCAGCAGGGAGCCGACCCGGTGGGCCGCCAGCACCTCCACGGCGTGCGCCACGTCCGGCGTGCGGACCACCAGCCGGCCCTGCGCGCGGGCGGCCAGTTCGGCGACGGTGCCCTGCACCACCAGCCGGCCCCGGGACATCACCGCCGCGTGCGTGCAGACCTGCTCGATCTCGTCCAGCAGGTGCGAGGAGAGGAACACCGTGGTCCCCTCCGCCGCGACCTCCCGCACCAGCGCCCGGATCTCGCGCATGCCCTGCGGGTCCAGCCCGTTGGTGGGCTCGTCCAGCACCAGCAGCTCGCGCGGCTGGAGCAGCGCCGACGCCAGGCCGAGCCGCTGCTTCATGCCCAGCGAGTACGCGCGGGCCTTCTTGGCCGCCGCGGCGCTCAGCCCGACCCGTTCCAACGCCGTCTCGACGCGCAGGCGCCGGGTGCGCGGGTCGGCGGTCGGGTCGGCGGCGTCGAACCGGACCAGGTTGTCCCGCCCGGAGAGGAAGCCGTACAGCGCCGGGCCCTCGATCAGCGCGCCCACCCGGGGCAGCACGGAGGCGACGGACTGCGGCATCGGCTCGCCGAGGACGGTGGCGACGCCGGAGGTGGGGGCGATCAGGCCCATCAGCATCCGGATGGTGGTGGTCTTGCCGGAGCCGTTCGGGCCGAGGAAGCCGAAGACGGAGCCGCGCGGCACGCTCAGGTCCAGGCCGTCCACGGCGAGCTGGCCACCCCGGAAGCGCTTGGTCAGGCCGCGGGTCCTGATCACGTCGTCGGGACGGGAGGAACCGGGGGAACCAGGGGAGGAGGTGGAGGGGGAGGAGGAGGTGGAAGGCACGGGGCCCGGGCGCTGCTCGGCGCCCGGACCCCCGGCCGACTCCGTAACGTCCCCCGTTACGGGAGCCTTCGTCATCCGTCAGTTCACCCCGGCGGCGTGCTGGAGCACCGGCAGGGTCACCGCGCCGGCGAACACCCGGCCGTCGTCGGTGACCAGGACGTTCACCACCTTGGTGCTGATCAGCGTGCCGCCGCCGACCGGCTTGCCGAGCGACTTCACCAGCGCCTGCGGGTTCAGGGCCGCACCCCGGCCGCCGTGCTTGCCGCCCTGGCCGCCGTCCTGCGGCGCGTCGACGGCGCCGCCGGGCAGCTGCGCCGAGACCACGGTCGTCCAGCCCTCGCCGATCACGTTCACGCCGCCGTGGTCCTGGCCCGAGGCGTCCTGACCGGCCTTGCCCCCGGGCGCGGAACCCGTGGGCGCGAAGCCCTGCGGCATCTCACCCTTGGCGCCCCCGTCCGCCTTGTGCTCCGTCACCTTGGCGCCCTTGGGCACGGTGAAGTCGAAGGTCTTGGCGGCCGGCTTGGCGAAGGACACGTCGGTGAAGTGGACGTCCAGCACGGTGGAACCGTCGACGCCCTTGACCACCACCGAGAGCGGCACCCCGTTGTCGGCGGCGACCGCGATCCGGACCTCGGCGACGGTCGAACCGGACTGGGCGGGCTTGACGCTCAGCTGGTACGCCTTCTGCCCGGCCACGTTGGCGGTGCCGGCCACGGTGACCGACGTGGTGCCCGCGCTCGCGGTCAGGAACTGCCGGGCGGCCTCCTGCGGGGTCGTCGGCACCCCGGTCAGCGGTGCCCCGGGGTGCTTGCCGGCGGCGTCGGGGTGCTTGCCAGCGGCGTCGGGGTGCCGGGCGGCCGCCTGGCCGGTCAGGCGTACGGCGGTGTTGGTCGAACTGTCCCAGGCCCAGGCCTGGTCGCCGTTGTGGACGACGGTGTAGCCGGCCATGTCCTCCAGCAGGTCGACCCGCTGGCGGTCCGGGCCGTCCACCGCGACCCGCAGGGTCTGGTCGCCGCCGAGCAGGCCGAGCAGCTTGGCCTGCGGGTCGGCCGCCGAGGAGCCCTGGCCGCCGCCCCCGCGGCCGGCCACCGCGCCGAGCCCGCCGGCCGCGGCGCCCAGCAGCTGGCTGGGCAGGCCGAGGTCGGTGGAGACGGACACCGTGCCGGAGAGGGTCTGCGCGTCGGAGCCGAGCGCCTTGGCCACCAGCTGCTCCGCCGTCAGCGAGGGAAGGTCGGGCGGGGCGTCGGCCGCCAGCGCGGGCACCAGCCCGACCCCGGCGGCGATCACCGCGGCCACCGCCAGCGGCACCCCGGCCCGCACCAGCGTGCGCCGCCGTGAGCGGTACGGCACGCCGCCGTCCACGTTGTCCCCCGCCGCCGTGTCATTGGTCATGGCGTCCTCAACTCCTCTGTGAACACGGGCGATTGGCTGTGCCCCTCCATTAGAGGCCCCCGCCCCGCCGCCGTCATCGCCCTGCAGGGCCAGTTCGGGGTAAACCTCACGGGTACACCGACCCTGAGACGCCCTCAGGGTTGGCTCCTCCGAACGTACGACACCTGGCGTAGGGTCGCGCCATGGACGGAACCGCCATGGACGCAAGCAACCCCCCGACCGCGAACGCGATGCGGCGCGCCCTGCGCCGCGCCCGGGACGGCGTCGCCCTGGACGTCACCGAGGCCGCGGTGCTGCTCCAGGCCAGAGGCGAGGACCTGGACGACCTGTGTGCGAGCGCCGCCCGGGTCCGCGACGCGGGCCTGGCGGCGGCCGGGCGGCCCGGCGTCATCACCTACTCCAAGAGCGTCTTCATCCCGCTCACCCGGCTCTGCCGCGACAAGTGCCACTACTGCACCTTCGCCACCGTCCCCGGCAAGCTGCGCCGGGCCGGCCACGGGATGTTCATGTCCCCCGACGAGGTGCTGGACGTCGCCCGGCGCGGAGCCGAACTCGGCTGCAAGGAAGCCCTGATCACCCTCGGCGACAAGCCCGAGGACCGCTGGCCCGAAGCCCGCGAGTGGCTCGACGCGCACGGCTACGACGACACCATCGCCTACGTGCGGGCGATGTCGATCCGCATCCTGGAGGAGACCGGCCTGCTCCCGCACCTCAACCCCGGGGTGCTCGGCTGGACGGACTTCCAGCGGCTCAAGCCCGTCTCCGCCTCGATGGGCATGATGCTGGAGACCACCGCCACCCGGCTGTGGAGCGAGCCCGGCGGCCCGCACTTCGGCTCGCCGGACAAGGAACCGGCCGTCCGGCTGCGGGTGCTGGAGGACGCCGGGCGCAGCTCCGTCCCGTTCACCAGCGGCCTGCTGATCGGCATCGGCGAGACGTACCAGGAGCGCGCCGAGTCGCTGTTCGCGCTGCGCAAGGTCTCCCGGGCCTACCACGGCGTCCAGGAGCTGATCCTGCAGAACTTCCGCGCCAAGCCGGACACGGCGATGCGCGGCATGCCCGACGCCGAACTGGACGAACTGGTCGCCACCGTGGCGGTGGCCCGGCACGTGATGGGCCCGGCGGCCTGCCTGCAGGCGCCGCCGAACCTGGTGGACGGCGAGTACGGGCGGCTGATCGCGGCCGGCGTCGACGACTGGGGCGGCGTCTCGCCGCTCACCCCCGACCACGTCAACCCCGAACGCCCGTGGCCGCAGATCGAGCGGCTCGCCGAGCGCTCCGCGGCCGCCGGCTTCGAGCTGCGCGAACGCCTCGCCGTCTACCCCGAGTACGTGCGGCGCGGCGAGCCCTGGCTGGACCCGCGGGTGCTGCCGCACGTGCGCGCCCTCGCCGACCCGGGGACGGGGCTGGCGAACCCGGACGCGGTGGTCCGCGGCCTGCCCTGGCAGGAGCCCGAGGACCTGCCCGTCTCGTACGGGCGGACCGACCTGCACGCCACCATCGACACCGAGGGCCGCACCGGCGACCGCCGGGCCGACTTCGAGGACGTCTACGGCGACTGGGAGGTGCTGCGCGAGCAGGTGCTCGCCGAGGGCGCGCCCGAGCGGCTGATCGGCGACCTGCGCGAGGCCCTGGCGGTGGCCGCCGACGACCCGACGCGGCTCACCGACGACCAGGCGCTGGCGCTGTTCCACGCGGACGGCCCGGCCCTGGACGCGCTCTGCCGGATCGCCGACGACGTCCGCCGGGCGGCCGTCGGGGAGGACGTCACCTACTGCGTCACCCGGAACATCAACTTCACCAACGTCTGCTACACCGGCTGCCGCTTCTGCGCGTTCGCCCAGCGCCGCACCGACGCCGACGCCTACACCCTGTCGCTGGAGCAGGTCGCCGACCGGGCCGCGCAGGCCTGGGAGGTCGGCGCCACCGAGGTCTGCATGCAGGGCGGCATCCACCCGGACCTGCCCGGCACCGCCTACTTCGACATCGCCCGCGCGGTGAAGGAGCGGGTGCCCGGCATCCACGTGCACGCCTTCTCGCCGATGGAGGTGGTCAACGGCGCGACCCGCACCGGGCTGTCCATCCGCGACTGGCTCCAGCGGGCCAAGGAGAACGGCCTGGACAGCATCCCGGGCACGGCGGCCGAGATCCTGGACGACGAGGTCCGCTGGGTGCTCACCAAGGGCAAACTGCCGGCCGCCACCTGGGTCGAGGTGGTCACCACCGCGCACGAGCTGGGCATCCGCTCCTCGTCCACCATGATGTACGGGCACGTGGACACCCCGAAGCACTGGCTCGGGCACCTGCGGCTGCTCGCCGAGATCCAGCAGCGCACCGGTGGCTTCACCGAGTTCGTGACCCTGCCGTTCATCCACACCAACGCGCCGGTCTACCTGGCCGGCATCGCCCGGCCGGGCCCGACCGCCCGGGACAACCGCGCGGTGATCGCGATGGCCCGGCTGCTGCTGCACCCGCACATCCCCAACATCCAGACCAGCTGGGTCAAGCTGGGCGCGGAGGGCGCCGCCGAGATGCTCCGCTCGGGCGCCAACGACCTGGGCGGCACGCTGATGGAGGAGACCATCTCGCGGATGGCCGGCTCGGCGTACGGGAGTTACAAGTCGGTGCGCGACCTCCAGGCGATCGCCGAGGCGGCGGGCCGCCCGCACCGCCAGCGCACCACCACCTACGGCGAGGTGCCGGCCGAGCGCCTGGCCGCGGCGCTGGCCTCGGACGGGCACCTGCCGGAGCTGCTGCCGGTCCTGGACTGATCCCCGCCCCGCCCCTCCGGTTTCCCGGCCCCGGCTGCTGCCCTTGCGGCGGCCGGGGCCGGGAAACCGGAGTACGAGGGACGCCCTTGATTCGCTCGGGTCTTCGAATACAGTGCCAGGGCGCGCGCCACGGCCGTGCGTCGCGCAGCCCCTACCCCGAGGAAAGGCGCCCCGTCGTGATGCCACTGTGGTCACGCGCCCAGCAACAGGACTTCCGCAGCCGGGTGCGGGGCTGTCTGCTCGGCGGTGCCCTCGGCGACGCGCTCGGCGCCGGCGTCGAGTTCGAGTCGCTGGAGAAGATCCGCGCCCAGCACGGCCCGCAGGGCGTCACCGGCTACGTCCCCGCGTACGGGCGCACCGGCGCCGTCACCGACGACACCCAGCTCACCCTGTTCACCGTCGACGGCCTGATCCGCGCCCACATCCGGCGCGACACCGGCAGCTGGCACCCGCCCACCGACCTGCACCTGGCCTACCTGCGCTGGGCCGCCACCCAGCGCGACTGGGGCCCCGACGAGCGCCGCCCCGACCTCGGCTGGCTCGGCCGCGAGGAGTGGCTGTACGCCCAGCGCGCCCCCGGCCAGGGCTGCCTGTCCGGCCTGACCGGGGCCGACGGCGAGTCCCTCGGCACCGTGGAGCGGCCCAAGAACCCGCACTCCAAGGCCTGCGGCACGGTGGTGCGGGCGGCGCCGTTCGGCCTGCTCACCACCTGGGAGCCGGGCCTGGTGTTCCAACTCGCGGTGGAGTGCGCGGTGCTCACCCACGGCCACCCCACCGGCTACCTCGCGTCGGGCGCGCTCGCGGTGATCGTCCAGAGCGTGGCCCGCGGCGGCACCCTGGAGGAGGGCGTCCACCTCGCCCTGGCCCTGCTCTCCGAGCGGCAGGCGCACGAGGAGACCACCGCCGCGCTGCGGGCCGCGCTGGACGCGGTCCGCGCCGGCGAGCCCTCCGCCGACCGGGTGGAGGCGCTGGGGGAGGGCTGGGTCGCCGAGGAGGCGCTGGCGATCGGGGTCTACTGCGCGCTGGTCGCGCACGACGTGCGCTCGGGCCTGCTGCTCGCCGTCAACCACTCCGGGGACAGCGACTCCACCGGCGCGATCTGCGGGAACCTGCTCGGGGTGCTGCACGGCGACACCGCGCTGCCGTCCGGGCTGGTGGCCGGGCTGGAGGGGCGCGGCGCCATCCTCGAACTCGCCGACGACTTCGTGCTGGAGCTGATGCACGGCAACGAACTGCACGACCCGCGCACTCCGGAGGGGCTGACCTGGTCCGAGCGGTACCCGGTGGTGCGCTGAACCGTCCGGGCGGGAGCGGCAGTTCGGGTGGGAGCGGCAGTTCGGGTGGGAACGACAGTTGCCCGTAGCGTCGGCCGCCGACGCCGGTGAGGGCGACGGCCACTGCTACGGGCAACTGGGCCGAGCTCGGATTCGTACCGGGCGCGCGGGGCCGGTTCAGCGGCCGCCGAACACCCCGGTGGCCGCGGCACTCGCGAACGCGGTCCAGGCCTCGGCGGAGAAGCGCAGCTGTGGTCCCTGAGGGTCCTTGGAGTCCCGTACCGCCACCGCCCCCGCGGCCTGCGTGGCGATCTCCACGCAGGCGCCGTTACCGCCGCTGTGGCTGCTCTTTCGCCAGCGGGTTCCGTGCTCGGAGGTGGTGCTCATCAGTGGTATCCCTCTTCAATCTCAGCTATCAGCGTCCGGCTCTCCGCCACTCCGAGTGCCGCCGCCCTCAGGTAGTCGTACAGACCGGTATAGCGGCGCACGTCCGCGTCCTTCTCCAGGTAGAGATCGCTCGTCACCCCTTCGAAGTAGACAACCGTGGAATCGGCTGACTCGGGGAACTCCAGCAGGGAGAATGTCCCGGTCATGCCGGGGTGGGCCCCGGCCGAGAACGGGATCACCTGGATGGTGATGTTCGGGCGCTGGCTCAGCTCCATCATGTGCTTGAGCTGCTGGGCCATCACCTCGCGGCTGCCGACCTCGCGGCGCAGCACCGCCTCGTCTATGACGGTCCACAGGCTGCCCAGCTGGTGCTCGCCCTGGATGCGGTCCTGGCGCTTCATCCGGACCTGCACCCGGCGCTGCACGGCGAGCGCGTCGGTGTCCGGCTGGGTGCCCTCCACGACGGCCTGCGCGTACTGCTCGGTCTGCAACAGGCCCGGGACGAAGGAGGACTCGTACGCGCGGATCGAGGAGGCCTCGGCCTCCAACCCGATGTAGACGCTGTACGGGGTCGGCATGTCGTTGAAGTCGTGCCACCAGCCGCGCTGGCGGGACTCCTTGGCCATCTCCATGAGGCTGGAGCGCATCTGCTCGTCGTTCACGAGGTAGACGTCGCAGAGGTCGCGCACGTCGCGCTGGCTGATGCTGCGGCGGCCGTTCTCCAGTCGGCTGATCTTCGACTGGGAGACCATCAGCCGGCCCGCCACCTCCTCCGCCGTCATCCCGAGGCCCTCGCGGAGTTTGCGCAGCTCCGAACCCAGGCGCCGACGGCGCACGGTGGGATTGATGCTCGTGGACACATCGACCTCCGGCCGGACCTCTGGTGATCGTTGGAACGGCAGCCCTCGGAACACTTCGGACATTGGGACCAACCCCCCTGACTTGGAGCAGCATGTCACCTCGGGCCAGGTCGGCGTCAGGGAATCACAGCAGCGCATTAGAACAGATCGTCATAAAAGCACTTCTGTGAGACGGCGAGGGCCTTCGCGTGGTAATGCGGCTCAGCGGCTCGAACCGGTACGGGCTAAGGATGTGCTCCCCGGCGGCGCAGGTGCCGGTGGCACATGCGAGGGCAGGACCGCCGGGCTCCCCGGACGGGGCCCCGGCGGGCCCTCGGGGACGGCAGAGGGGCGGTCGCCGGGCGACTTCCGTCGCGGGGCGACCGCCCCTCCGTGCTGCTGGTGGTGCGGGGTGGTGCCGGTGCTGCTTCGGTGGTGCGTCGGGTCGCTCACGCCGTTGCTCAGCGCCGTCGGGCGGCGTGAACGGAGCGTCGCGCGCCGTCGTAGCGGGTCGTGCGGGTCTTGCCCGTCGTTACGGGCCGTGCGGGCCGTACACGCCGTGCGGGCTGCACGTGCCGCGCAGGCCGGACGGCGATCGGTGCGGCGCCCCGCGTGCCCGGGCGGGCCCGGTCAGCGGACGCCGACCCGCGAGGCGGCGACCCGCCCGGAACCCCGGCCCGCCGCCCGGGCGCCGGAACGCCCGGCCCCGGCCCCGGCCCCGGTCCCGGTCCCGGTCCCGGAACCCTGGGGAGAACGGTTCTGCTGCGCCGGCAGGCCGTTCTGCACGTCCATCACGGCGTGCGCGACCATCCCGCCCAGCGGGTCGTACCGGATCAGGTCGCGCAGCCGCGACCGTGAGGACCGGCCCTCGTTGCCCGGATACAAGTGCTTGCCCAGGCCCACCGAATGGGCCAGCGCCGCCAGCGCCGCCGTCCGCGGGTCCGGCGGCACGCCGGTGCGGATGGCGGTGTCCAGCCGCTGTTTGATCGCGGCGTTGGTGCAGTCGTCCGACGCCTGGTAGCGGGTCGTCGGCAGCACCCCGCACACCTGGCCCGGCACGGCCGTGACCATGCCGCAGCGCTCCAGGTGCGCCAGGTAGGTCTGCCGCAGCCCCAGTCGGGGCCCGCCGATCCAGTGCGCCGCGCGGACCGGACTGCCGCGTCGGCGCAGCAGTTCCAGTGCGTGGTCCAGGGTCGGGTCGCCGGTCGGCCGTGCGAGCACGACAGCGATCCGGTCTCCCTCCGGTACGATCCGTCCGGCCAGGGACAGCTCGACGAGCTGCGCCCCGGCGAGTCCGAGGTCGAGGGTCTGCGGCTGCGCCGTGGTACCCGTGGTCGGGTCCAAAGCGAGCAGCAAGAGTTCCTCGGGAATAGTTCTGCGGCTCTTGCCCATCCAAGCCTCCCCGCGTGGATGAGAGACAGGGTGACGCCTCTCACACGGGCTTGTCGAGTACGCCTCCGAATCGTGACCTTGCAGTGAAGGCGGGGAACCAGGGGCGGCGGGCCCGGCGTCTGACCGGTGAACAGACCGCAGTACGCCCGTGCGACGGCAATAAGCGCCGGTCGGGCGGGGTGTGCGCGGCCGGATCGGCCGGCGGTGGCGGAGACTGTACAGGTACACGGGGCGGGGCGTCGGCTTCCCGAAATCGGGTCTGCCGGTGCCCCGCCGGGCGTTGAGGAGGCTGGGATACGTGGGCGAGTCCCCCGACAGGGTGCTGAGGGACGGCGAGCGGGCGCAGGAGCGCGAACGCGAACGGACCGGGAGTGCCGCCGGCGCGGACCCGGACGGCACTCCGGACGGCACTCCGGACCGGGAGGCCGACGCCGCCCCCGGCGACGCGCCGGCGGCGGGGGTCAAGCGCGGCTCGACCGTACAGCTCCGTGTCCGGGATGTGGACAGCAAGACCACGATGCTGCGGCTGCCGGTGGACAGTGCGACCACCGCGCTGCGGCTGCCCGAGGAGCTGACCAGGCCCGCCGGTGGCGGAAGTTCCGGGGGTGAGGGCGAAGACGCGGAGGCCGCGACGGCCGCCGGTGGCGAGGGGAAGGCGGCCGGACGGTCGACCGGAACCGATCCTCGTCTCGCCATGCGGACGGCCGTGGGCGGCGCCGGCGCGGTGGCGGGGAGCGTGGAGAAGGGGACGGAGGAGTCCGGCGAGAAGGCCGCGTCCGGGGGCGACACGCCCGGGGCGGCCACGACCGCCGGGGCCGCCGAGGCCGCCGCGCCCGAGGCCGGGGAACCGGAGGAGGCTGCGCCGAAGACGGTGGCGGCCGAGCCGGCCAAGTCCGAGAAGTCCGGGAAGTCCGAGGAGCCGGGGAAGCCGGGGAAGCTGGAGAAGCCCGTGCCGCTGCGTGCCCCCGTCGCTTCCGCGGCTGCTGCGGCCTCCGCAGCCGGCACCGTGCCCGAGCCCCCGGCGCCGACCCCGCCGCCCGAGCCGGCCCCCGTCCCGGAGCCGGTGCCCGAGCCGCACCCGGCGCCCAAGCCCCTCCCCGAACCCGAGCCGCAGCCCGGCCCGGAGCCGCTGCCGAAGCCGGCCCCCGTGCCCGCGCCCGGCCCCGCCCCGGCCCCGAAGCCGCTGCCCACCCCCGACCCGCAGCCGGTGCCGTCCGTCCCGCCGCTGCCGAAGCCCGAGCCGCTGCCCGCCCCGGAGCCGCTGCCCGCGCCGGAGAACACCGCCGAGGCGATGGAGGTCCTGGCGACCCTCAACGCGCGCCCGGTCTCGCCGCTGCGCCGCGCGCTCAAGCGGATCACCATCTGGACGGTCTTCCTCGCCGTGGTGCTCGGTGCGGCAGTGGTGGCCCAACTGCTGCGCCCGCTGCCGGACGCCAAGGTGCGGCTGTCCGCCGCAGGCGGCTTCAGCTTCGCCGGCGACCAGCTCGACCTCGCCTGGCCGGCCAAGGGCCAGTCCGCCGCCGAGGTGGTCGGCGTCGGCAGCCTCGGCAGCTCCGGACAGGAGACGCCGGCCTCGATCGCCAGCGTCACCAAGGTGATGAACGCCTACCTGATCCTGCAGAAGTTCCCGCTGAAGAAGGGGGAGAGCGGCCCGAAGATCACCGTCGACAAGCAGGCCGCGCAGGAGTCCGGCAACCTCGACGAGTCCCGGGTCACGCTCACCGAGGGCCAGGTGCTCACCGAGTACCAGGCGTTGGAACTGCTGATGCTGCCCTCGGCCAACAACGTGGCCCGGCTGCTCGCCCGCTTCCACTCCGGCTCCGAGGACGCGTTCGTCAAGCTGATGAACGAGACCTCGGCCAAGTTCGGCATGACCAACACCACCTACGCCGACCCGGCGGGCTTCGTCGCGGACACCAAGTCCACCGCCAAGGACCAGCTGAAGCTGGCCGAGCAGGTCATGCAGGACGAGATCTTCCGGCAGATCGTCTCCACCCCGGAGACCAACTTCAACAACGCGAAGGTCCCCAACACCAACAACCTGATCAACCCGAAGAGCGGGGTCATCGGCGTCAAGACCGGCTCCAGCACCCCGGCCGGAGGCTGCCTGATGTGGGCCGCCTACAAGGAGATCGGCGGTGTGAAGCGGCTGATCCTCGGCGTCACCCTGGGCCAGCCGGCCACCTCGCCCAATCCCGGCGACGGCATCCTGCCGACCGTGCTCAAGGTCAGCGGCAAGCAGATCCAGGCCGCGCAGAACGGCCTGACCGGCCAGACCGTGGTGAAGAAGGGCGACGTCGTCGGCACCGTGGACGACGGCCTCGGCGGCAAGGTCCAGGTCGTCGCGACCAAGGACCTCGTGGTGGCCGGCTTCCCGGGCATCACCGGTACCGTCACCCTGGACGCGGCCAAGGTCGGCCACACCGCGAAGGCCGGCCAGGAGGTCGGCCTGCTGCGGGTGGGCGCGGGCGACGACAAGACGGAGGTCCCGGTGGCCCTCCAGTCCGACCTGAACCCGCCGTCCATCCAGTCCCGGCTGATCCGCACGCTCTGAGACCGCGACGACGGAGGGGGAGCCGGTCCGCCCGGCTCCCCCTCCGTCGTGTTCCGTCGTGTCCGGTCGCGCTCCGTCGTGCCGCGTCGTGCTCCGGGTCGCTCTCCCGTCAGTTGTCGCGGTCGAGCAGGGCGACCGTGACCCCGCCGAGCGGCGTCACCTGGTCGGGCGCGCCGTACTGCGTGCGGAGAGCCTGCGCCTGGTCCTCCGGCATGGTGGTCAGCGGGTCCTCGGTGTCCCCGAGGACCAGCAGCCAGATCCGCGCCGCCTGCCCCAGACAGGCCTCCGGCTGCGGGCACGGCGTCGGCGACAGGTCCTCCGCGTCGTCGGCGCTCTGCGCGACGAACACCGGGTACGGGTGGACGTCCGACGGCAGGTAGTAGCTGACGCCCGGCCACACCATCGCCCAGGCCTGGTTGCCCAGGGGGGCCGCCATCCCGTCCCCGGACCGGTAGCCCGCGGCGATCACCCCGGCCGCCGCCCGGAACGGCTCCTCCGACCCGTTGTGCGAGCCCACGTAGCGCACCGCGGGCTGCTTCGGCAGCGCCGCCACGGCCGGGGCGGCGAGCAGTCCCAGCGCCAGCAGTCCCACCGCCGCCCTGGCCGGTCCCGGAGCGCGGAAACGTTTCGCCCAGGCCGCCGCGACGCCGTACACCGCGCCGACCCCGCCCCCGGCCAGCACCGCCCACGCGGGCACCGTGAACAGCATGTACCGCTCGATGAAGTACGAGGTGCCGCCCTGCGACACCACCCACACGCCCGCCACCGGCAGCCCCGCGAGCAGCAGCGCCTGCCCGGCCTGCACCCGCCGGCCCGGCAGCAGCAGCGCCGGCAGCGCCAGCAGCACGAAGGCGTAGAACACCGTGTGCGAGCCGAACAGGTGCTGGCCGAAGTGCACCAGGCCCCCGAGGTTCGGCGTCTCGATCCAGCCCAGCTGCCGGTCCGACTGCCGGCTGCCGAGCAGCACCACCGGCAGCACCGGCACCGCCGCCACCCCCACCGCCGCCGGGTACTGCCACAGCAGCCGCCGCTCCGCCGCGCCGCGCGTGCGCCACAGGTGCAGCAGCACCAGCGCGACCTGCCCGGCCACCGTGCTGAACGAGATCAGGTGCCCGGCGCCGGCCACCGCCATCGCCGCGCAGTACGGCGCCCACCGCCGCCACGTGGGCCGCTCCAGCGCCCGCACCAGGAACCAGGTGGCCGCCGTGATCGCGAAGGTCACCAGCGCGTACGCGCGCGCCTCCTGCGCGTACCGCGACACCTCCGGCGGCACCGCGAACAGCAGCCCCGCGCCGACCGCCGCCACCCGGTTGCCGAACAGCCGCTCGGCGGTCAGCGCCACGAACGCGGCCGCCCCCGCCATCGCCAGCACGGACGGTATTCGCAGCGCCACCACGGAGTCGCCGAACACCGTCGTCCAGCCGTGCATCAGCAGGTAGTACGCCCCGTTGCTGGCGTCCACGTGCTGGAGCAGCCGGAGCAGGTCGCCCAACGACCGGGTGGCCACCGTCCAGGTCGCCATCTCGTCCCGCCACAGCTCCGGCGTCCCCAGCCGGTACCCGCCCACCGCCAGCATCACCACCGCGGGCCACACCCACACCTGCCCCAGCAGTCGCACCACCGGGTGCCCAGCAGGTCTCATCGGGTCCTTCGTCTCCTTCGCACGGCGCGGCAAGGCGGTCGAACACTTTTCCGGCAGGCTACTTGACCCGCTCTGACCCCTCGTCGGCACCCGCACCCCCACCCGGTCCCGACCCGGCCAGGCGCGGTCCCGACCCGGCCCCGGCGCGGACGCCGACCGCTCCTGGCCGGAACGGTCCAGGGCCACTTCCGTCCAGCCGAAGTCCCTTCCACCGCCGCCGAGCTGCGACGAAGCTGGTGATCGCCGCCAGGGAGCACCGCTCAGGGCGGCACCGGAGAGCGCGTCACCGCGGGACGCGGCCACCGGATCCCACCCTCACGTCGCAGCAGGAGAGGACACCGTCATGCTCCGCACCGTCATGACCGAGGCCACCGCGGTCGCCACCCTCGCCGTCGCAGGCCGGGCCGCCGCCGCGGCTGCTTCTTAGCGCCTGTCCGGGGCTGACGGCCCCACCACCTCGCCCCGGCCCCGCCGGGCCCCCTCGACCGGCTGCTCCTGCGGGGCGGCCGTCCCGCCGGGCCCGCTCCCGAGGCAGGCCGATCCGAGCGCCGTACCCCGGCCTCGCCGAGCGCCGCACCCCGCGGCGCCCCGCACCAGCGCGTCGAACCAGCGCGTCGAACCGCCGCCAGGCCGGCTGCTCCCGCAGGGCAGCCGACCGGAATCCGCGCGCCGCGTGAGCCGCCCGTCACCGTCGGGCCCCGAGCACCTCGAAGCCGGGCCCAGCCGCCAACCCCGTCCACCACGTCCGGAGGTCCGCCATGTCCGCCAACCGTTCGAAGCTCGCCAACGTCGCCCTCGCCGGGGCCCTCGCGCTCGGCGCGGTCGTCTCCACCGTGTCGCTGACCGCACCGGCGCAGGCCGTCGGCACCTCGTCCGTCAACGGCCCGATCAGCCGCTCCGAGATCATCGCCCGGGCCCAGAACTGGGTCGACCAGGCGGTGCCGTACAGCCAGAGCCTCTGGCACAGCGACAGCAACGGCTCCTACCGGCAGGACTGCTCCGGCCTGGTCTCGATGGCCTGGCACCTCGGCTCCAGCCGGGTCACCTCCACCCTCGACGACATCTCCACCCAGCTCGGCAGCCTCGACGACCTGCAGCCCGGCGACATGATCGACAACATCAGCACGCACGTCGTGCTGTTCGCCGGCTGGACCGACGGCAGCCACAACACCGCCGTGGTCTACGAGGAGCCGCGGCCGGGCCTGACCGCCCGCAAGATCAACTACTCGCGCAGCTCCCTGATCAGCGGCGGCTTCAAGCCCTTCCGCTACGACAAGACCGTCGACAGCACCCCGCTGCCGCCGAAGCAGGGGGCCGTGGGCTGGGGCGCCCAGGTCGTGGTGAACGGTGGCGGCAACGTCTTCCACACCACCCGTTCCTCCAACGGGAGCTGGACCGGCTTCGGGAACGTGGAGAGCGTCGCGGGCGACATCGGCGGCGTCCAGTCCATCGCGGACGCCGGCATCAACGGCGACACCCACCTGCTCGCCGTCGGCGGCGACGGGAACATCTACCACACCATCCGTCACTCCGGCGGCAGCTGGGACCGCTTCACCGACATCGGCCCGCAGACCAACAGGCTGGGCAACGTCACCAAGGTCTCCGCGGTCTCGATCGGCGGCGACCTGCACGTCGTCGCCGTAGCCGACGGCAAGCTCTTCCACACCGCCCGGCTCGCGAACGGCACGTGGCAGCCGTTCGCCGAGCTCGCCCCCGTGATCGGCTCGTTCACCGCCAACCGGGTCAGCGCCGCCAACATCGACGGCGAGTTCCAGGCCGTCTTCATCACCAACGACGACCGGATCATGCACACCATCCGCGACGGCTCCGGCAGCTGGGACCCGGCGGCCCCGATCCAGCTGAACGGCGTGAGCGGCAACCACTACGCCGTCTCCATCGGCGGCACCTACAACTGACCGTCCCCGCCCGCCGGTTCCACCCCCCGGCCCACCGCCGCCCCGCCGCGGTGGGCCGGCCCCCTCGCCGCCGCCCTCCTGCCGTCGCGCCGCTCACCCCCGGCTCCGTCCCGCGCGAGCCGTCCCGCCCCTCCGAGAAGAGGTCACGATGTCCCGCGCCTCCCGCCGACCCCGCGCAGCCGCCCTCACGTTCACCGCCCTCGCCGCCCTGAGCCTGTCGACGGTGGCCGCCGGCTCCGCCCAGGCGGCCTCGGTGGCCACCTGGGACCGGGTGGCGCAGTGCGAGAGCAGCGGCGACTGGAGCTACTACAAGGCCGGCTGGCCGTACTACGGGGGCCTGCAGATCACGAAGAGCACCTGGGAATGGCGAAGTTCAGCAACCCCATAGCACGGGTCCGCTCCGTCGCGCCCAAGGCGGCCGCCGTCGCAGGCGTTTCAGCGCTCGCGCTTCTTGCTTTCATGCCGGCCGCGCAGGCGTCGTCCGGCACGAGCGGCAACGTGCTCGGATGCTACTCCACGTGGGGTAACACGGGAACCAGCGGGCACTGCTACAACGTCGAGAAGGGCGGCACGTTCGAGCACTTCGCCGCATGCAACGTCGAGGTCGACAAGTATGCGTACCTCAGCATCTCGCAGGGCTCCACTGTCTCCAACTGGGGCCAGCTGAACTGCACTTGGAAGATCGACTGCTCTAGCATCGACTGCCAGGGCTGAGTTCGGGCAGAGGTTCTGAGTGATCGTGGCATGCCTTGCATGCCACCTGTGGCCGGGTGCCGGCGTCCCGTCGACGCCGGTACCCGGCCTGGACCGATGAGAGGCGACACGTGCAGGCCGTAGTGAAGGCATCCGGGCTGGGTCAGGGATACAGCCGGAAGCGGGTGCTAGCGGGGATGGACCTCCAAGTCAATGCCGGGGTCCTCGGTCTCCTGGGGCCGAACGGGGCGGGTAAGACGACACTGCTCCGCACGCTCGCGACCATTGTCCCTCCTGCGGAGGGAACCCTGGAGATCTGCGGGCAGCAGATCACGTCCGAGCGGACCGCACGGGCAGCACGTCGGAACATCGGCTACCTGCCGCAGGAGTTCGGCTACTACCCGGCCCACTCGGTCTACGATTTCGTGCGCTACTGCGCGTGGCTTCGAGAAGTCCCGTCCCTTGAGGCCCGTTCGGCGTCCCTGCAGGCCATCGAGGCCGTCGGGCTCGCGGATCGCGCCGGGACGAAGATGAAGTCGCTCTCCGGCGGGATGCTCCGTCGCGCCGGAATCGCGTCGGCCCTGGTGGGCTCTCCCAAGCTGCTGCTTCTCGACGAACCCACCGTCGGTTTGGATCCGGCGCAGCGACTCGACTTCCGCCAGATGATCCGCGGCCTGGAGGGCATGGCGGTGATCCTGAGCACCCACCTGGTCGAGGACGTGGCTGCGATCTGCGACGTGGTCGCGGTCCTGGCCGACGGCCGGTTCGTCTTCCGTGGGTCGCCCACCGAGTTGATCAGCCAGGCCGCTCCGGAGGCAGTCGGCGACAGTCCGCTGGAGCGCGGCTACATGCACGTCCTCAACGGCCGGGGGTCGGCTGCCTGATGGGCGCTTTCTGGTTGGAAGTTCGTCGTTCGCCGCTTCGTTGGTGGTTCCCGTTCCTGGTGGTGGTGGATCTGGCGGTTCTCTTCGGCCGAGCCCGTTGGTGGATCGGCGTGTGGCCGCAGGCGAGTGTCGCGGCTCAGATCCCGGCGTTCTACTTCGGGCCCGCGCTGGCAGCGGTATCCGCCTGGACGGCGGGCCGCACGTCCAGGCACGGGCTCGTTGACCAGCTGGGTGCTTCCGCGCGTCCGCGTTGGCAGGCGGAGTGCGTGCAACTGGCGGCAACCCTCTGCTACGGGATCCTGGTCTATCTGGTCGGTGCGGTTGTAGCGGCGTCAGTGAGTTTCCCCTCTGCTGGACCGGGTTTTCTGTGGCCTGGGTATCTCCTGCTGGGGCTGAGCCTGCTGGTCATCTGCAGTGCGACCGGGCACCTGGTCGGATCGTGGGCGCGGTCACAGATCCTCGCGCCGGTTCTGACCGGGGTGGGGTGCCTGGCCGCGATCACCCTGCTCGGCTCGGGCAGCGGGTTCTTCGCCCTGGTCGGAGAGCCTTTCCTGTCCGTGCAGGTCGTGCCCATCCTGCTTCGGATTCTCCTCAGCCTGGCGGTGGCGTCCGCCGCGGTGATGGTATCCAGGTCCTCGGTCCCGGGCTTCCGGCAGAAGCGGAGGGCGCCGCGGGCACTGCAGGTTCTCGGTACATTGCTGGCCGTCATGGTCGCCGGTTTCGCCGTCGCCGCCGCAGGGCCGCTCACGTCACCCAGGACACCACCGAAGGCTGCCACCTGCTCGGACACCCAGCCCCGTATCTGCCTGTGGCCCGAGGACCGGAAGTACACGTCCCAGGCGGACGTGATGGCCAGGAACCTTGCCGCCCTGCCCGCCGGCCTGTTCGTCGTGCCCCCGGTGTTCTACGAGCGGGGACTGCGTCCGGGCCGGCAGCTCGAGGACTTCTACATCGGAGAGGGGTCGATGTGGGAAGCGGCCGAAAGCATTTCGATCAACATCATCACGGAGACTCTTCCGCGCGGCTGTCAGCCCAGGTCGCCCGCTGCGGCGCAGAAGTACTACACCGCCGCGTTTGAGCTCTCGACGTGGCTCAGCGTCCGTATGACAGGAGGCGGGCAGCCGGCGAGCGTCCGGGGTGGCCCCCCCGGAGTGGATCGGGCCGCAGTTGCTGTGGTCGCCACGCAGCCGGAGCCCACACAGACGGCGTGGGTTCGCGACCGCCTTTCCACCGTTCGGAACACCGACTGTGGCTGAGCGTTTCGACATGATCTGGCGATACCTGCGACTGCACCGTCTAGAGGTGGTCTGCCTCGGTCTCCTCGCCACCTGCACCACCAGCGCGGTAGTGGGATCCCTGGTAGCGGTGCTTCCATCCGGCGGCCCCAGCGGGACGGTCTCGATCCCGCTCCGCAGCTACCTCCCCCTGACATCGGCCGTTATCGCTGTCAGCAGTCGGCACAGTGCCATGGCAGACATGGAAGCGGCCGGATCGCACTGGCTGAAGCGTTCTGAGCTGCTTCACACTGCCGCGGTGGCGGCACTCGTGGTCGTACTCACCGGCGTTACGGAGCTGTTCGTCTCCACTCCGGAAGTGGCCGTGGTCCTTTCCCGCGCTGCTGTCATATGGGTCGGCCTGGCTGTGCTGTCGGGGCGGCTCTTCGGATGGTTGCTCTCCTGGATCCTGCCGGTCATCACCCTGTTTCCGCTGACCTATCTGGCCGAGGACGAGAACGGCGGTGATCGCTGGTGGGACTGGACCCAGCAGGAGGCGACGAGCTGGCCGTGCTGGGCACTGGCCGGGGTGAGCATGCTGATCGCCGCGTGCGCGATGGCGGCGACCTCGTGGCGAACTGCCGCACTCGCCGGACGAGTCCGAGGATTCCGGCAGGGCGGCTGAACAGGGCCGGAGCCCGGTACGCCGGTTGGTGTCCCGATGTCGGATCGCCGCCATTTCAGGAGATGCAGGACGTCGACGAGGTGAGCCACGCCGAACGGCTGGGCGTGGGCGTGATGTCGTGCGGCTCCTGATGATGACGCCCTTGCCGGACCTGTCCGCCGCGTCCTTGCCGACGCCGGCGGAGCAGTACTGCAGGGTGCCGATGGTGCGGGCGGTCACCGCCGCTGCTGGTCATCAGGGGGTGGGAACTCCCACTCGGGCGCTCTTGGGCCGACTGGCCGTTGCTCTGTCGAGCTTGGTGATCGTGACTTCGAACAGCCGACTCGGTCGGGTGATCCTCCGGTCGGCCGGGCATGGAGGTGGGGCCTCCCACAGTGCGGTGTTACGGGGGCTGCCTTGAGTTCTCTGACAGCTTTTCAAGGCTTCGCTCGGGTGCCCCGTCTCGGTGGCTGCTCGCAGATCGGGCACTGATATTGGCCGAGTGAGCCGTGCTGTTGCCTTGTCCAAACGCCGCTTCAAGGACAGCGACCTGCGCACCGTGCCCGCGCCGGCGGCCTGGTCGTCAACAAGCAGCACAAGGGCAACGCACCCGTCTACTACGAATCCCTCGCACCCGGCCGCTGCACCCACGAACTCTGGGCCAGCCGGGGCCGCATCCACGAGAAGACCCACTACGCCGACGGCACCACCCAGCTCGTCCCCGTCCCCATCACCAAACTCGAACACCGCGGCACCCGCACCCACCGCTGGTACCACCTCCTGCGCATCCCCTGCCGCACAGGCCCCCACGAGTACCGCGTCCCCGTCGCCACCACCACCAGCACCGGCGAACGCCCACCCGGCCAGAGCGACCAGGAACGCGGCTTCCACCGCGCCGAACACCTCCAGCAGATACCCGACGCCACCCTCACCCACCAAGCCCTCTACGGGGGCCGCAACGACTCCGAATCCGGAAACGCCCAACTCGACGCATCACTCTGGAACCGCCGCCTCATCTCCTACGGCGTCTGTGCCCAACGCCTCCTCACCCTCGGCTTCGTCCTCG
This sequence comes from Kitasatospora sp. NPDC086801, assembly GCF_044745805.1. Taxonomy (NCBI): domain Bacteria; kingdom Bacillati; phylum Actinomycetota; class Actinomycetes; order Kitasatosporales; family Streptomycetaceae; genus Kitasatospora; species Kitasatospora sp. NPDC086801. Next base: position 59,610 of record NZ_JBIVAX010000041.1, read on the forward strand.
CCCAGAACTCCACCAGCCGAGCCCTCCACACCACCCGCAGCGGACTCCGGCTCACCACCTGACCAATCCCGGACCGGCCAGTCCCACAACCTCCACGCCCGCCAGACCCCCGATCCGGTACTCTGTGGATCGAGCGTCCAGGCGGGCGCCTCACTACCCCCACCGGGGTGTGCGCAAGGCCCCGCCGATACGACGCTCACCGCCTTGTCCGAGGTCCACGCACCCGACTCGCTCAGCGAGTTCCGTGCAAGGTTTCAGACAAGCCCCGCCTCAGTAGCTCAGGGGATAGAGCACGGCTCTCCTAAAGCCGGTGTCGCAGGTTCGAATCCTGCCTGGGGCACCAGAGACGCGTGTGTCGCCGTAGGCCCCCCGCCCACCAGGGCGGGGGGCCTACGGCGTTTCCGGGGCCGGGCCGGGTCGGGGGCGGCGTACCTCTCGGGGAGGAGGGGGCGCGGTCGGCCGTCCGTCCTCGGAGTGATCATCGAGGAGACCTCGTGCTGACGGGCCGGGGCGGGTGCGGACCCTAGGCTCGGTGAGGCCCCTGCCAGTGCGTCGTGCCTGGTCAGGGCGGACGAGCCGGGGAGCGATGACGACGTACCGATACACCGTGGCCGAGCTGCGCGGGCAACTGCGGCAGCTGCTCCTGAGCGGGGCCGCGATCGCGCTGGGGGTGGCCTTCCTGATCGCCTCGGTCAGCGGCAGCGGGGCGCTGGTGGACTCCTTCAGCCAGACCGCGGCCGCCGAGGTCGGGCCCGGCGACGTGCAGGTGACCAGGACCGCCGCCGGCGGCGGTGGGCTGGACGCCGCCGCCGAGCGGGCCCGGCGGACGGCCGGGGTGGCCGGGGTGGCGCCGCGACTGGTCGGCAAGGGATCGGTGCTGACGGCCGACGGGCGCCCGCTCGACCAGACCGCCGCGGTCAGCGCGGTCGCCGACGACCCGGCGCTGCGCTGGCAGTTGCTCACCGGCGGCCACTGGCCGGCCGGGCCCGGCGAGGTGCTGCTCGACGCCGACACCGCGCACCGGCTCGACGCCGCCCCCGGGGCCGAGGTGCGGCTGGCCCGGGCCGACGGCTCCGCCGCCACCGCCCGGCTGGCGGGCGTCCTGGACGGTCGGGGCGCGCCCAGCCTCGCCGGGCGCCCGATCGTCGGCGTCCCGGCCGGTGCGGTCGCCCAGTACGCGACCGGCGTCACCACCGCCCAGCTGGACGTCCGGGTCCGGCCGGACGCCTCGCGGGCCCGGACCGTCGAGGCGCTGCGCGCCGTCCTCGGCGACGGCGTCGAGGTGCGCACCCGGGACGCCTCCGTCACCGAGGCGACCCGGCAGAGCCGGACCCTCTACGGGGTGGTGCTGATCGCCGCGCTCTCCTTCGTGCTGATCGCGCTCGCGGTGGCGCGGATGGTGGTCGGCAACACCTTCACGGTGGTGCTGGCCCAGCGGACCCGCCAACTCGCCCTGCTGCGCTGCGTGGGCGCCGACCGGCGGCAGCTGCGCCGGCTGATCCGCCGCCAGGGGCTGCTGCTCGGGACGGGAGCCTCGGCGGCGGGCGTGCTGCTGGGGGTCGGCCTGTGCGCGGCGGGGACGGTGGTCGTCGGCACGCTCGACCTCGGCCCGGTGCACCTCTCGCTGGCGCCGGCCCCGCTGACCTGCGCGCTGGCCGGGCTGTTCGGCGTGCTGCTCACCCTGCTGGCCGTCCGCGGCCCGGCGAAGGCCGCGGCGGCGGTGCCGCCGGTGGCCGCGCTCGGCGGCACGCACGGGCCGGTCGGCGGGGCGGCCAAGGCCCGGGCGGCGGTGTGGACGGCGGTGCTGCTGTGCGCGGGGACGGCGCTGCTGGTGGCCGGCGCGGTGGCCCCGCCGCCGCTGTCGCTGCTCGCGGTCACCGTCGGCGCGATCGTCAGCTTCTTCGGCGTGCTGCGGCTCGCCGACCGGCTGCTGCCCGCCGTCGTCGGCGTGCTGGGCGGCCCGGCCCGGCGGCTCGGTGGGACGGCCGGGCGGCTCGCCACCCAGCAGCTGCGGCTCAACCCGGGCCGCACCGGGGCGACCGGCTCGGCGCTGCTGCTCGGCGTGACCGTGATGGTCGGCGCGGTCACCGCGCTGGAGATCACCTCCAACTCCCTGGTGCCGGCGGTGTCCGCGCGCCAGCCCGGGGTCTTCTCGGCGGTCGTCACCGGGGGCGGCGCGCTGCCCGCCGGGGCGGTCACCGCGCTCGGTGCGCAGCGCGGGCTCGCCGTCACGCCGGTCCGCTCGGCCACCGTCGAACTCGACGGCCGGCCCACCCTGGTCGCGGCCGCCGACCTGGCCCGGCTCAACCCCTCGGCGGACGGCGTCGACCAGGCCGGGGCGCTCGCCGACGGCGCCGCGCTGAGCGGTCTCGGCGGCGGGGTGCGCCGGGTCGGGGGCCCGGCGGGCGGGCCCGGCACCGACCTGCGGGTCGAACCCGGACGCAGCAGCCTGCCGCTCACCCTGCAGACCGGTGCGACGCTGCTGGTGACCCCCGCGACCCTGGACCGGCTCGCCCCCGGCGCGGCCGTCACCACGGTCTGGATCAGCCCGGGCGCGGGCGAGGACCGGTCGACCGCCCGCCGGGCGCTGGACCGGGCGCTCGCCGACCACCCGGAGGTGGCCGTCACCGACACCGGCGCGCAGGCGGAGACGCTGCGGTTGCTGCTGGACCGGATGACGACCGTCAGCATGGCCCTGCTGTCCTTCTCGGTCGCCATCGCCGGGCTCGGCGTCGCGGCCACCCTGATGCTCAGCGTCAGCGAACGCGCCCGCGAGATCGGCGTGCTGCGCGCCATCGGGATGTCCCGGCGGCAGCTGCGCCGGATGCTCACCCTGGAGGCGGTGCTGCTGTCGCTGGCCGGGGCGTTGGTCGGCACCGGACTGGGCGTCGGCTACGGCTGGGCGGCCGCGCGTTCGCTCACCTCCACGGTGGGGACGGTCGGCGGCCCGCCGGTGGTGCTGGTGCTGGCCGCGCTCGGGCTGACCGTCCTGACCGTCCTGACCGGGCTCGCCGCCGCCGTCCTGCCAGCCCGTCGGGTCGGCCGGATGACCGTGGTGGACGCGATGCGGACCGCCTGACCGGCCAGCGCACCCGGCTCGGAGCGGCCGGGCCACCCCGCCTGCCCGGAGCGGCCGGGCACGGAGGTCGACCGGCTCAGGCCAGGGTGAAGAGGGCGCGCGGGGCGGCCGGGCACGGAGGTCGACCGGCTCAGGCCAGGGTGAAGAGGGCGCGCGGGGCGGCCGGGCGGGCGCCGGCGGCGGCCAGGTCGGCGAGCATGGTCTCGCTCTCCCGGGCGGCGCGCAGGACGGCCGGGTCGAGGTCGACGACCACCAGTTCGCGCCGGTCCTCGCTCGCCTCGGCGAGCAGTCGGCCGTCCGGGGCCCACACCGCGCTGCCACCGCAGGTGTGCCAACCGCCGGTGTGGCCGATGTGGTTGGCGAGCACCGTGTAGAGGGTGTTGTCGAGCGCGCGGGCGGGGAACCAGGTGCGGGACTCGTGGCGGCCGTGGCCGACGCTGAACAGCGCGCCGACCAGGTAGGCGTGGCAGCCGTCGAGTGCGGCGGCGCGGGCGTGCTCGGGGAAGCCCGAGTCGTAGCAGACGCCGAGGCCGAGCCGCCAGCCGTCCAGCTCCAGGGTGCAACCGGCCGCCCCGGGGCGGTAGTAGTCGCGTTCGGTCCTGAACAGGTGCTGCTTGTCGTAGCGGGTGCCGAGGCCGCCGTCCGGGCCGAGGACGAGGGCGGAGACGCGCAGGTCGTCGCCGACCTGTGCGGCGGCGCCGACGATCGCGGCGGTGCCGGTCTCGCGGCAGGCCTCGGCGATCGGCGCGAGGCGCGGATCGCCGGGCTGGACGGCGTACTTGAGCGGGTCGGTGCGGATCAGCTCGGGCTCGTAGCCGGAGAGGAACTTCTCGGCGAACAGCACCAGGCGGGCGCCGGCCGCGGCGGCCTCGCGGATCAACTCGGCGGCCTGGGCGGCGTTGGCGGGTACGTCGCCGGCCACGGCCTGGGCCTGGACGGCGGCGATCCGCAGCGGGCGTTCGGGGTGCCGGGCAGCGGCGGCGGGAACCGGCGTGGGAGGCATGGCCGTCACGCTAGCGGACGGCTCCGGACGGCTCCGGACGGCTCCGGGCGGCGGCCGCACGCGGATCGGGCGGCCCCGGTGGACGGCCTCAGTGGACGGCCTCGTCCGGGTGGTCGGTGGCGGCGTCGCCCAGCGGGTCGGTGCCGCGCGGCGACCGGACCGACGGCACGGTGATCCGCTGGACCCTCGGCCGGGTACGCCAGTTGACCCGCCGTACGTCGCGGGCGAGCGCGCCCGGTCGCCAGAGTTCGACGACGGCCGTCACGGCGCCCAGCACGAATCCGGCGGCCAGCCAGCCGGCGACCACGTCGCTCGGCCAGTGGACCCCGAGGGCGATCCGGGTCCATCCGATGGTCAGCACCGTCGCCGCCGCCACCGCGCAGGCGGCGATCCGCCCGCGTCGGCGGACCCGGTACCAGACCAGGCCGACCAGCACCGCGCAGGTGATCGCCGAGGCCATGGCGTGCCCGGACGGGAAGGCCGGGCCGCCGGCGTGCGAGACCGGGTCGGTGAAGGAGGGCCGTTGGCGGTCGACGGCCAGCTTCAGCGCCCACTGGCCGCCCCAGCCGACCAGGGTCTGGGCGGCCACCCAGCCGGCCAGGACCCGGGCGCCGATCAGCCAGAGCCAGACGGCCGCGATGCCGAGCAGGGTGCGCATCGTGACCGTGCCGCCGATGTCGGAGAGCGTCTGCACCGAGGCGGTCCAGATCCGGTGCCGCCGGGCGAAGGTGTGCAGTTCGCCGATCCAGCTCTGGTCGAGCTGTTCCAGCGGGCGCCAGTGCCGGGTCACCAGGGTGGCCAGGAGGCCGAACAGCGCGGCGCAGACCACCGCGAGCGCCGAATCCCGCAAGAGGCGGCGGTGACGCGCAGTGACAGCGGTCGAGCTGTTGGTCAGGTGCATGGCTGACACCTTCCCAGTGTCCCGGGCCGATCGGGACCACGGGTGATAGCGATTCGGCATCGTTTGTGGGGAGAACCTGCGTGCGCCGGGGTGTGGGCACCGGCGGGAGCCGGGGGCGCACGGGAACGCGCGCGCCCGCTCCCGGGTTTCACCCTGTACGGCGGCGTGCGCGGGTGCGACGAGTGACGGAATCGCTCCGAAACGGTCGCGGCATCGGCACCGGAGGTGCTCGACCGGTCACCCAGTGTCCATGACCGGGGTGAAAACCGGCAGGATACTGCATCGCGGGGAAGAATCTGAGTGACTTGGGAATGTTGTCCGGATTCTGGTCGTTGGATCGTTACGTGTGAGCCCCGCAGGGCCCGCACTTCTTGCCCTCTCGGGGCAGGCAGGCAGACCTCGGCAATTCCAGCAAAGGGAGCAAGCATGGCCACCCGTGCCGTCGTTCGCGACAGGGCCGACCGGACTCGCGCGGCCCGCCCGACCAACCTTGAGGCCGACCGCGACCTGGTCGGCATGTACCTCGACGAAATCGCCAGGACACCCCTGCTCGATGCCGCCGAGGAGGTCGAGCTCTCGCTGCGGATCGAGGCCGGCGTGTACGCCCAGCACCTGCTGGGGGAGGGCGAGTTCCCCGACGGCGTCAAGCGCGAGGAACTGGAGGCGATAGCCGAGGACGCCGAGCGCGCCAAGGACGTCTTCATCCGCTCCAACCTCCGGCTCGTGGTGGCGGTCGCCCGCCGGTACCCGCGCAGCGGCCTTCCGCTGCTGGACCTCATCCAGGAGGGCAACGCCGGCCTGGTGCGCGCCGTCGAGAAGTTCGACTACGCCAAGGGTTTCAAGTTCTCCACCTATGCCACCTGGTGGATCCGGCAGGCGATCACCCGGTCGATCGCCGACCAGTCCCGCACCATCCGGCTGCCCGTGCACCTGGTCGAGGAGCTGGGGCGGATCCGGCGGGTGCAGCGGGAGAAGTCCAAGGAACTGGGCCGCGAGGCCGAGCCGGCCGAGATCGCGGCCGAGCTGGACACCACCGAGGCCCGGATCAAGGACGTGCTGGACTGGGCCCGCGACCCGGTCAGCCTCAACATGGCGGTCGACGATGAGGGCGAGACCCAGTTCGGCGACCTGGTCGAGGACACCGGGGCGACGTCCCCCGAGGACGCCGTGATGGTCATGCTCCGCCGCGAGGAGCTGGACGGCCTGATCGGGCGGCTGGACGACCGCACGGCCTCGATCATCCGCTCCCGCTACGGGATGGAGGACGGCCGCGAGCGCACCCTCACCGAGGTGGGCAAGCAGCACGGCCTCACCCGCGAGCGGATCCGCCAGATCGAGAAGCACGCGCTGGCCGAGCTGAAGAAGATCGCCGACCACGCGGGCTTCGAGGCCGCCTGAGAACCCGAGAAGCTGCCTGCGGCCCCCATCCACCACGGGCCCTGGTGCGGAGCCCTCCGCACCAGGGCCCGTGGTGTGCCACGGGGCTCTTAGGCTGGAGGGACAGGACGATCCGGACGGCAGTCGACGGGAAGCGGAAGTGAGCAGGGTGAGCGAGCAGGGGCAGGAACGGGAGCAGCAGGAGCAGGGGGCACAGCAGGAACGGGAGGGGCGGCCGGCGGCGCCGAAGGCCCGGCTGGTCTTCCGGGACCCACTGGACCAGCAGTCCCGGGACGACACCGACACCGGCTGGGGCGAGCGCCCCGGGGCGGGGGAGAGCGGTGGGCGGGGGCTGGACTGGTACCTGAGCCAGCGCCCGCCGCACCACGGGGACTGATGGAAGCGAGCGTGCTCAGCGCTGCGGGGTGACCAGCGCGTCGCGGATCTCGGTGAGCAGTTGGACCTCCTTGGCCTCGGCCTCCGCCGCCGCCTCGACGGGGCTCTTCCGCCTGGCGGCCAGCCTGTTCATGGGCACGATCAGGACGAAGTAGACGACGGCTGCGGTGATCAGGAACTGCAGTACGGCGCTGAGCACCGATCCCCACAGGATGAGGATCCCGGACGTGACCTCGCCGGTGGCGTTCAGCTCGCAGGGCCCCTTGAGGCAGGAACTGTAGGACGCCAGGTCCTTCGTTCCGAAGACGCCGACGATCGGATTGATCACACCCTTGACGAAGGCGTTGACGATGTTGGTGAAGGCCGCGCCGATGACGACGGCGACGGCGAGTTCGACGACGTTCCCACGCAGCAGGAATTCCTTGAAGCCTTTCATGCCGCCGTGAACGACGAAGTCGTTGCCCGGTTACGGGTGATCTTCGATTGCCCCGGACTGACAACCCGTCCGGCCCACCGGGCCGCCCGGGGGCGGCGGCAGTCCGGCCCGCGCGGGCCCGACCGCGAGTGCCGCGGCCACCGCGAGCAGCACCAGCGCGGGCACCCCGGCCCGCCGCCGTACGGCGTGCCGCCAGCGCCGCCACCCGCCGGCCCCGCGCCGGATCGGCGGGAAGCGCGGTACCTCCCGCCGGGGTGGCACGGTGGGTGCGGGCAGCGGGACGGAGAGGCTCATGGTCGTCATGGTCACCACCGGGGGTCGTAGGGGACCGCCCCTTCTGCGGGCCGGTCGTTCTCTGGCGACCCCCACGATGTGCGCCGCGCGCCGCTGCGGAAAGCCCTTATCCGCAGCCTGTGGACAACTCGGCCCTGTGGATGACTTCGTACACCCGCACGAGTGCATCCGGCCCGCCCGGGATGACGAACCGGATGACGAACGGAATCACGAACGGAATCACGAACGGGATCACGAACGGGATCACGCACGGAATCACGCACGGAATCACGAACGGAATCACGCACGGAATCACGAACGGAATCACGAACCGGATCACGAACGGAATGACGGAAAGGCCCGCCGCCCCGCGAAGAACGCGGGGCCGACGGGCCTTTCCGATGCGCTGTGCGTCCGGCGCCGAGGTCAGCTCGCGGCCGGAGCCGGGCTGGAGGAGCCGGAAGAGCTCGAAGAGCCGGAGGACGAGGACGCCGAGGACGCCGAGGACGACGCCGGGGTCGAGCCGGACGACGACGCCGAGGAGCCGCCGGAGGCGCTGGCGCCCACCGTGCTGCTGGAGGACGAGCGGCTGTCGGTGCGGTAGAAGCCCGAGCCCTTGAACACGACGCCCACGGCCGAGAAGACCTTGCGGAGCCGTCCCTGGCAGTCGGGGCACGTGGTCAGCGCCTCGTCGGTGAACTTCTGCACCGCCTCCAGGCCGTTGCCGCACTCGGTGCACTGGTACTGGTACGTGGGCACTTGTCTTCCTCCTGGCACTCTCGCCTGATGAGTGCTAACGATGGTCAATGATGCGGCATTCCGCTGGATCAGTCCAGCGACTCCGATGTGAGATGAGCCGTGGTCGAGCCGCGCACGCTCCGCCACCGCGGCTTCGCACCGTGCACCACCGCGTGACCGCTCAGCCCTTGGCCGCGCCCACCAGCTGTGTCGCGGCGCCGCGTTCCGGTGCGGCCGCGACCACCGGGCCCGCCCCGCCCGGCGCGGTCAGCAGGTGCCGCAGCGACACCAGCGCGACCAGGCCCAGGCCGGCGCCGGCCACCGGCACCAGGAAGCCGGTGGACGGCCCGTGGCCGTCGATCAGCCGCCCGGCCGCCATCGAGCCGATCGCCAGGCCGAGGCCGATGGCGCCGGTCAGCCAGGTGAACGCCTCGGTCTTGGCACCGTCCGCGACGAGGGTCTCGACCAGGGTGTAGCCGCTGATCAGGGTCGGCGCGATGGCCAGGCCGCAGACCAGTCCGGCGACGGAGAGCGCGACCAGGTTGGGCATCGCCCAGAGCGTGGAGCAGCCCAGCACCAGCAGGGCGTAGCTCATGATCATCCGCTGCTGCACGGCCCGCCGCCAGGCGATCACGCCGTACAGCACGCCGGCCACCATCGAGCCGCCGGCGAAGATCCCGTACACGGTGCCGGCGGCGCCGTGCTGCCCGACCGAGTCGGCGAAGGCGTTCACCGAGACCTGCATGCCGCCGAACACGGTGCCCACTCCGAGGAAGGCCCCGGCCAGCAGTCGGACGCCGGGGGAGGCGAGCGCGGAGGCGCGTCGCACGCCGGGCTGGGGCAGGATCCGGGCGGGCGCGGTGCGCCGCTGGGCGGCGAAGGCCAGGCCGCCGACGAAGGTCAGCGTGGCCTCGGCGACCAGTCCGGCCGAGGGGCTGACCGAGGTGGCGACGGCGGCGGCCAGGATCGGGCCGATCACGAAGGTGAACTCGTCCGTCACGGACTCGAAGGCGAAGGCGGTGCTCACCCTGGCCGCGGACGAGGCGGACGCGCCGTCCGCGGTGAACTTGGCGACCCAGCGGGACCGGACCATGGCGCCGATCTGCGGAACGCTCGCGCCGGCCGGGGCGGCGGCCAGGAACAGGCTCCAGGCCGGTGCGTGGCCGAGCGCCAGCGCGATCAGCGCGCCGACCGAGGCCGCGTGCACCACGACGGTCGGGACGAGGACGGCGGTCTGGCCGTACCGGTCGGCGAGCCGGCCGGTCTGCGGGCCGATCAGGGCCTGGGCGACGGCGGCGACGGCCGCGACCGTGCTCGCGGTGCCGTACGAGCCGTGGGTGTCCTTGACGAGCAGCAGGATGCCCATGCTGAGCATCGCGTACGGCAGCCGCGCGAGGAGCGCCGGGGCCAGGAACGTCCAGGCGCCGGGCGTGCGCAGCAGCGTGCCGTACCCGACCCGCACGGGAGCGGGGGCGTCGGTGGTGCCGGTGGCGGGGGTGGCGTTCGCGGTGTCACGCGGGGTCGCGGTGTCCGCGGGGTTGTCGACCGTTCGGCGGGCCGTCACGGTCGGTCCTTCCTGCTGCCTGGTAGCGCGGCAGGGCATGGGATGGCCCCGACGGCGCCGAGAGTCGTCCTCTCGCGCGTCGACCGGGGTAGATACCGGGCCGGCCCGGCGTGGTGGCCGAGGTCCGGACCGCGGCCGCCGAACGGTCGCGCCAACTCTGCGTCAGGCAGATGCAGATGCTGGGTGTGATCTGACCATCATACATATACGCGCGTAGATGTCGCGTGCATCCCCAGACTACAAGGCACGTCCAAAGTTGTCCTGCCAATCGAAGGTGAACAGCGGGTGAGGCCTTCCGGTCCACCACCCGCCGCCCACCCTGCCGGGTCGCTGCCCGACGCCGGGGAGCTCGCCGCCCGACGGTGGGGCTCACCGTCCGACGGTACGACTCACCGCCCGTGCAGCCACCCCGCGAGCTTGCCGCCCTTGTCCACGGCCCGCAGCCGCCGTTCGGCCGCCTCGCCGACCTCGTCCGTGGTGACCACCAGCAGCTCGTCCCCGCCGCGCAGCACCGTCGCCTTGTCCGGCACGAAGGAGTTGCCCTCCCGCACCACCAGGGTGACGGCGGCCCCCTTGGGCAGCCGCAGCTCGCTGACCTCCACGCCGGACATCCGGGAGCCGGGGGAGAGCGCGACCGACAGCAGGTGCCCGTGCAGCTTCTCCAGCGGGGCGGACTCGATGTCCAGGTCCTGGCCCATCGAGCCCTCGCCGATCCGCAGCTGCTTGGCCACCCAGGGCAGGGTCGGGCCCTGGAGCAGGGTGAAGACGACGACCAGGATGAAGACGATGTTGAAGACGTCCTGGGCCTTCGGCGCGCCCGACACCAGCGGGATGGTGGCCAGCACGATGGGCACCGCCCCGCGCAGCCCGGCCCAGCTGAGCAGCGCCTGCTCCCGGCCCGGCACCTTGAACGGGGTCAGCGTGAGCACCACGGACAGCGGCCGGGCCAGGAAGACCAGCACGCCGCCGATCACCAGCGCGGGGAGCACCGCGTCGCCCATGGTCGCGGGCGTGCAGAGCAGTCCGAGCAGCACGAACATGCCGATCTGCCCGATCCACGCCAGTCCGTCGGCGAAGCCCCGGACGGCCGGACCGTGCGGCAGTTTGGCGTTGCCGAGGATCACCGCGCTGATGTAGACGGCGAGGAAGCCGGAGCCGTGCAGCAGCGCGCCGCCCGCGTAGGCGAGCACGGTCAGCGCCATCACCGCGATCGGGTACAGGCCGGAGGAGGGCAGCGCGACGTGCTTGATCCCGAACGCGCCGAGCTTGCCGACCGCGAAGCCGACCGCCGCGCCGATCGCCAGCTCGGCGATGATCGTGCCGATCAGGACGTACCAGGAGTCCAGCTCGCCGGTGGTGGCGAAGGCGACGACCAGGATGACCACGGGTGCGTCGTTGAAGCCGGACTCGGCCTCCAGCAGCCCGGTGAGCCGGTGCGGCAGCGGGACCATGCGCAGGACGGAGAAGACGGCGGCGGCGTCGGTGGAGGAGACGATCGCGCCGAGCAGCATCGAGGTCCGCCAGTCCAGGCCGACCAGCCAGTGCGCGCCGGCCGCGGTGACGAACACGCTGACCCCGACGCCGACGGTGGCGAGCACGGTTGCGGCCGGCATCACCGGTCTGACCTCGCGCCAGCTGGTCTTGAGGCCGCCCTCGGCGAGGATCACCACGAGCGCCGCGTAGCCGAGCACCTGGGTCAGCTCGGCGTTGTTGAAGGCGACGCCGATGCCGTTCTGGCCCAGTGCGACGCCGATCCCGAGGTAGATCAGCAGGCTTGGTAGCCCTGACCGGGTGGAGATCCGCACGGCGACCACCGCGACCAGCAGGATCACGGAGAACTCGAGGAGGAGCTGGTTCAGGTGGTCGATGTTCACGCAGTGGCACCTCGTGCAGGCAGGGGCGGGCGGGGTGTCTGGTGGTGCTGGGTGTCTGGTGGTGCTGGGTGTCTGGATCGGTGTTGGAGGGCGTGACCCGTTAAGAAAGCGTCAATGCTCCCCTTGCGGATCGTTACTCAGTCTAACATTTTGCCATATCTTTAGTTTCTTTTCCTCTTCGGGCCCCCAACCGCCGCTTCCAGGCCTCCTCTTTGACCTCCCCCGATCCCACGGTGAGCGTCCCCCGTGCACGCCGCTCGGCCGACTCGGCCTAATGTGGTGCCCTGTCACGGCCCCAGGCCCTGGACACGCCCGCCCGCCCCGAAGTCAGGACCGCAAGGACCCAGATGCCCCGCTCGAAGAAGTTCCGGCGCGCCCGTCTGATCGTGATCGTGCTGGTCGTGCTGCTGGTGGCCGGCGTCGGCTACGGCGGCTACCGCGGGGTCACCGCGGTCCGTGCGTCCTTCCCGGAGGTCGACGGCAGCGTCAAGGTGGCGGGCATGAGCGCGCCGGTCGACGTCAAGCGGGACGCCAACGGCATCCCGCAGCTCTACGCCGACACCAACGAGGACCTCTTCCGCGCCCAGGGCTACGTCCAGGCACAGGACCGCTTCTGGGAGATGGACGTCCGGCGGCACATCACCGCCGGCCGGCTGTCCGAGATGTTCGGCGACGGCCAGGTCGACACCGACGCCTTCATCCGGACCATGGGCTGGCGGCAGGTGGCGCAGAAGGAGTTCGACACCAAGCTGTCGGCCGACACCAAGAAGAACCTCCAGGCCTACGCGGACGGCGTGAACGCCTGGCTCGCGGAGCACCCCGGCGGTGAGAAGGCCTCGCTGGAGTACGCCCTGCTCGGCGCCGTCAACGGTGACTACGAGCCCGAGCAGTGGAGCCCGGTCGACTCGGTGGCCTGGCTCAAGGCGATGGCCTGGAACCTCTCCGGGAACCTCCAGGAGGAGATCGACCGCTCGCTGCTGGCCCAGGACTTCGGTCCGGACAAGATCGCCGAGCTGTACCCCGACTACCCGTACACCCGCAACGGCACGATCGTGAAGACCGGCACGGTGGCCGGCGACAACTACCGCCCCGCCGACGGCTCGCCCCCGTCGGGCGGCGGCACCGCCACCACCCAGGGCGCGGCCACCACCAAGGCGCTGCTCCAGGGCCTCACCGACCGGATCGACGGCATGCCGCAGCTGCTCGGCCGCCCCGGCCAGGGCATCGGCTCCAACTCCTGGGTCGTCGCCGGCACCCACACCACCACCGGCAAGCCGCTGCTGGCCAACGACCCGCACCTCGGCCCCGGCCTGCCCTCGGTCTGGTACCAGATGGGCCTGCACTGCCGCACCAGCTCGCCGGCCTGCCAGTACGACGTCTCCGGCTTCAGCTTCGCCGGCATGCCCGGCGTGATAATCGGCCACAACAAGGATGTCGCCTGGGGCTTCACCAACCTCGGCGCGGACGTGACCGACCTCTACCTGGAGAAGGTCACCGGCCCGGACACCTACCAGGTCGACGGCAAGGACGTGAAGTTCGACCTCCGCAAGGAGACCATCAAGGTCGCCGGCGGCGAGGACCGCACCATCACCGTCCGCACCACCCAGACCGGCGCCCCGCTCATCTCCGACCAGAGCACCGAGCAGCAGAACATCGGCAAGTACGCCCCCAACGGCAGCGCCGCCCCCGACCGCGGCACCGGCGGCTACGGCGTCGCCCTGCAGTGGACGGCGCTGAACCCCGGCAAGACCATGGACGCGGTGTTCGAGCTGGACCGGGCCCGCAACTGGGACGAGTTCCGGGCCGCCGCCAAGGACTTCGCCGTCCCCGCGCAGAACCTGGTCTACGCCGACGCCAAGCACATCGGCTACCAGGCCCCCGGCGACATCCCGATCCGCGGCAGGGGCGACGGCACCTACCCGGCCCCGGGCTGGGACTCCACGTACCAGTGGAAGGGCTCGATCCCCTTCACCGCCCTGCCGTACAGCCTGGACCCGTCCGCGGGCTACATCGTCACCGCCAACCAGGCCGTGGTGGATCCGAGCTACAAGTACCCGCTCACCAAGGACTGGGAGTACGGCACCCGGGCCAAGGAGATCACCGACCAGATCGAGGGCCTGCTCAAGAACAACGGCAAGATCTCGCCGGACGACATGCAGACCATGCAGCTGGACAACACCAGCATCATGGCCAAGACGCTCGTCCCGCTGCTGCTCAAGCAGCAGATCGACGACCCGTACGTGCGCGAGGCCCAGGACCTGCTGAAGGACTGGAACTACCACCAGGACGCCGACTCGGCCGCCGCCGCCTACTACAACGGCGTCTGGCGCCAGCTGCTCAGCCTCGCCTTCGGCCAGAAGTTCCCGGCCGACCTCCGGGCCAAGGGCAACTGCCTGCTGGTCCGCCAGCAGGACGACCCGACCAAGCCGGACAGCTCCAGCAAGATCGTCACCGAGTGCGGCACCCGCGACCCGGGCAAGGCCCAGCCGGACGGCGGCGACCGCTGGACCGAGGTGGTCCGGCAGCAGCTGGACAAGCCGGACAGCTCCTGGTGGACGTACATCGACTCCCAGCACAAGGAGCAGAAGGGCCTGGACAACCTGCTCAAGGAGGCGATGAAGGACGCCCGGCAGGACCTCACCTCGCTGCTCAGCAAGGACATCTCCACCTGGAGCTGGGGCCGCCTGCACAAGCTGACCCTGCGCGAGCAGACCCTCGGCACCGACGACTCCTCGATCGCCTCCGGTCTGGTCCACCGGCTGCTCAACCGCGGCCCGTACCGGCTCTCCGGCGGCTCGGCGGCCGTCGACGCGGCCGGCTGGAACGCGGCGGCCGGCTACCAGGTGGACTGGATCCCGTCGATGCGGATGGTGATCGACCTGAGCGACCTCGACTCCTCGCGCTGGATCAACGTCGGCGGCGCCTCCGGCCACGCCTTCCACGACAACTACAACGACCAGACCGACCTCTGGCTCAAGGGCAAGCTGCTGACCTGGGCCTACACGCCGGACGCGGTCGAGAAGGCCACCAAGCACAAGCTGGTGCTCACCAACGGCTGACCCCGCACGACCCCCGGCGGGCCCCCCCCCCCCCCCCCGCGGGGGCGCCCCCCGGCGCCCCCCCCCCCCCCCCCCCCCCCCCCCCCCCCCCCCCCCCCGGGGGGGCCCCCGCCGCCGTCTCACCCCAGCCGTCTCACCCCAGCCGCCGCAGCCCGGCCGGCGTGACCGCCAGGCCCACCGGCCGGTCGTGCGGCTCGGCCGGCACCTCCTCCAGCAGCTCGTGCTCGTACAGCAGCACCGCCAGGACCGGCCGCGCGCCCGCCCGCCCCAGCCGGGCCAGCACCCGGTCGTAACTGCCGCCGCCGCGGCCCAGCCGCAGCCCCCGCCGGTCCACCGCCAGGCCCGGCAGCAGCACCACCGAGGCCTCCGTGACGGCCTCCGGGCCGAGCCGCGGGCCGACCGGCTCCAGCAGCCCGCGCCCGGCCGGGGCCAGCCCCTGCGGGCCCTCGTAGACGGCCCAGTCCAGGTCGTTGTCGGCCAGCAGCACCGGCAGCAGCACCCGCACCCCGCGCGCCCGCAGCGCGTCCAGCAGCGGCCTGGTCCCGGGCTCGGCGCCCACCGAGACGTACGCGGCCACGGTGGTGCCCGGTGCCGCCAGCTCCCCGGCGTGCCCGGCCAGTGCGTTCGCCGCCTCCGCGCGTCCCTCGGCGGAGAGTGCGCGGCGCCGCGTCAACAGCCGTGTCCTCAGATCGCTCTTCTCGTTGTGCATCGGATCCTCCGCAACTCTGTGCCGTCGAGCCGTGCCGCACACCGGTGTCACCGACCGATGTCGTCGACCGGTGTCACCGGCTGGTGTCATCGACCGGTGTCGTTGACGCGCAGAGCCTGACACGCGAAAGGGCGCCGCGATTGTCCACCCCGCTGCTGGTCCAGGCCCTGGCCGTGCTCAGCGCCCCCGCGCTGGCCGGCGCCACCGTGCTCGGGCTGCGGCTGCGCCGGGGCGGCGCCGAAGCCGCCGCCCGGCAGGAGCGGCTGCGCGAGCGGATCGCCGAACTGGAGACCCGCTGCGCCGACCTGGAGCGCACCGCCTCCTGCGACCCGCTCACCGGCGTGTGGAACTACCGCCACCTGCAACTCACCCTGGACCGCGAGATCGAGCGCGCCCGCCGCGCCGAGCGGCCCGACCAGCCCGAAGGGCCGCGCCCGCTGGCCGTGCTGCTGCTGGAGATCACCGGCTTCGACGCGGTCGTCGCCGAGCACGGCCGCGGCCGTGCCGGCGCCGTGCTGCGCGACCTCGCCCAGCGGCTGGCGATGGAGATCCGCCGCGCCGACACCCTCGGCCGCTACAGCGGCGAGGAGTTCCTGGTGGTGCTGCCGGACACCGCCGCCGAGGGCGCCGCGCAGGTCGCCGAGCGCCTGGTCTGGTCGGTCCGCCGGCACCTGCTGCTCGACTGGTCCTCCGGCCCGCGCGAGTCCCGCCCGGCACACGGCAACGGCCTCACCGCCGCCGTCGGCGTCGCCGTGCTGCCCGAGGACGGCACCCACGCCGCCGTGCTGCTGCGCGCCGCCGACCGCGCGCTCGCCGAGGCCAGGGCGGCCGGCGGTGACTGCTGGAGGGTCCGCCCGGGCCCCGGCGACCGGTCGGCGGCGCAGCTGACCGCCCCGCCCGCCACCGGTGCGCAGCACAACGCGACTGCCGAGCGTGACCGTTCGGAAAAGCCGGGTAGTCTGTCGCCCTGTGCCGGCGGGGACCCCCTCGCCCAGCCGGTCGATTCCCATACGCCTGCCGCCGTGGCCGGGCCCCGCGACGTGCTGTCCTAGCCGTCGACCGCGCTCGGCCGGGCGAAAACGTGCCTGAGTAAGGTAAACGCATGACGACGACCAACTCCCGAATCCCGGTAACCAAGGCCGTGGTACCCGCGGCCGGACTGGGCACCCGCTTCCTCCCGGCAACCAAGGCCACTCCGAAGGAGATGCTGCCCGTCGTCGACAAGCCGGCCATCCAGTACGTCGTCGAGGAGGCCTCCTCCGCGGGGCTGTCCGACATACTGATGGTCACCGGCCGTAACAAGCGGGCCCTGGAGGACCACTTCGACCGCGCCTACGAGCTGGAGGAGCTGCTCGCCCGCAAGGGCGACGAGGACCGTCTGCGCCGGGTCCGCGAATCCGTCGACCTGGCCAACATGCACTACGTCCGCCAGGGCGACCCGAAGGGCCTCGGCCACGCCGTCTCGGTCGCCGAGCAGCACGTGGCCGGCCAGCCCTTCGCCGTCCTCCTCGGCGACGACCTGATCGACCCGCGCGACCCGCTGCTCGCCCGCATGATCGAGGTCCAGCAGGAGCTCGGCGGCTCGGTCGTCGCCCTCATGGAGGTCGACCCCTCCCAGATCCACCTCTACGGCTGCGCCGCCGTCAAGGCGAACGGCTTCGGCGAGGACGTCTTCCAGGTGACCGACCTGGTCGAGAAGCCCGAGACGCACGAGGCCCCGTCGAACTACGCCGTCATCGGCCGCTACGTCCTCGACCCGCTGGTCTTTGACGTGCTGCGGGAGACCCCGCCCGGCCGCGGCGGCGAGATCCAGCTCACCGACGCCCTGCGCGAGCTGACCACCCGCGAGCCGGAGGCCGGCGGCCAGGTCCACGGCGTGCTCTTCAAGGGCCGCCGCTACGACACCGGCGACCGCGCGGACTACCTGCGCGCTATCGTCCGACTGGCCTCCGAGCGCGAGGACCTGGGCCCGGAGTTCCGCTCCTGGCTGCGGGAGTTCGTCGCCTCCGAGCTGCAGGACTGACACGACGACAGAGAGCGAGCCGCCGATGACCGGGTCCACCCAACACACCACCGGATCCGCCGCAGCCTGCTGCGACGGAACCACGGACCCGGCACCGGCGGCCCCCCGCCTCTGGACCGTGGACGAGCACCTCGCCGACGTCCTGGCCGCGGTCGGCCCGCTGCCCGCCATCGAGCTGCAACTGCTCGACGCCCAGGGCTGCCGGCTCGACGAGGACATCCTCGCCGACGGCGACCTGCCGTCCTTCGACAACAGCTCGATGGACGGCTACGCCGTGCGCACCGCGGACACCGCCGGCGCCACCGACCTGTACCCCTCGGTGCTCGCGGTCGTCGGCGACATCGCCGCCGGCGCGGGCGAACTGCCCCGGGTCGGGCCCGGCCAGGCCGCCCGGATCATGACCGGCGCCCCCGTCCCACCCGGCGCCCAGGCCGTCGCCCCGGTCGAATGGACCGACGGCGGCACCGGCACCGGCGCGCCCGCCGAGGCGATGACCGCGCCCGCCGACGCGATGACCGCGCCCGTCGGGGACGAGGAGGTCCGCGTCCTGCGCCCGGTCGCCGAGGGCGCCCACATCCGCCGCCGCGGCAGCGACGTCGCGGCCGGCTCCCAGGTCCTGGAGGCCGGCACCCGGCTCGGCCCCACCCAGCTCGGCCTGCTCGCCGCGATCGGCCGCGCCACCGTCAAGGTCCGCCCGCGCCCCCGGGTCGTGGTGCTGTCCACCGGTAGTGAGCTGGTCCAGCCCGGAGAGCCGGTCGGCCCCGGGCAGATCTCCGATTCCAACAGCTTCACCCTCACCGCGGCCGCCCAGGACGCCGGCGCCATCGCCTACCGGGTCGGCGCCGTCCCGGACCAGGCCGACCAACTGCGCGCCGTCCTGGAGGACCAACTCGGCCGGGCCGACCTGATCGTCACCAGCGGCGGGGTCAGCGTCGGCGCGTACGACGTGGTCAAGGAGGTCTTCGAGTCCTACGGAAGCGTCGACTTCCGCCGGCTGCGGATGCAGCCCGGCAAGCCGCAGGGTTTCGGCCGGATCGGCGGCACGGCCGGTGTCCCGCTGCTCGCCCTGCCTGGCAACCCGGTCAGCGCCTACATCTCCTTCGAGCTGTTCGTCCGCCCGGTCATCCGCACCATGCTCGGCGCCGCCGACGTCCACCGCCCGGTGGTCCGCGCGCTCTGCCCGGCGGCGCTGCGCTCCCCGGCCGGCCGCCGGCAGTTCCTGCGCGGCCGCTACTCGGCGGCGGACGGCACCGTCGAGCCGGTGGGCGGCGCCGAGTCGCACCTGGTCGGCGCCCTGGCCCGGGCGAACTGCCTGATCACCGTCCCCGAGGCCGTCACCGCCCTGCCCGCCGGCAGCGAGGTCGACGTGGTCCTGCTGGAGCACTAGTAGTGCTTGGTCAGGTCCGTGTGGGTATGCGGATGTCGCGATGGCAGGTGGGGCAGGCGCCGGCCCAGGTGGCGAGGAGTAACTGCAG